>JALEGX010000113.1 GCA_022763485.1 Paracoccaceae bacterium | reverse complement strand
GATCAGTTCGATCTCGTCGCGCTGGCGGCCCAGCTCATCCCGGATCGCGCCGAACAGCTCGGGGTCCCGCTCGGAAAGGGGTTGCGTGAAAAAACCGGGGTCACGGGTGGTCTCGGTCATGTTGGCTCCGCTTGAAGGGGTGAGAATTGTGGATTTCCTATAGGAAACACGCCTTGAAAAAAAGTCTGTAAAGCGACGTTTCCGCACGAAGCTGCGGCAAGGGTGGCGTTGCGGGGAAAGGTATGCTTGTTTCGGAACCGAAAGTGTAAGACCGGAAACCGGGGGACTGTCCATTGAGAATCGCTTTTCTCGCCAGCGAGGCCCCGGTGGCCCAGACCGCACGCGCCGCCCTGATCGGTCGCTATGGCAATGTGGACCCCGACGCCGCAGATGTGATCGTGGCTTTGGGGGGCGATGGCTACATGCTGCGCACCCTGCACAAGTTTCAGGAGCTGAACGTGCCGGTCTATGGCATGAACCGAGGCACCATCGGCTTTTTGATGAACGATTATGCCGAAAACAGGTTGCTGGATCGTCTGGATGCGGCGGAAGAGGAGATCATCAACCCGCTGGCGATGACGGCGATGGACCGCAAGGGGCATCTGCATGAGGCGCTGGCGATCAACGAAGTGTCCCTGCTTCGGGCCGGTCCGCAGGCGGCAAAGCTGCGGATCACCATCGATGGCCGGGTGCGCATGGCGGAACTGGTTTGTGACGGGGCGTTGATTTCGACGCCGGCAGGTTCGACCGCATATAACTACTCGGCCCATGGGCCCATTCTGCCGATCGGCAGCAATGTTCTGGCGATGACCGCGATTGCCGCATTCCGGCCCCGCCGCTGGCGGGGCGCGGTGCTGCCAAGTTCGGCCCGCGTGCGCTTTGACGTGGTGGATGCAGAGAAACGTCCGGTCATGGCCGACGCGGATTCCATCTCGATCGAGGATATCGACTGGGTCGAGATCCGATCCGAACCCACGGTGCAGCACCGCATTCTCTTTGACCCGGGGCACGGGCTGGAAGAGCGTCTGATCTCGGAACAATTCACCTGAATTTCAAAAATTCTGCTGGGCTGTGAAGGAGTTCACAGAACCGGACGCCGCGTCAGGCTAGGGTGTCTTTGCTGAAATCAGCAGTTCGGACGATCCCTTGTCCGAACCCGGTAAGTACATGTGTGCATGTTTTGCAACCAGCGGGTGCGGAACCCCAATTCCGCATCCGCACCCCGTGAGTGTGGGGATTTGAACAAGTTATTCTGGTAGCATCTGGGTGCGGGTCAAACCGCACCCAATTTGCTTTACCCCATCTGATCCCACAGCGGCTGGCACATGCGTCCCACGCGGCTTTCGATGGCCTGTGCGGCGTCCACGGCCAGATCCTCGCGCCAGCGGCGGGCAACGATCTGGACGCTGATCGGCTGTTTTCCCTTTGGCAGCTCTGCCAGTCTGGAGGGGACGCAGGCGGCGGGCAGGCCCAGGAAATTCATTGCATAGGAATAGACGGCGCAGCCCAGCACCTCATGCACGCCGTCTGCCCCTTCGGTGTCCCGATCCGGACCAAAGAAGGGACGCGGCTGGAAGGGCGTCAGCACCAGCGGGTAGTCCTGAAGGAACAGGGACCAGTCACGGGCATATTGGCTGCGCTTTGCCATCATCTGCAGCAGTTCGGTTTCCAGAAACGGGGGGAACTCCTGAAAATAGACCTCGAAAATGTCGCGAACGGTCTGCGAGCCATAGGCATCCACATCCTGTTTCATCAGGGTCCAGACCTCACCCATCAGCGCGCGGTAGCCGATGCGCCCGGCCTCGAACACGTTTGGCGGTTCGACCTCTTCCACGATATAGCCCGCGTCCGACAGCGCATCGCGTGCCGTTTCCAGCGCGGCGTTGACCTCTGGGTGCAGGTCGTATTCGAACGTGTTGCGGGTGAAGGCGACCTTCAGGGGGCCGTCCATCGGCTCCCCCCGCCAGGGCATCGGAACGTGGAAGGGGTCCCGGGCGTCTGGTGCGATCATCGTGGGCATCGCCAGATGCAGATCGGCGGCGGAGCGGGTGATCAGGCCCTGCACCGACATGGATTGCGCCAGCAACCCGCGCTCTGCTGATTGCGAAGGGTTCCAGGCCGGGACGCGGCCCAGTCCGGGCTTGACGGTCACCGCACCGTTGGCTGCGGCCGGAAACCGCAGCGACCCGCCGATGTCATTGCCATGGGCCAGCGCGCCGATCCCAGCCATGACCGCCGATCCGGCCCCACCCGATGAACCCCCGGGCGAGATATGGCGCCCCCATGGGTTATGGGTGCGGCCAAAGAGCGGATTGTCGGTGTCCGCGCGAAAGGAGAACTCTGGTGTATTGGTCCGGCCGATCACCACGGCGCCTGCGTCCTGCAGGTTGCGCACAATCGGCGCATCGTCCGGCGCAATCAGATCCTTCAACGCGGTGACGCCGTTGCTGGTGGCATGGCCTTTCTGATCGACGTTGATCTTGATCGTCACCGGCACCCCGTGCAGCGGTCCGCTGGGTTTACCGGCAGCGCGGCCTCGGTCCAGCTGCCGCGCTCTCTCCAGCGCTTCGGTGCTCAGATCTTCGACAACCGCGTTCAGATCGGGATTGACCGCGTTCATCCGGTCGATCGCTGCGGTTACGGTCTGTTCCGCGCTCAACTCGCCCTGGCTGGTGCGTGCGGCGATTTCGGTAGCGTCAAGCTGCCAGAGAATATCGTTCTTCATCAAAAGGACCTCCACGGGCAGGAGGGTAGGGCCGGGGCGAGGGAATGCAAAGAGGGGCTGTCGATGACGCGGTGTCAATTTCACCGCTGCCTCTGAGCGGGCGCGGGGTGCCGGATTTATGGTCCGGAAAAGAAAAGGCCCGGTCGTTTGACCGGGCCCATCTGTTACTTCGCGTATCCGATGCTTTGCAGCGCTTCGGTGATCTCATCCAGGATGACCGGATCGTCGATCGTCGCGGGCATTTTCCAGGGCGTTCCATCCGCGATATTGACCATGGTGCCGCGCAGGATCTTGCCCGAGCGGGTCTTGGGCAGACGATCCACCACGACGGCCAGTTTGAACGCGGCAACCGGGCCGATCTTTTCGCGCACCAGCTTGACCACTTCCTTGACCACATCCGCGTGATCCCGGTCAGATCCGGCATTCAGGCACAGGAAGCCAAGCGGCATCTGGCCTTTCAGCTGGTCGGCCACGCCAATGACGGCGCATTCGGCGACATCCGGGTGGCTGGCCAGAACCTCTTCCATCCCGCCGGTCGACAGACGGTGGCCGGCAACGTTGATGACGTCATCGGTGCGCGCCATGATGTAGACATAGCCGTCTTCGTCCATCATGCCCGCATCGCCGGTCTCATAGTAGCCGGGGAAGGTGTTCAGATAGGATTTCTTGAAGCGGTCTTCGGCGTTCCACAGGGTCGGCAGCGTGCCGGGGGGCAGCGGCAGCTTGATCGCGATGGCACCCAGGGTGCCCGGCTCAACCGGGTGGCCGGCATCGTCCAGGATTTCGACCTGGTAACCCGGCATCGGCACGGTGGGCGAACCCAGCTTGATCGGCAGTTCTTCGATGCCGATGGGGTTGGCCGCGATGGACCAGCCGGTTTCGGTCTGCCACCAGTGATCCACCACCGGCACCTGCAGCTGTTCCTGCGCCCAGACAATGGTGTCAGGGTCGGCGCGTTCACCGGCCAGATAGACCTGCTTCAGGCAGCTCAGATCGTATTTCTTGACGTATTCGCCGGTCGGGTCTTCGCGTTTCACCGCGCGGAAGGCGGTGGGGGCGGTGAAGAAGGATTTGACGTTGTGCTCGGAAATCACCCGCCAGAAGGTGCCCGCGTCGGGGGTGCCGACCGGCTTGCCTTCGAAGACGATGGTGGTGTTGCCGTGGATCAGCGGGCCGTAGCAGATGTAGGAGTGGCCCACGACCCAGCCCACGTCGGAGGCCGCCCAGAACACATCGCCGGGATCGACGTTGTACAGGTTCTTCATGGTCCAGTTCAGCGCAACCAGCTGGCCTGCGGTGTGCCGGATGACCCCCTTGGGCTGGCCGGTGGTGCCGGAGGTGTAAAGGACATAGGCCGGGTGATTGCCTTCGACCGGGACACATTCTGCCGGTTCAACGCCGTACTGGAAGCCGTGCCAGTTCACGTCACGACCGGGGATCAGCTCGGCCACTTCCTGCTCACGCTGGAAGATCACGCAGAAGTCGGGCTTGTGCTCGGACAGGTCGATGGCACCATCCAGCAGCGGCTTGTAATGAACAACGCGACCGGGCTCCAGACCACAGGAGGCAGCAATGATGGCCTTGGGCTTGGCGTCGTCGATGCGCACGGCCAGTTCGTTGGAGGCAAAGCCACCGAAAACCACCGAGTGAACCGCGCCCAGACGGGCACAGGCCAGCATCGCTTCCAGAGCTTCGGGGATCATCGGCATGTAGATGATGACGCGATCGCCCTTTTCGACGCCTTTCGCACGCAGGGCGCCCGCCAGGTTGGCGACGCGGTTGCGCAGCTCGACATAGGAAATCTCGCGCTTGGTGTGGGTGATCGGAGAGTCGTAGATGATGGCGGTCTGTTCGCCACGGCCGGCTTCGACGTGGCGGTCCACAGCGTTCCAGCAGGTGTTCACCTTTGCATCGGCAAACCACTCATACAGATTGTCGCCCTTGTCAAAGAGCGCCTGCTTTGGTGCTTCAACCCAATCAATGGCCTGGGCCGCGTCCAGCCAGAACCCTTCGGGGTCTGTCTTCCAGGCCTCGTAAACCTCTTTGTATCCCATGGCACTCTCCTCCAAAATCGTTACGTAGGTGTTAGGAGAGGCACCCACCTTGGGGCAAGCCTGTAGCGAGACCCAGCGTCAGATTATCGCAAGATATTTGCATTTATTAAGCATTGGGGGTTGCAAACTTTTGCAAACCACCGGGCTTGGCAAGTTCTGGCTGTATGGAAATTCAACTTTTGCAAAGTTGCAAACTTTTGGCGTGCAAATAATCTATGAGAGATTCGCGCGCTTCTCGGTGATATTGCAGAGATGTCCGCGGGACGGTGCCGGGACCGAAAGGCAAAGGCCCGCTCAGGCAGAGCGGGCCTTTGGGGTCAGCCGTAATGGGCGACGGGTGTGCCGGCAATTGCGGCCATGTTCAGCAGCCCGCGTGCGGTGATCGAGGGCGAAACGATGTGGGCCTTGTTGCCCATCCCCATCAGGATTGGCCCGACTTCCAGCCCGTCGGCGCGCATCTTGAGGATGTTGCGCACGCCCGAGGCCGCGTCGGCATGGGCAAAGATCAGCGTGTTGGCCGCGCTTGCCATACGGGAGTTCGGGAAGATCCGCGAGCGCAGATCGGGGTCCAGCGCGGCATCCACGTTCATTTCGCCTTCATAGGTGAAATCGCGCGGCTTGCTGTCCAGGATCTGCAACGCGGCGCGGATCCGTTCGCCGGTATCACATTGCAGGTTCCCGAACTGGGACTGGGCGCAGAGCGCAATATTGGGTTCGATACCGAAGCGGCGGACATGGCGCGCGGCACCGATGACCGTCTGCGCGATCTGCGCGGGCGTGGGTTCTGTTCTGACCTGCGTATCCGCGATGAACAGCGGGCCATCTTCCAGGATCATCAGCGACAATGCGCCATGCGGCTCATAAGACGCACCGCCCAGAACCTGCGTGGCGTAGTTCAGGTGCCAGCGATATTCACCGAAGGTGCCGCAGATCAGGCTGTCGGCCTCCTCACGATGGACCATGATTGCGCCAATCGCGGTTGTGTTGGTGCGCATGATCGCCTTGGCTAGGTCGGGTGTGACCCCCTTGCGCTGCATGATCTTGTGATAGGAGTTCCAGTAGTCGTAGTAGCGCGGGTCGTTTTCCGGGTTCACGATGGGGAAGTCGCGGCCCGGTCTGATCGACAGGCCCAGCCGTTCGCAGCGCGCGTCAATCACCTCTGGGCGGCCGATCAGGATCGGAGTTTCGGTGGTTTCCTCCACAACCGCCTGTGCCGCGCGCAGGACCCGTTCGTCTTCCCCCTCGGCAAAGACGATCCGGCGGGACGCGGCGCGCGCCGCCTCGAACACGGGGCGCATCAGCAGTGCGGACTTGAATACGCTCTGGTTCAGCTTCTGCTTGTAGGTTTCCAGATCCTCAATGGGGCGGGTCGCAACGCCGCTTTCCATCGCAGCCTTCGCCACCGAGGAAGAGACCACCCCCACAAGGCGCGGGTCGAAGGGTTTGGGGATCAGGTAGTCCGCACCAAAGGTCAGCTGTTCACCCTTGTAGGCGGCTGCGGCTTCGGCGCTGGTGGTTGCGCGGGCCAGTTCGGCAATCCCGTCGACGCAGGCGATCTGCATCTGGTCATTGATTTCTGTGGCGCCCACGTCCAGTGCGCCGCGGAAAATGAAGGGGAAACACAGCACGTTGTTCACCTGGTTCGGGAAGTCACTGCGACCCGTCGCGATGATCGCGTCTGGGGCCACGCGCCGCGCCTCTTCCGGCATGATTTCCGGGTTCGGGTTGGCCAGGGCGAAAATGATCGGCTGCTTCACCATCCGGGCAACCATTTCCGGCTTCAGCACGTTGGGGCCCGAAAGCCCCAGGAACATGTCGGCCCCGTCGATGACCTCATCCAGAGTGCGCAGGTCGGACTTCTGGGCAAAGGCGGCTTTCTGCGGGTTCATGTCTTCGGTGCGGCCCTCATAGACCAGCCCGTGAATATCGCAGAGCCAGACATTTTCACGCTTCACACCCAGTTTCAACAGCATGTTCAGGCAGGCGATGCCCGCCGCGCCACCGCCGGTTGAGACGATCTTGATGTCTTCGAAGGATTTTCCGGCCACATGCAGCGCGTTCTTGGCTGCGGCCCCCACAACGATCGCGGTCCCGTGCTGGTCGTCGTGGAAGACCGGGATGTTCATGCGCTCGCGGCAGATCTTTTCCACGATGAAACAGTCGGGTGCCTTGATGTCTTCCAGATTGATCGCACCAAAGGTCGGGCCCAGAGCGCAGACGATATCGGCCAGCTTTTCCGGATCGCTTTCATCCACCTCGATGTCGAAGCAGTCGATATTGGCGAATTTCTTGAACAGGACGGCCTTGCCTTCCATCACCGGCTTCGAGGCCAGTGCGCCGATGTTTCCAAGGCCCAGAACGGCCGAGCCGTTCGAGACAACGGCCACCAGATTTCCGCGCGCGGTGTAGCGCGCGGCGTTGGATGCGTCCGATTTGATTTCAAGGCAGGCCTCGGCGACGCCGGGGGAATAGGCGCGCGACAGATCGCGCCCGTTGGCCATGGGCTTGGTGGCTCGGATCTCAAGCTTACCGGGTTTGGGGTGCTCGTGATAGAAAAGCGCGGCCTGACGCAGGCTCTGGTTATCGGGCATGAAAAGGTCCTCCGGGGGTATAGTTTAGCACTAAACTAATTTTGCTTCGGGAGAAACCGCCGAAATCGGCAATGGTGTCGCAGGGCGGCTTGCTTTTTTTGACCAACTGGTCACTCTTTGCCGAAAAATCATGGGAGACATCATGGCCGATACAGTGGCAGAGGTTCGATTGCCGACAGAAGAGCTGCGCGAGGACATCCCGTTCTTCACCAAGACACTGGGGATGCGCATGGATATGATCTATCCGGCCGATGATCCCAGCATCGCCGTGTTCTCCGGCCACGGGCTGCGGGTGCGCGTAGAGCGGGGTGCAGAGGAAAGCCCCGGTACGATTCGCATTCTCACCGATGCCCCGGACAGCTTTGCGGATGGCGCCCGCGTGCTGACCGCGCCGAATGGCACCCGGATTGAAATCGAAGAGCGCGACCCACCCCTGGTTCTGCCGGAAACCCAACATTCCTTCGTGGTGCGCCGCTTGGCCGATCAGGCCCCGTGGATCATCGGACGCGCCGGGATGCACTATCGGGATCTGGTGCCCTCCCGGCTGGGGGGCTCGATCATTGCCAGTCACATCCGGATCCCCGACGGTGGGCCGGTGCCGGATATGGTGCATTACCACAAGGTCGGGTTTCAGCTGATCTTCTGCATTCATGGCTGGGTGGACGTGGTGTACGAGGACCAGGGGCCGCCCATGCGTCTGAACCCGGGGGATTGCTTCATCCAGCCGCCGGAAATCCGTCACCGGGTGCTGGAGGCCAGCGACGACCTGCAGGTCATTGAAATCGGCGTCCCGGCCGAGCATGTGACTGAGATTGATCATGACATGACCCTGCCGACGGAAACCCATCGCCCGGATCGGGAGTGGGACGGGCAGCGCTTTGTCTTCAATCAGGCCAAGGATGCCGAATGGATCCCTTTCCGCCTGCCAGGGTTCATCTGTCGCGACACGACGATCAACGACAACACCAAGGGCGTGGCGGGCGTTCAGGTGGTGCGCCGGGGTGAGGGCGAAAGCTGCTGGTCCAGCCATGACACCAACATCCTGTTCGCCTTCATCATGGAGGGTCAGGTGACCCTGCATGGCGAAGGCCGGGATCCGTTCCCGCTGGAAAAAGGCGATGCCTTTGTCATTCCGCCGGGGATGAAAACACGGCTTGCCGACGCCACCGAAAATCTGGAAGTGTTGGAGGTCTGCCTTCCGGGCACGTTCAAAACCACATTGGAGACATCATGAGCCTGAGAGACGCTGCCGCCGCCGTGCGGGAAAATGCCCACGCTCCCTATTCCAACTTCAAGGTGGGGGCGGCGATCCGGTCCGCCTCGGGGAGGGTCTATGTCGGGTGCAACGTGGAAAACGTGGCCTATCCCGAAGGCACCTGTGCCGAAGCCGGCGCCATTGCTGCAATGGTCGCCGCCGGCGAAACCCAGCTGACCGAGGTCTATGTCATCGCCGACAGCCCGTCGCCTGTTCCGCCCTGCGGGGGATGCCGTCAGAAGCTGGCCGAATTCGGGGCAGGCGCAACCTCTGTTATCCTTGCGACGACAGATGGGGCCGAACAGGCCACCACCATCGCACAGCTGTTGCCGGGGGCCTTCGGCTCCGACCACATGGAACGGAGCTGACGCCCTTGGACGCGCGCAGCATCATTGCCAGCATGCGGCAAAAGCAGGAGGTGTCCGAAGAGGCCCTGCGCTGGTTTGCCCAAGGTCTGGCCGATCAGGGGATCAGCGATGCCCAGGCGGGGGCCTTCGCCATGGCGGTTTGCCTGAACGGTCTGGGCGAAACGGGCCGGAGGGCCCTGACTTTGGCCATGCGGGACAGCGGTGATGTGCTGAGCTGGGACCTGCCGGGACCTGTCATCGACAAGCATTCCACCGGCGGCGTTGGGGATTGCGTCTCGCTGGTGCTGGCCCCGGCGCTGGCCGAATGCGGGGCCTATGTGCCAATGATTTCGGGCCGTGGTCTGGGCCATACCGGCGGAACGCTGGACAAGATGGAAGCGATTCCCGGCGTTACGACGCAGGTGTCCGAAGCCCATCTGCAGCGCATCGTGGCCGAGGTCGGCTGCGCCATCGTGGGCGCAACCGGGCAGATCGCGCCCGCGGACAAGCGGCTCTATGCCATCCGGGATGTGACCGCGACGGTGGAAAGCGTGGACCTGATCACCGCTTCGATCCTCTCCAAGAAGCTTGCGGCTGCGCCCCAGGCTCTGGTGCTGGACGTCAAGGTTGGCTCAGGCGCTTTCATGAAGTCGGTGACAGAGGCACGGGAGCTGGCCAAGGCGCTGGTGTCCACCGCCAATGCTGCGGGCTGCAAGACCACGGCGCTGCTCAGCGACATGAGCCAGCCGCTTGCGCCCTCGCTGGGCAACGCGCTGGAGGTGGCCGAAGTCCTGAAGGTCCTGGCCGGTGACGCGGGCGGCCCGCTTTGGGAGTTGAGCGTGGCGCTGGGCGGGCAAGTGCTGCTGGATGCAGGGCTGGTGAAGACGCTTGAGCAAGGCGAAACCCAGATCGCCAATGTGCTGGCGGACGGGCGCGCCGCTGAACGGTTCGGGCGCATGGTCTATGCCGTGGGCGGTCCTATCGAGTTCGTGGAAAAAGGCGCGCGCTTCCTGCCCGAAGCGGTGGTGATCCGCGAAGTGACGGCAGCGCAATCGGGATATGTGGCCAGCATTGATGGCGAAGCGCTGGGCCTGGCCGTTGTGCGTCTGGGCGGTGGACGACAGGTGGAAAGCGATCAGGTGGATCCCTCCGTGGGCTTGTCCGGCGTTGTCCGGCTGGGCGCGCGTGTTGAAAAGGGGCAGCCCCTTGCGATGGTCCATGCGGCCCGCGAAGAGCACGCCGATCAGGCGGCAGAGGCGCTGCGCAACGCGATCACGCTCTCTGACCAGCCGCTGCCCGGAGGGTTGCCGCTTGTCATGGATCGGATCGTGTCATGACGCGTGCTTTCCTTGTGGTGATGGATTCCGTCGGGATCGGGGGCGCCCCCGATGCGGCACGGTTCTTCAATGGTCTGTTGCCCGATCTTGGGGCCAACACGCTGGCCCATATCGCGATCGAATGTGCCGCAGGCCGGGCAGAAGAGGGGCGTTCCGGCCCCTTGCATGTGCCCAATCTGGAACGTCTGGGTCTGGGGGCGGCGATGCGACTGTCTTCCCCCATTCCCTTTCCGGGGATGGAGGGGCAACCGGTCGGCCGCTGGGGCTGTGCCAGTGAGGTCAGTCCGGGCAAGGATACGCCAACCGGCCATTGGGAACTGGCCGGAGTGCCCGTGCCCTGGCAATGGCATTGCTTTCCGGATGTGGTCCCGTCCTTTCCTGATGATCTGAGCGCGCAGGTTGCAACCGCTGCCGGGACTGAGGGTATTTTGGGCAACTGCCACGCGTCGGGCACGCAGATCATCGCCGATCTTGGGGCTGAACACCTAAGGACGGGCTGGCCCATCTGCTATACCTCCGCCGACAGCGTCTTTCAGATCGCAGCACATGAAGAGCATTTCGGGTTGGACCGGCTTCTGGATCTGTGCCGGGCGATTGCTCCGACGCTGCATTCGATGAAAGTTGGCCGGGTAATCGCGCGCCCCTTTGAGGGGGATGCGCAGAGCGGCTTTGTGCGGACCGGCAACAGACGGGACTTTGCCGTTGCCCCGCCGGAGCCGGTGCTGACCAATTGGGTGAAGCAAGCGGGGCATCGGGTGCACGCGATTGGCAAGATCGGTGACATCTTTTCCATGCAGGGCATCGACACGTTGGTCAAAGGCGACGACGCCACGCTCATGCAGCATCTGGCCGATCATGTGCGCGATGCAGCAGAGGGCAGCCTGACCTTTGCCAACTTCGTTGAGTTTGACAGCCTCTATGGTCACCGCCGGGATGTGGCTGGCTATGCGCGGGCGCTGGAGTGGTTCGACGAACAAATCGGGCCAATCCTGGCGGCACTGCGTCCGGGCGACATGTTTGTGCTGACCGCAGACCACGGCAACGACCCCACCTGGCCTGGCACCGATCACACGCGTGAAAATGTTCCTGTTCTGGTTGCCGGATGCGGTGCGGGTGAAATCGGCAGGGTGGGGTTTGCCGATGTTGCGGCCAGCATCGCCCATCATCTGGGATTGGAGGCCCGCGGGGCAGGGCGCAGCTTTCTTTGACCAAATGGTCATAACTGCCTTGCCCCCACCGGCTCTGCGCCGTTAAATCAGTGCAGCCAAACGAGAGGTTGCCAAATCATGTCCGAACATCTGACCGTTGTTGATCACCCGCTGGTGCAGCACAAACTGACGCTGATGCGGGACAAGGGCACCTCGACCGCCGGGTTCCGCCGCCTGCTGCGCGAAATCACCCAGCTTCTGGCCTATGAGATCACCCGGGAAATGCCGCTGACCTCGACCCCCATCGAAACCCCGATGGAAGAAATGGACGCGCCGATCCTGGCGGGCAAGAAGCTGGCGCTGGTGTCGATCCTGCGGGCGGGCAACGGTATGCTGGACGGTGTACTGGAACTGATCCCCTCGGCCCGCGTCGGGTTTGTGGGCATGTACCGCGATGAAGAGACGCTGAAGCCGGTGCAATACTACTTCAAGGCGCCCGAGGGCTTGCAGGACCGCTTGGTCATTGCGGTTGATCCGATGCTGGCAACCGGCAACAGTTCGGCAGCGGCGGTGGACCTGTTGAAAGAGGCGGGCGCCAACAATATCCGCTTCCTGTGCCTGCTGGCCGCGCCCGAAGGTGTTCAGCGCATGAAGGAGGCCCACCCCGATGTGCCGATCGTCACCGCGTCGCTGGATCGTGAGCTGAACGAAAGCGGTTACATCATGCCGGGACTGGGTGATGCGGGCGACCGCATGTTCGGCACCAAGTAAGCCGAAACTTTTTTGCACTTGCCTTAACGCAGGGGAAAATTGCTGACAAAAGCCCGCTTTACAGCGATTCGGAAATGCGGCATTCTTGTACCCACATCTTGTGGGGGCAGGGATGAGCATTACAAGAATTATTGCATTGGCGGTTTTGAGTGGCAGCTTGGCGTTGACTGCAGCGCATGGGCAAACCCTACGACGGGCACAGCCTCCGGCTGAATTCCCGCCAGCGTCCTTCAAGGGCAAACAATATGTCGACAGCCGCGGATGTATCTACATCCGCGCAGGCATCGACGGCAACACGACATGGGTGCCGCGGGTCAGCCGTGAGCGCAAACAGGTGTGCGGTTTCCAGCCGACAAAAGTGGCCGGTGCAACCAAGGCACCGGCGGCGGCATCGCAGCCGACCTTGATTACGGTTGATCCGGCTGCCCGTCCTGCTGCATCCGCCGCTACTACGGCGAAACCTGCACCGGCAAAGCCCAAGCTGGTTGCCAAACCGTCCCCGGTTGCAAAGCCGAAACCGGCCACCAAGAAGCCTATTCCAACGGTTGCAAGCACCATTTCCAAGCCGAAGAAGAAGGTTGTCCGCAAACAGCCCGTGCGCACCGTTGCGCCTGCGCCCGCCCCGGTCCAGATCGCACCGCGGCCCGCACAGCAACCGGCGGTCCGCAGCGGTGGCTGCGCCAACGCATCGGCGCTCAGCCAGCGCTACATCAACACCGGACCCGGTGTGCGCTGTGGTCCGCAGGCGGAATCGCCGATCACCTATGGCAACGGTTCGGGGATCGGTCCGCAGTCGTCCCTGTATCTGACCCCCAACACCCGGGTCGTACAGCGCCACATCTATGACAACCGTCAGAACACCCGCAATGTTGAGGTGCCCGAAGGCTATCGCACCGTCTGGGGCGATGATCGCCTGAACACCGAACGGGCTGAGCGTGGGCTGAAACCCGCGGTTCTGAGCACCTATACAACTGTGCCATATGGCTATCGTCCGGTTGACCGGGATGACGATCGCTTGAACCCGCTGCGCGGCGTTCGCACGGCAGCGGGGGATCATCAAACCGCCCAGATCTGGGAAGACGGGCTGCCCAGAACCCTGCGTTCGATCCCGACGGATCGCCCGATCGTGACCCTGTCCGAACGCGCCGCCAAATCCCCGGCGGAAGCCAAGCGTCGCGGCATGCGCCTGTCGACCCGCTCGGCCGAAGGCGTCGGCGCGCCGAAGATTGCGACCAAGCGTTACGTGCGGGTCGCCACCTATTCCTCGGATGCTGAAGCCCGCCAGGTCGCGCGTCAGCTGGCCGGGTCCGGCCTGCCCATGCGCATGGGCAGCGTGACCCGGGGTGGGGCCAAGAAAAGCGTTGTTCTGGCCGGCCCCTTTGCGGACAGCGGTCAGGCGCAAGCCGCGGTTCAGCGCCTCAGAGGCATGGGGTATTCCGCGCATCTGTCCAAATAAGCACAGGCAAGCGTCATCACGAAAAGACCGGGCAGGGCCCGGTCTTTTTCTTTGCAGCAGTTCGGTTGATGGCCGGGGCGATCAGCCGCCGCAGATGTTTTGCAACAAGACCCAATCGCGATCCGACAGAACCGGTTCAACAATCCTGCCGGACATCGGGTCCGCCTCGATCAGGCCCAGAACCGTTTCCCCGGTGACATCCGTTGCATAGGCGTAGGGTGTGGACGGAATGGCCGATTGGGCAAAGCGCGCCAGCATGTCCTGATCCGTGACCGCTGGGCGGGGGGCTTTCAGGACCTGCTCAACATAATGGTCCATCATCGCTTGCGACACCTGACCGGTGGTCAGCATCCGGAAGGTGGCCAGTGGTCCTCCATAGGACAGCAGTTCGGCCAGCGGATCACGCAGGTCGGCCCGGGCCTGTTCGGCCAGAATGACCCCTGCCGCCACGGCGGGGTCTTCATGGTCTTCGATCAGAGCACGGTTCAGGATGATCAGACCACCGGGCAGATACAGGCTTTGGGAAATGCCGTTGCTCAGAACCTCAAGCCGATGCGCATTCGTGCGCTCTGCCAGTGTTTGCAGGATGGGGGTGGAATCGGCGCTGGCACAGGCCTGGCCGGACACCCGTTCAATGCGCCCCAAAAGCGCCTGTCCAATCGCCTTGCGCTGAATATCCGGCACCACGCGCACGGTGTGGTTCAGCATTGCGCCGGGCAGCCAGAAGACCAGCAGCAGCACCAAGGTCGCCACCATACCGGTGATCATGACCAGACGCAGCCGTCCGGGCCTAGGCCGGGCGCGGTCGATGGCCTGGCGCAGCCGTTCGATCGCGGCAACCATGTCCGCCTCTTCCAGCGGCAGTTCCAGCGTTTCCGACGGGTCGCCATCGGGGTGATAGATCGCCGGCTCCTGTCCCGGGTTCATCCGCTCCACAGCGGCCAGCGACCAATGTGCCAGCGGCCGGTCATTCAGATCGGAAATCGTCAGCGTGGCATCCCCGACAGAGACGATCACCTCGCGGCGCTGGTCCTCGGGGGTGGGACGCCAGAGGCCGGTGGCCTCCAGGCGGTCATATTGCGTGAGCGCAGTCATGTTTTCGGGGCGATGCTCGAGCCAGATTTTGGAGCGATTCTAACACGCCCCGGCGGTGGCGGCAAATCTGTTCGGCAAAAGTGGTTTCGGGCAACTGATCACACTTGGGTGTGGTTGCCCGAAACCTTCTGATTTACAGGTCGGCGGCTTTCTTGCGCAGCTCGAACTTCTGGATCTTCCCGGTGGAGGTTTTCGGAAGCTCCTGGAACACCACCTTTTTCGGGGCCTTGAAGCCCGCCAGGGTTTCCCGGCTGAACGCGATCAGCGCTGCCGCGTCGGCCGTGGCCCCCTCTTTCAGTTCAACAAAGGCACAAGGTACCTCGCCCCATTTGTCATCCGGCTTGGCAACCACAGCGGCCAGGTTGACGTCGGGATGGCCCATCAGCACGCCTTCGACCTCAACCGAGGAAATATTCTCACCACCCGAAATGATGATGTCCTTGGCGCGGTCCGCGATCTGGATGTAGCCGTCGGGGTGCTGCACGGCGATATCGCCCGAGTGGAAGTACCCCCCCTTGAAGCTTTCCTCGGTGGCTTCGGGGTTCTTCAGATACCCTTTCATGACCGAGTTGCCGCGCATGACGATTTCGCCCTGCTCTTTGCCGTTCATCGGGACCTGACCCATGTTTTCGTCCATGACGGTGATGTGGTCCATCATCGGGAAGGCCACGCCCTGACGCGCTTTCATCGCGGCGCGTCCGGTCTGGTCCAGCGCGTCCCATTTGTCCCCTTTCCACAGGCATTCGGTGACGTGCCCATAGGTTTCGGTCAGGCCATAGACCTGGGTGACGTGGAAGCCCAGCTTTTCGATCTTTTCCAGCGTCGCCGGGGCAGGCGGGGCACCAGCAGTGAACACCTCGACCGTGTGATCGAAGGTCAGTCGCTGTTCTTCGGGCGCGTTGACGATCATGTTCAGGACGATGGGCGCACCGCCGAAATGGGTCGCGCCTTCGTTGGCGATGGCATCATAGATCGCAGGCGCGGTGATGTTCCGGCAGCAGATCAGCGTGCCGCCCAGCATGGGCATCATCCAAGTGTGGTTCCACCCGTTGCAGTGGAACAGCGGCACGATGGCCAGGTATTTCGGTTTCATCACCATGCGCCAGCTGACCACGGTCCCCATGGTCATCAGGTAGGCGCCGCGATGGTGATACACGACGCCCTTTGGCCGTCCGGTGGTGCCGGAGGTATAGTTCAGCGCAAGGCTTTCCCATTCATCTTCGGGCATGATCCAGTCGAAGTCGTGGCGGGCAGTGCCCAGAACACTTTCATAGACGGGATGGCGACCGGTCGCCGGAAAGCCCGCGGCGTCGTCCGGGACCTCGATGATCAGGGGGCCGTCACCTTCCATGCGTTCCTTGGCAGCTTCGGCCAGCGGGACAAATTCGGTATCGGCCAGAACGACCTTGGCTTCGCCGTGGCCGAAGATGTAGCTGACGGTGTCCACGTCCAACCGGGTGTTGATCGTGTTCAGGATCGCCCCGCAGGCTGGCACGCCGAAATGTGCTTCGGCCTGAGCCGGCAGGTTCGGGATCAGCGTGGCGACCACGTCGCCGGGGTTCACACCCATCCCGGCCAGGGCCGATGCCAGGCGGGTGCAGCGGTCATAGTATTCGGCATATGTTTTTCTGAAGTTGCCGTAGACCACCGCGGGCTCGTCCGCAAACACATGCGATGCCCTGCGCAGGTGGGACAGAGGCGTCAAAGGCACATAGTTCGCAGGGGTTTTCCCCAGCCCGGTTTCGTCAGCCATCCAACCCATTGATTTCCTCCCAGAATCGCGCGGCATGTCGTTTTGAGAGCAGATATTGCACAAACTTGCTGCCATTGGAAAGGGCATGAAACAGTCTGCGATGGTACTTCCGGCCGAAAATTCACCTATTGCTGCGGCAAATACCATGTTGGCGGCGATGGCCGTGATTGGCCTGACGGACAACGTCGTGCCGCTTCTGGCAGATCAGATCGGGATCTGGCAGTTCAACGTGATGCGCACGGTGATTTCCGTGCCTCTGATTTTCCTGATGGCCTACTTCGGCTTCGGGCAGGTCGCGCCGCGACGCTGGGGCGCGGTTGCCCTGCGCAGTGCGCTGGTGGCTGTTTCCATGCTCTTCTACTTCTCCGCGGTGGCCCTGATGCCGCTGGCACAGGCGCTTGCGGGGCTCTTCACCTCCCCCATTTTCATTGTCGTGATCTCGGTCCTGTTTCTGGGCATGCGGATCGGCAAGATCCGTATCCTGTCGATCCTGATCGGCTTCACCGGCGTCCTGTTTGTGCTGCAACCCGATCCCCGCGATTTCGATCTGCTGATTCTGGTGCCCGTCGCCGGTGGGCTGTTCTATGCGCTGGGGGCGATTGCGACACGCACCATGTGCGAGGGCGAAAGCACGGTGTCGATGCTGTTTGGCATGTTCATTGCACAAGCGATCATGGGGGCCTGTGGACTGTTTGCGCTTGAGATCTGGCCGTTGGAGGTGCCGCAGGGGGCGGATGGCTTCGTGACACGGGGGTGGGTCTGGCCGGTCTGGGACATCTTTCACTGGTCGGTCATTCACGCGGCCGGATCGGTGCTGGGGGTGTTCCTGATCATCCGGGCCTATCAATTGGGCGAGGCCTCCTTTGTCGCGGTCTTCGAGTATTCGGTGATGATCGTGGGACCCGGTTTCGCCTGGTTGGCGTTTGGTCAGACGATCAATGCCTGGCAGATGGCGGGGATCGCCCTGATCATCGTGGCCGGAGCAACCATCGCGCTCCGCTCCGAAGGCTAGGCTGTTTCCCGGTTTTCTTCCCGGGGCGGCGAGGATAGGGTTTCTGCATGATCCTGTCGACCGGCCGTTCCTACGTCTTTATCCACATTCCCAAAACCGGCGGTACGGCGCTTTCGCTGGCGCTGGAGGCGCGGGCCAAGGCGGATGACATCATGCTGGGCGACACGCCCAAAGCGTTGAAGCGACGGCGCAGGGTGAAGGACGCACAGACCCGCGGGCGGCTGTGGAAACATTCCACCCTCAGCGATCTGGAAGGGCTGGTTGCCGATGACGTAATGCGGGGGCTGTTTGCCTTCACCATGGTGCGAAACCCGTGGGACCGGGCCGTCAGCTATTACCATTGGCTACGCGATCAGCGCTTTGACCACCCTTCGGTGACGCTGGCGCAAACCCTTGAGTTCGCGGAATTTGTTTCCCATCCAATGGTGCAGGAGGCGTTTCGCAGTTCCTCAGCGGCGTCCTACATGCGACATGCCGACGGAACGGAGCAATGCGCATGTTTCATTCGCCTTGAACACTTCGATCAGGACGCCCAACCCCTGTTTGATCATCTGGGGTTCGCCTTGGATCTGCCGGTGGCCAACCGATCAGCCCGCCAGCGCGATTACCGCGGCTATTACACCACGCCAATCATCGAAACCATTGCCGATTGCTGCGCCGCAGATATCGCCCGGTTCGGGTATGAATTCGACGGCTGATTTTCCGGCTGTATCCGGGCGGGTTTTCGGTTTTTGAAATTGCCCGGTTTTCGCCACAATGCCGTCGAACCTTTGGCGAGATCCTGCGCCAGCCTGCACACTGATAGAATATCGTTCCGCCGCATCACCCAGGATGCGGTTGCCGCAGAAGAGGCGAAACAATGCTGGATTGGTTGATTCCCAGGTCCCCCTGGGCCAAACCCCGTGAAGAGGCGCAAGTCTGTTCCAACCTGATCACCGGGCAGGACGGTCTGACCTCGGGTACTCATGTCATTTCGAATCTGGGCTGGCGGCCCGTCGATGGCCTGGCCGTCGGAGACAAGGTGCTGACCTTTGACCGTGGCATGCAGCAGGTGATTGATATCCACCGCGAGGTTCATTTCGCGTCTGAACACTCCCCGCATATCGAGCAATGGCCCTTGCGCGTTCCGGCGGACGCCCTGTGTAACCGCCGCGAACTGTTCCTGATGCCGGGGCAGGGGGTGCTGATCGAATGCGACATTGTCGAAGACGCTCAGGGCGATCCCTATGCGGTTGTACCGGCCTATGTGATGGAAGGCTACCGGGGCATCCGTCCGATCAAGCCGACAACCGGTGTGGAAACGACCACGCTGATCTTCGAAAATGATGAAGTCATCTATGCGGAAGGTGGCATGATGATCCACTGTCCGCGGGCCCTTGATCTGCTGAGCAGACCCTCGGATGGCGTGGATGTCGCCTATCTTTCGCTGCACGGGGACAATGCCCGATCGCTGATCGACCACATGATCGCGATTGAACACAGCCAGGCTGTCGCCGGGCTGGGACGTGCAGGCTAGAATCATCGCCTTGCGGGGCCCCGACGGCGCGGGCCCGCAACACACCTGACTCACGACGTTTTCGCTTGCTTGCCCGGGACGAACATCCTAGATGATGTCGCACACCGGGGAGGTGGCAGAGTGGTCGAATGCGGCGGTCTTGAAAACCGTTGAACGTGAGAGCGTTCCCAGGGTTCGAATCCCTGTCTCCCCGCCATAAATCAATGACTTATGGCGCGCTTGTTGGTCTGACCAGCCATGGCGAAAAAACGAGTTTCCCATTTCGTTTCCCACGATCACGTTCCGTTCTTGTTCTGGTCCCGCAGAACCTGAGCCGACTTCGCGAGCTTCTTTTGATTCGCGCCTCTTGAGTATTTCCGCACCATCGACAGGCTTTTGTGGCCTGTGATCGCTGCAATTTGCTGGTCGGTACACCCGGCCTCTGCCAGTTCCCCGGCCGCGCTGTACCGGAGACCATGCAGGGAGTATTGCGACAGTCCGAGAGACTTGCGCGCTTTGTGAACTGCCTTCTGGATCTGGTCATAGTTCATTTGCCGCCCGTGCGGGTCGCAGAGGATGAACCGCAGGCTGTTTCGCTTGGTGCCTTCCAGTGTCACGCGTAGCCTCTCGGTGAAGGGTATCCAGAGTTCGGCTTTTGTCTTGCCCTGCGTGACCCAGATCCCTCCGTCTTCAATATGTCCCCATTCCATTCTTGTGAGGTCTGACGCCCGCTGGCCCGTCCCAAGAGCCAGCTCGAAGATCAGCAAGGTGACGCCGGATGTGTTGGCTCGGAACGTCTCGATGGCGTTCTTCGGCCAAGGCTTGTGGCCGTCGCCGGTTTTCAGCTTCTCGATGCCCTTGGCAGGGTTGTCGCGCTGCCAGTCAAGGTCGATGGCGTGCTCAAAGAGAATGGACAACATGTGGGGGATGTAATTGGCAAATCTCGCACGGTGGCTGTTCCGCATCTGGGCTTCGATCACCGTTGACCGACGCATCTTGGTTGGGTCGTGCTTCCCAACAACGTCCTGAAGGTATTCCAGAACCTTCGAATAGTCGGATTTGGTGCGCGGCGCCAGGCGCTGCCATTTGGGCGACTGCTTGTAGCTCGCGATGAGCTTTTCGAAGGTCCGCTTCTGGTCTGGCCCCATGCCGCCACGCATCAAGGCCCAATACGCGCGGTCAAATTCTTCACTGTTTGGATTGTCAGGCAGCCTCACATAGCGGCCGTCTTTCCTGAAATAGTGGTATGTCCTTCCCTTGACCGTTTTCGTCGTGGTGAACCGTTTTTTCACCATGAAACATCCTCATAGCCATTGATCATCTGCCCTTGGATTATCGCTCGAAGTTCTTCGGCGTCCCAGCGTTCATGCGGGCCGATGCTTCGGGGGCGGGGCAGGGTGCCGTCTGACACAAGAGAGCGGAAGCTCTCGATTGGCAGATCCAGCATCTTGGCTGCTGTTTTTTCCCCAACTGCGATGGGGAATATCCGGCTCATGGCTTGCCCTCCATGTCGATCAGCGCCCGTAGGATGGCCTGGAGCCACGCGCGGGCGGGGTTGTCCTTCATGTCCCCCTGAAACCACGGGGGCGGTGCTACATTTTCCGCGCGGTTGCCGTAAACAAGGATCGTATTCTTTCGTTCGGTCATGGCAGGTGCGTCCTCGCTAGGGGTGACAAAAAAGGGTCCTCTCAGTTCAGGGGATGAGGGTGGTCCCGTCAGTTTCGTGCGGCGTGAATGTGCCGTTGTGTGCGTCTGCAATTCCCATCGCAACACGGTTC
>JALEGX010000112.1 GCA_022763485.1 Paracoccaceae bacterium | reverse complement strand
CTCGGATTGAGTGATCTGGGCGGCCATTCGGATCTGCGCTTCGCGTGGGTTGCCGTCCAGATCGAGCGCCACGATGTAAGGCGCATTGGCCAGCGGGTCGGAGGCGTCCAGGATCGCGCCCTTGCCGCCGGACAGCACGAAGCGCGGCGCATCGCCCTTGCGGCGTTGGCCGATCCGGTCGGGATAGGCGAGGGCCGCCATGGCCTGGGCTGGCAGATGGGCCGGATCAGCGGGGGCCCGCTTGGCCAGACGTTTGGCCTCGGCCCGGATCCGTTCGGTCGCGCCGCGGTCCAGCTGGTAGGGGCGGTTGCGCTGAAACCCCTGCGGATCGCGCAGCGCCTCAAGCCGCAGGGACAGATCAGAGGGGCTGCCGCGCAACGGATCCCGGTCCGCCAGCAGCGCGGCCAGCGGTGCGGCCTGTTTGCCAGCCTTGAGCAACATGTGGCCCAACCGGGGGTGCAGGGGGAGCGCGGCCAGCTGCCGCCCGTGATCCGTGACCAGCCCACGGGCATCCAGCGCGCCCAGCAGCAGCAACAGGCGGCGGGCTTCGGCCAATGTGCCCTCGGGCGGCTGGGTCAGAAACCCCAGCGCATCAGGCGCCGCGCCCCAGATCGCCAGCTCCAGCGCCAGCGGGGCCAGATCCGCCGCTTCGATCTCGGCCGGGGGGAAGGCGGCAAGCGCGCCTTCCTCGCCCTTGGTCCACAGACGATAACAGGTGCCAGCCGCCACACGACCGGCGCGGCCTGTCCGCTGGGTGGCCTCGGCGCGGGTGACGCGCTCCGTCACCAGGCGCGACATGCCAGAGCCGGGATCGAAGCGCGCCCGGCGGGCCTGTCCCATATCCACCACGACCCTGACGTCCTGAATGGTTAGCGAGGTTTCCGCGATGGAGGTCGCCAGAACAACCTTGCGGCCCTTGGTGGCGGGGCGGATGGCGGCGCGCTGCTCGGCAAAGGGCAGGGCACCGAACAGGGGCAGCACGGTGCAGGCCTCCGGCAAACGCTTCGACAGCGCGGCGGCCGCGCGCCGGATCTCCCCCTCGCCGGGAAGAAAGACCAAAATCCCCCCACCATCGGCCCGGGTTTCGGCCTCGGCGCGGGTGACCAGATCCACAAGCGCGTCCAGCCGTCTGGTCCGGGGACCCAGAGGTGTGTCCAGCCAGCGGGTTTCGACCGGGTAGGCGCGCCCTTCCGAGGTGATGAGCGGCGCCTGCATCAAGGTGCTGACCGGGGTCGCGTCCAGCGTGGCCGACATGGCCAGCAGGGTCAGGTCTTCGCGCAGCGCCGCTGCCACTTCCAGACATAGGGCAAGGCCCAGATCCGCGTTCAGTGAGCGTTCGTGAAATTCGTCGAAAAGAACCGCGCCCACGCCGGACAGCTCCGGGTCGGATTGCAGCATCCGGGTCAGGATGCCTTCGGTCACCACCTCGATTCGGGTCGCTTTCGAGGTCTTGGCCTCCCCCCGGATGCGATAGCCGACCGTGTCCCCCACGGGTTCGCCCAGGGTTTCGGCCATGCGCTCGGCCGCCGCACGCGCGGCCAGACGCCGGGGTTCCAGCATCACGATCCTGCCATCGATCAGCCCTGCATCCAGCAGGGCAAGTGGCACCCGCGTGGTCTTGCCCGCGCCGGGCGGGGCCTGCAAAACCGCCCGCTTATGGAGGCTGAGTGCCCGCAGCAGGTCCGGGATCACGTCATCGATGGGAAGGGCTGTTGTCATGAAGCTCTTATTGCGGAAGCCCGCGTGCAGGTCCAGACGCGGCGGGTGCCACAGACAGCGCGACAGGACCACAGGCCGCACCACCCGCATGATCAACTGACTGGACAAACCCGGTGACTGCACGTCATCTATGCCGACCAAATCGGGAAGGCGCGCATGGATATCGGACAGCTGAGTGACAAGATCTTGAATGGCGACAGGCGGGCGCTGGCCCGCGCAATCACGCTGGTGGAAAGCGGTCGCGAGGATCACCGGGCCCAGGCGTCCGAGTTGCTTGGCCGTCTGGCCGGGGCAAATCGCCAGGCGCTGCGGATTGGCCTGTCCGGTACGCCTGGCGTGGGCAAATCCACCTTCATCGAAAGCTTCGGCATGTTCCTGGTACAGTCGGGCCTGCGGGTCGCGGTTCTGGCGGTGGATCCCAGCTCGGCCCGGTCGGGTGGCTCCATCCTGGGCGACAAGACCCGCATGGAGCGTCTGAGCCGTGAGCGGAACGCCTTTATCCGGCCATCCCCCAGCCAGAGCCATCTGGGCGGGGTCGCGCGGCGCACACGCGAAGCGGTGGCGCTGTGCGAAGCGTCCGGTTTTGACGTGATTCTGATCGAAACCGTTGGCGTGGGGCAGTCCGAAACCGTTGTGGCCGAGATGTCGGATCTGTTCCTGCTGCTGTTGGCGCCCGCCGGGGGCGATGAGCTGCAAGGGGTGAAGCGCGGCATCATGGAGATGGCCGATGTGATTCTGGTCAACAAGGCGGACGGCGATCTGAAGCCGGTGGCGATCCGCACCTGCGCCGACTACGCCGGGGCCCTGCGCCTGTTGCGCAAGCGGCCACAGGACCCTGAGGGATTCCCCAAGGCGATGACCGTGTCCGCTGTCGAGGAGCAGGGCCTGGCGCAGGCCTGGGACGAAATGCAGACGCTGATCGGCTGGCGGCGTGACAATGGGCATTGGGACCGCAGGCGGGCCGATCAGGCCTGTTACTGGTTCGATCAGGAGGTGCGCCACGCCTTGCTGGCCCGTCTTGAAACCGCGCAGGCGCGTTCGCGCATGGGAGAGCTGGCCGCCGCGGTGGCACAGGGCGAAAAAAGCCCCTCGGTTGCCGCCCGCGATATGCTGGCAGAGCTGGAGCAGGGATAAGAATACAGGCGGCTACTGGCCGCTTTCGCCCCTTTGCCCGGCCTGTGATTTCTGGGAAAATTCGGGTCCGGGCGGGGCTTTCGATGCAAGTTGCAGGAAACGGCGGGACAACTGCTACAAATCCCGGGGTAATGACTTGACCCGGTCCCCGATTCCTCCTAAACGCATCCAACCAGTTTTCGGGCGCTGCCAATGGCCGCGCCCCTTGTATTTGGCACTCGATTCGGCTTCGCTCGGCTCCGGTGCCTCCAGAGACGAAGGATGTAACACATGTCGCGCCGTTGCGAACTGACCGGAAAAGGCCCGATGACTGGCAACAATGTCAGCCACGCCAACAACAAAACCAAACGTCGTTTTCTGCCCAACCTGAACGACGTGACCCTGCAGTCCGAAACCCTGGGTCGTAGCGTCAAGCTGCGCATCTCCTCCTCGGCACTGCGCTCGGTCGACCACCGCGGTGGTCTGGACGCGTTCCTGGCCAAAGCCAAGGACGAAGATCTGTCGGCAAACGCGCTGAAAATCAAGAAAGAGATCGCCAAGGCTGCTGCTGCCGAAGCTTGATCTGTTCTGATTTATCGGAATTCGAAGCACCGCTCTCACGCTGAGAGCGGTGTTTTCGTTCGTCTGAATGGCGGCTTCGGTTTGTCGCGCCGATTGCGCTTGAACCCGCTTGGGCGCGGAGTCATATCTTGCGCAGAATGCTGATGCTGCGCAGATATCTGGCCAGTCTACTGGTTGCGGCGCTGGTCCTGACGGGACACAGCGCAGTCGCTGCGCGCGGCATGACCGACGCGACAGGACAGATGGTCCTGTGTACCGGCAGCGGGCCTGTGACCGTCTATGTCGACGAGCACGGCCAGCCCACCAAGCCGCCACACTACTGCCCCGAGTGCATGTTGCATCTGATCGACCTGGTCGAGCCGGGATCGCAGCTGTGTCGCTTGCACCAGACGGGCGGTGTACCGCTTGCTGCGGCCCCTGACGGGCGCTCTCTGGTCTCCTACAAGCCTTTGCTGACGGCCCCTGCGCGGGCGCCTCCTGTAACTGTCTGATTCCCCTTCACAACAGACACTTACAGATTGCAAAGGAGAGACGCAGATGTCTTTCAAATCCTTCACCCTGACCCTGGCCGCAACCCTGACCCTGGCAGGTGCCGCCGTCGCTGGCGATGCCATCAAGATCATGGATCCCTATGCCCGGTCCGCCCGTCCCGGCGCGCCCACCGGTGCGGCCTTCATGGGAATTATGAACATGTCGGGCGAAGCCGATCGCCTGATCGGCGCCAGCTCGGACATCGCGAAACGCGTTGAACTGCACACCCATATCGATGCCGGGGACGGCGTCATGCAGATGCGCCACGACGAAGACGGGTTCGAGATTCCGGCAGGGGGCACGCATATGCTGCAACGCGGTGGCGACCACGTGATGTTCATGGGACTGAGCCAGTCGCTGGAGCAGGGCGACACCGTGACAGTCACGCTGACCTTCGAAAAGGCCGGTGACATGGTCGTGGAAATCCCGGTGGATCTGGAGCGGATGCCGAAGCATGGCATGAAGCACATGAACCACGGCCAGATGAATCACGGCGAACAGAAGAACTGATCCCTGTGCAAAGGGGATGAACAATCCCCCTCATGTGATTGATCGGGCCGTCCCTTTCGGGGCGGCCCTTTTGCTTCAGGGCTGGCCTTTCAGCAGCTCATCAACCCATTCGGGCACGATACGCGTGGCTGGACCGAACCGTGTCTCGGCAAAGTTGGACACCACCGCAGAGGGATCCAGGTTCAATTCAACCGTATGGGCCCCCGATATCGCCGCCTCCTGCACGAAGTTTGCCGCCGGATAGACCTGGCCGGAGGTGCCGATCGCCGCAAACAGGTCGGCCTCTGCCAGATGGTCGTAAATCTCTTCCATGAAATAGGGCATCTCGCCGAACCAGACGACATCGGGGCGCGCTGCGGGTGCTTGGCAGGCGGGGCAGGGTTCGTCCACCTGCATGGTGGCGGGCGATGGCCAGCGATGTCCGCAGTTACCGCAAAGGGCGCCGGCCAATGTGCCATGCATGTGCAGCACGTCCTGCGCACCACCCTTTTCATGCAGGTCGTCCACATTCTGGGTGACGATGATGACGTCACCCTGCCAGTCCTGTTGCAAGCGGGCCAGGGCCTGATGGGCGGCATTGGGAGCCGCGTCGGCGGCATTGGCACGGCGTTCGTTGTAGAACCCCTGCACCAGCCCCGGATTCCTGGCAAACCCTTCGGGGGTCGCGACATCTTCGATGCGGTGCCTAGCCCAAAGCCCGTCCGCATCGCGGAAGGTGCCCAGCCCGCTTTCCGCCGAAATCCCTGCGCCGGTCAGAATGACGATCTTGTTCATGAGGCCCCCTTATGCGCTGTCGCTCTGACAGCAGGTCTAGCGCAGGCCTGGCCATCAGGCGATACCCAAGTGCCGGGGAGGCGGCGATGGGGTGGATCTGTTGGGCGGGGTCACCTATTCAGGGCGCAGATTGTGAAAAGTGGGGAACGCAATGGCACTGAGGGTCTTGTTTGTCTGCCTGGGGAACATCTGTCGATCACCCGCAGCAGAGGGGGTGTTCCGGAGGCTGTATCCGGCCTGTGTGACCGACAGTGCTGGAACATCCGGCTGGCATGTCGGTGAGCCGCCCTATGCTCCGATGCAGAAGGCCGCGCGGCGCCGGGGGTATGAACTGTCTGACCTGCGCGCACGTCAGTTTCAATCCGGCGACTTCGACCGTTTTGATCTGATCGTGGTGATGGATGCCGACAATCTTGAAAATGCCGAAGCCTTGCGGCCTGCAGGGAACGACACGCCACTGCGCCTGATGACCGATTTCCTTGATGAACCCGGTACCGATCATGTGCCCGATCCCTATTACACGAGGGATTTTGACGGAACGCTGGACCTGATTGAACGCGCCGCGCAGGGGATGCGCAGCGTTGCGTCGTCTCAGGCGTAACATTAGAAAACCCAAATTGCCCGTCGCAGGGCGTTACGGGTCGATGACCCGCAGCTGATCCGCCAGCCACGGCAGGGACAGGACGGCCGGGTCGATCATGTGGCTCTGGACCAGGCGGCGCATGGTCTGGGCCACGTCGCGCGGCACCTCGTCCATCCAATCCGCTCCGGCAAACAGGGAAATCGTGCGCGCCGAAGCGCCGAAGGGCAGGGGGAAGGCGTCAATCTGATCGTGGAACCGGCCCGCCCGCATGTAGCCAAGCGGCGTGGTGACGGCCCAGCCGACGCGGCGCGCAACCATTGCCATCAGGGCCAGGTGGCTGCCTATTTCGAACCGCAGTTCGAACTCCTGCCGTTGGCGGGCAAGATGCGCCTCGATCTGGCGGCTGATCAGCTGTTCATTCGTGTAGCGCAACAACGGCGTCTTGCTGAGCATGTCCAGTTCCTGGGTGGGATCCGACAGCATGCCCTTGGGGGCGACCAGGATGAAGGGATCCCGCACCAGCGGGAATTCCAGAACACCCTCTTGTAGTTCGCCCGTGCTGGCCGAGACCGCGATATGCAGATCACGGTTTGCCATCGCGGCCGAGATTTCATGGCTCGGGGCGGTGACAAGCTTGAACCGGCATTTGGTCAGGCTGTCGGCCAGGATCGAGACCAGACGCGGGGTCAGGTCATTGTCGAAATCATCAATCAGACCGATCGACAGCGTGCTGATGTGGGTCAGATCCATCACCGTCAGCTCGCTCTGGGCCAGCCGCAACTCCGACAGGACGGCCTGGGTGCGTGCCAGAAAACCGCGCCCGGCAGAGGTGACGCGCATCGGGCGGCGGCTGTGGTCCACCAGTTCGGTCCCCAGCGCCTTTTCCAGATTGCGCAACTGCTGACTGACCGCAGGTTGGCTGAGGCCGGTCAGTTCAGCGGCTTGCGCCACGGAACCCGTCCTGGCCAAGGCTTCGAACACTTCGAGCCCCCTCAACGTTACGCCTTTCATCAGCATGTACGACACTCCCGGCAGTTTCGCCGTTTGTGAAAGTAGTGAGGGGGTTGGTCAAGGTGCAAGACCCGTGCGAATTCCCCCTAGGTCAAAAACCCCGTGGCTGGTTCCTCTGGCATCGGACGGGGCGCAGGCTGGCTTAGCCGCAGACCTTGCTGGCGCGGCTGCCGAAGGCGCGGTATTTCTTCCAGAGACGTTCATCAGAGGAGCGGCTGGATTGGCGGACGACCTGTGCCTGATGCGGATCCTTGAACCACTTGGCGACGGTCTTGCGCTCGCCACGGGACAGGCTGTTGTTGGCCACGCGCTGAATACAGCGGCAGAGCGCCGGGCTTGATGCCTTGCGACCCGCGCTCAGACATGCCCGGCTGATGGCGCCGGCCTCAACAGGCGGAGGCGTCACGACGGTCAGGGTGCCCGCGCAGAGCACGGCGGAAAGCAGGTATTTCATTTCTCTGGCCTCATGCGTTCTTGCCGGTGTCCGTGGGTCTTCTGCCCCCTTGCCCGGCTTTGTGGGATACTATGGCGTATTCCGGGGTGGTGTTCAACGTCGGGGCGGCCGGGTGGCAGGCAAGCGCTGATCCGTTGATCGTATGATGGGCGTAAGGCCCTGAAAATATGCACCCCAAAGTGTGGGGAACAGCAACAGGGCCATCCGAAGATGGCCCTGTTGCGAAAGCATCCTGCGGCGATATCAGAACGCGCTTGCAAGCAGGAAGTAGAGGGGCATGCCAAGCGTCAGGTTGAACGGGAAGGTGACGCCCAGGGCCAGGGTCAGATAGATCCCGGATTTAGCCTGCGGCAGCGCCAGGCGCATCGCGGCGGGCACCGCGATATAGGAGGCCGACGCGCTGAGCACCATCAGCAGGAAGGTGCCCCCGACGGACAGGCCCACCAGCTTGGCCGCAGCCAGGCCGAACAGGCTGCCGATCACCGGCATGAGACACCCGAAGGCCAGCAGCCCGCCCGAGATGTCCTTGCGGTTTTCCAGCAGGCTGCGCCCGGCGGACAGGCCCATGTCCAGCAGGAACAGCGCCAGCACGCCGGTGAAGGGCACCACGATGAAGGGGTGCAGATCGTTCAGGCCGGATTCACCGGTTGCAGCGCCGATGGCAAAGGAGCCGACCAGCAGCACGATCGAGCCATTGCCCAGGATGTGCCGGAACAGCGAGCAATCAACCGCTGAGACACCCCCCTTGCGCGCGGCGATCCACAGGGCCGACATGATGGCGGGCACTTCCATGACGGCGGCAACCGCGACCAGATACCCTTCGGACGTGATGTCGCGTGCCTCCAGCAGGCTGACTGCGGTGACGAAAGTCACGATGGAGATGGATCCATAGTGACCGGCCACGGCCGCGGCGTTCAGCCCATCCAGCCGGGTCATCACCTTGAGCAGCCCGTAGGCGGCAAACGGCAGGACGAAGGACAGGACAATGCCCGCCCCCAGCGAGGCGATAAGCTGGCCGTCCACCCCGCTTTCGGCAACCGCGGCCCCGCCTTTGAAGCCGATGGCCAGCAGCAGGTAGATCGACATGACCTTTGCGGCCCCATCCGGGATCGACAGGTCGCTACGCGCGATCGCGGCGATCAGTCCGAGGACAAAGAAGAGGATCGTTGGCGCGAGCAGATTGCTCGCCAGGGCGGCGATTGAGAGTTCCATGACTGTCCCAAGTTCGTATTATTTGGAGGGTTGGAGGAGGGGGGCGGCCTGCGGTGCAGAGAAGCGCAGCACCGCAAAGCCCAGCAGACCGGAGATGATGGAGCCGCTGATGACGCCCAGCCGGACCGCATTCATCTGTTCATTCGTGTCGAAGGCCAGCGAGCCGATGAACAGGCTCATGGTGAAACCCACCCCGGTCAGACAGGCCACGCCATAGACATGTCGCCAGTCGACGCCTTGGGGCAGTCGCGCCAGACCGCTTTTCACGCCGATCCAGGTGGCGACAAGCACACCGATCTGCTTGCCGATCAGCAGCCCCATGGCAATGCCCAGGGTCAGCGGGGTGGTCAGCTGTGCAAAGGACAGGCCCTGCAGGTTCACCCCGGCATTGGCGAAGGCAAAGACCGGCAGGATCAGGAAGGCAACCCACGGGTGCAGTGCATGTTCCAGACGGTGCAGCAGCGCCTTGTCTCCGTCCTTGCGTTTCAGCGGGATCGCCAGTGCGATCAGCACCCCGGCCAGCGTGGCGTGGACGCCCGATTTCAGCACACAGGCCCACATGAAGATCCCGACGATCAGGTAGGGGGCGGTGCGCTGGATGCCCATCCGGTTCAGCGTGACCGCAAGCGCAAAGCCCAACATCGACAGGGTCAGCGCATTGGTCGACAGGTCGGAGGTGTAGAACACCGCAATGATGATGATCGCGCCCAGGTCGTCGATGATCGCCACGGCCAGCAGGAACACCTTCAACGACACCGGGGCCCGCGTGCCGATCAGCGCCAGGATGCCAAGGGCAAAGGCGATGTCGGTTGCCATCGGCACGGCCCAGCCGTTGAGCGTGTCAGGTGAGCCCCAGTTGATCACCACGAAGACCAGCGCCGGGATCGCCATGCCGCCGATGGCCGCCAGAACCGGCAGCACCGCCTTGTCGAAGCTGGACAATTCCCCTTGCAGCACCTCGCGTTTGATCTCCAGCCCCACCAGAAAGAAGAAGACCGCCATCAGGCCGTCGTTGATCCACAAAAGCGCGGGCTTCGAGATTTCGAAGCTGCCGATGCCAACCCGGACGTTGGTTCCCAGAAAGCCGTGATAGAACGGCGCAAAGGCGCTGTTGGCCGCAAGCATTGCCAGCACGGCCACCCCCATCAGGATCAGGCCTGCGCTGGCCTCCAGTTTCATGAATGCCTGAATTCGGGAGAGAGTTCTTTCCATGTGAGGTCCGCCTATCGTTCTTGGTGACGGCGATATCGATTGAAATAAACATACTTTCAAATATATATAAACTCAGCTTTTCATAGGTGGAGACTATATTGCGCCCAACATTGCGACAGCTGGAATACATTGTTGCGGTGGCTGAAACCGGTCAGGTCGGCTTGGCCGCGGCACAGCTCAACGTCAGCCAGCCCAGCCTGTCTGCCCAATTGGCCGAGGTCGAAGCGGACCTGAACGTCACGCTGTTTCAGCGCGGCCGGGCGGGGGCAAAGATCACCCCGGCGGGGGAGGAGGTGGTCCGGAGGGCACGTCACATCCTGCATGAATTGCAGGATCTGCGCGCGGCCGCCAGCGGCGGGGGGATCTTTCAGGGGCGGTTGCGGCTGGGCGTCTTGCCCTCCATCGGGCCCTACCTGTTGCCGGGCGTTGTCCGCCGGCTGCACCGCGAACATCCCAGCTTCCGCCTGATCGTGCGCGAGGAAAGCACCCGGGATCTGGACGAGGGGCTGCGCAGCGGGCGGCTGGACATGATCATCTCGACCCCCGAAGATCACCCCGGATCCCGCAAGACCCATCTGTTTGAGGAAAAACTCTGGGCTGCGGTGGCGCTGGATCATCCCTTTGCCAAGCGGCGCAAACAGATGTCGCTGACCGATCTGGCCGGTCAGACCTGTCTGACGCTGGGCACCGGGCACCGGCTGTCCCATATCGTGGCGGGGCTGGCGGCCAGCGCGGGCGGGCGCGTTTCGGATGAATATGAGGGCACCAGTCTGGATGCCATTCGCCTGATGGCGGCAACAGGGGCGGGCGTGGCCATCCTGCCCAGCATCTATGCCGCCACCGAGGCGCGCAGGGGAACCGATGTCGCGATGTTTCTGCTGAAGGATCCGGCGGCACAGCGGGACATTGCCCTTGTGCAACCACAATTGCCCGAGCCCCGTCCCGGCAGTCAGGTTCTGGCAGATATCCTGCGCAGTGAAGCAGAGCGTATTCTGAGCGCGCAGGACGCCTGAGCGGCGGCCCCTGTCAGGCGCCGGTCAGGTCCGGCCCCAGAAGCTCGGCCTCATAGGATTTCAGGGACATCCGCGCGCAGGTATAGCTGCGATCCGACGTGGCCAGCTCGGGGAAGAGGGCATAGAGCTCTTCGCGCTGGTCGAACTCCATACCGCTGAGGGTCAGATCCCCGGGCTGGAAGCTTTCGGTCCAGGCGCCATCGGCGCGGATGATCTCATGCTGGTCGAACAGCAGGTGGATATAGGTCACGCTGCTTTGCTGTTCCCGCACGATGGAGGTGCCGTTCACCAGGTGCAGGGCTGCGGCCAGCACCTCATATTCTCCGAACAGCATTTCGGCCTTGCTGCCAGTCAGCAGCATCCGGTGCTGGGGGGAGACCCGCATGTCGCGGTTGGGAATGCCCAGCCCCAGCGCATCCTGGCGGATCAGCACGGGTTGGAAGGCAGGTGTCTCTTCCAGATCCTCGGCCGTCAGGGTGCGGGTGCCGATCCAGCGGATGGTCTGTTCGCCATTGTCGCTGGTGATCACGCGATCGCCCACGGACAGCGCCTCGACCGGGATCTCACCGCGCGAGGTGTGGATCAAGGTTCCCGGCGTGAAGCAGGGGATGATGCGTTCGATATTGGTGAAGAAGAAGCTGCCAACAACATTGCCGCCGGCGTCGAGCATTTCGACGGTGCCGTTTTCGCTGTTGGTCGGGTCCAGGATCACATTGGTGTTGGCAGACCCGCCAAGCACGCTCAGATCCAGCTGGTCGAAATCGTCCCCGCCTTCGCCGCCGTCGATGATGTCCCCATCGCCGCCAAAGAACAGGTCGCGGTCGTCGCCGCCCATCAGGGTATCCGCGCCGCTGCCGCCGGTCAGCGTGTCATTGCCGGTGCCGCCCTTCAGCAGATCGTCGCCTTCGTCGCCGGACAGGCTGTCATCGCCGGAATCGCCGAACAGGCTGTCGCCATCCGCGCCGCCGGACAGGGTGTCATTGTCCAGACCGCCATGCAGCTGATCCGTCCCTGCGCCACCCTGCAGGACGTCGGTGTCATCCATGCCATAGATGGTGTCATTGCCGTCGCCACCGTCGATGGTGTCGCGGCCATTGTCAGGCAGCAGGTCGGTTGCATCGGGCAGGCTGAAGGGATCGAAATCGGTCGGGGAGACGCCGCCATAGATCAGGTCACCATCGGCGCCGCCTGAAATGCTGTCACTTCCTTCGCCGCCGACGATGGTGTCCGCGCCGTCTCCGCCGGTGACGGTGTCATCGTCAAAGCCCGCGTCGATGGAATCGGTGCCTTCACCGCCTGAGACAAGGTCATTGTCATCGCCGCTGAGGATGGTGTCATTGCCGGTGCCGCCTTCGACGGTGTCCCGGTCGTTCAGCGGATCGGCGTCGCCGGTAAACGAGCCGGGATAGCCGCGGTCGGGCACGCCGGTGCCCACCGATGTGCGGGTGTTGATGTAGTCATCCCCACCGCCGCCATCGACAGAATCGCTGCCTTCGAAGCCAAAGATGCTGTCGTCGCCTTCGCCCCCAAACACGGTATCATCGCCTTCATCGGCGCGGATGGTGTCCTTGCCGTCGCCGCCAAGGATCGAGTCGTTGCCTTCACCGCCGGAAATGCTGTCGGCCTCGGTGCCGCCATCCAGCGTGTCGGCGCCGGTGCCACCTTCGATGGTGTCTGCGCCCGAGTCGCCTGCGACGGAGTCATTGTCCGCGCCCCCGGTCAGGGAGTCGCCGCCAGCGCCGCCGCTGATCCGGTCGTCGCCTTCGTCGCCATGCAGCGTGTCATTGCCGACGCCGCCGTTCATGCCGTCGTTGCCGGTGCCGCCCTCGCCATAGAAGGAAGAGCCAGCAGAACCGCCATCCAGGAAGTCGTTGCCTTCGTCCAGGAAAATGCGGTCGGAATCTTCGGCCACGCCGATGAACACCAGGTCATTGCCTGCGCCACCGTGAATTTCGTCATTGCCCTGGCTGCCGGCCAGGATGTCATTGCCGATGCCGCCCCAGACCGTGTCCACACCCAGCGAACCGATCAGCGTATCGTCACCTTCTTCACCATAGATCAGGTCGTTCTGATCGCGTCCGAATACGTGGTCGTTGCCCGCGCCAGCATAGATCAGGTCGTTGCCATAAAGACCTTCCAGCGAGTCGTTGCCGTCGCCGCCGTAGAGCGTGTCATCGCCCCAGCCCGCGGTGATGGAGTCATTGCCGTCCCCGCCTTCCAGCAGGTCATCGCCATCGCCCGCGCTGAGCGTGTCATTGCCGCCATCGCCCTGCAGCGTGTCGGCATCGTCGCCGCCGTGGATTTCGTCATCATCCGCACCGCCCTGCAGCAGGTCACTGCCTGCGCCGCCTTGCAGCGTGTCATTGCCGGCACCGCCTTCGACGGAATCATCTCCGCCGCCCGCGTCCACGGAATCGTCACCAGCCCCGGCCAGAACGGTATCTGCGCCGTCGCCGGCCTGGATGACATCATCATCGGACCCGTCGGCTGCATCCGCGTTGTCCACGCGGTCGCCTTCGGGATCGCCCAGGTAATCCACGTCGATCAGATCGTCCCCACCGGTGCCTTCGACGATGAAGTCGGGTTCCGGCGGAATGGTAAAGGTCAGGTCGGAAATGCCAGCGCCGCCTGAAAGGGGCGCGTCCTCGCCATCCTCGAAGGTGATGGACAGTCGCGAGACCGGGCCGTCGACCGATACGCCGATATCAACCGCGGTCGAGCCCTCGCCCTCGATTGTCACCGATCCGTCGGGATTGGTGATCACCAGGTGATGGGTCACGCCGGACAGACCGGCAATGATCGTGGCGGCCGGGATCAGGCTGCCTGATGCGTCATAGGCGCGGATGGTGAACCGGTCATCATAGCTGCTGCCCGAAGAGTTGACGTGCTGCAGGTCAAAGCTCAGATCCGTGACCGGATTGGAGAAGTCATATTGCGCTTCAATCGGGGCGTTGATGCCAAAGGCGCCAAAGTCCGCAACGTTGTAACCCGACTGGTTGTCGTCCCAGGCCCCGGCCGTAAAGGTCCCGGTGACGGTCGTGCTGTTGCCACCTTCGGTCAGGACCGTGCTGCCGCTCTGGGCCGCGCCTCCGGCCCCGGTTAACCAGATTGCATTGTCAAGAATTGCCATGGTCAGACCTGTCCTTGCACCTTGAGCTTCAGAACAGGACCACGGTCAATGCAGTGAAGGGCGGCCGATACCCGTTTCATCGGATCAACGCGGTAGCGTCGTCCGTTGCTGGTATGTCCCGAAAAGGTTGCTTCGGGTTGCGTCCAATACTGCCTGTACATCATGGGCCAGACCTGCTCGATTTGGTGTCCCGTCTGAAAATGACGGTGTTTCAGCGTCGAACATGACGGGGGAAGGCGACCGCGAGAGGACCGCCCTGCGGTAATTCGACGGTCATTTTACGGCTCAATTGTGACAGGCGCGGACTCGAATGCCTGGACCTGAGGCATGGGGTCAGATGCAGCTGCGCAGGCGGATGTCGTCCGGGCAGGGGGCCTACCAGAGGTCGAAATGCGCCATGATCTGGCCGTGGTCAGAGGCCAGCTTGTTATAGGGGGCTTCCGGGTGGCTGCCGTCGGTCAGATGGTCATTGAACACGCTGTAATAGACCATGTCGCCGATGGCCTTGTCATAGCGCGCATCAAAGTGGCGCGACATGTAGATCTGGTCGATGCTTTCATACACGCCGCCAAAGGCCGTGGTATAGATCACATCGCGCAGGGACTTGCGCAGGAACATGTGCTCGGCCGACCGCAGGCGCACGCGGTCCACGGCTTCGGTGATGTCCTCGCTTTCTTCCCGTGAATAGCGGTCACCGGCGTGTTTGGCGTCATGCCGAAGCATCCAGGCATAGTTCCGGAACGGGGTTTCGCCGCTGATGATCTCGCTGCTGACGGCGTGTTCGCCATCGTTGAAATCGCCCAGCACCAGCACCGGGTTGCCCAGGTCCATTTCGTCCAGGATCGCCCGCCGCAGCACCCAGGCTTCGGCCATGCGGCGCAGGGCCGCGCGCAGGGCCCCCAGGGCCCGGCCCGCGGGATCATAGGCGGTCAACACCGCCTCGGGCGCGAAGTCGGCGCCTTGTGGGGTGATGAACTCCCCCAGCTTCGATTTCAGGTGGCAGTTGAACACCGTAATGGTGCGCCCATGCACCGGGATCCGGGCGCGCAGGATCGGGCGCGACAGGCGACGCAGGGTGAAATAGCCCGCGTCCTCTTCGCCCCCCAACGCGGACATCGGGATGTCCAGCGGCTGTGGCAGGTCCTGAATGACCTCCGGGATCCCATCAAAGCCGAAGCGGGACAGGATGGCCAGGCCCGGGCGCCGCCGTCCGGGTTCGCCCGTGTCATTGCAATTGGGGGCAAAGGCCAGCCCGCCCTTGCCATAGGGCGTATAGGCCAGCTTCTTGAAGAT
>JALEGX010000009.1 GCA_022763485.1 Paracoccaceae bacterium | reverse complement strand
GGTTCTCCAGCGCGGCCAGTTCCAGGCGGCCGGACTGCGGATCCAGCTTCCATTCGCGCACTTCGATACCGGCCTCCACCAGACGCCGCCACGGGCCGGTGTTGGCTTCGTGATCCTGATTGGTCACGATGATCGCTTCGCCCGGCGACAGCATCTGCCGGAACGCCTGGGCCAGCACATAGGTGTTCTGCGTGGTCGAAGGCCCAAAGCTCAGCTCATCGGTGGCCACCCCCATCAGAGCCGCCATACGCTCGCGCGCTTCGTCCATTTCCGCGCCCCCAAGGCGCGAGGCCTCATAAGGGGCATAGGGCTGTACCTTGCGCTGGGTGTAGAACCGGGTCAGCCGGTCGATGACCTGCTTGCAGGTGTAGGATCCGCCTGCGTTTTCAAAGAAGGCCTGCCCCTGCAGGGACGGTTCCGAAAAGGCCGGAAACTGTGCCCGGACGAATTCGATATCCAAGTTGGCCATTGTGCATCACTCCTCACGTTCATAGCCGTTTCCCGACGATCCCTGCATGTTCGGATCCCCGGAACATGGCAGGTCTTCCAGCCGAGCCACGGCCCCCGTCGCGAATGTGAGGAAGCAGCAGCAGCCCTGCAAGTCCGAAAATCCCGGTGCAGAACGATCCTCACGTAACGAAGCGCGCCGCACCGGGTCAAGATGTTTTCGGCCAGGGCCGCCTTTGGTCAAAGGCGAACCGGGATCAGAAGCTCATCGTGGTGTCGGCCTCAAGGATCCCGGCGGCCATATCACCTGGCTTGGCCACGCCAACACCGTCCAACAGGACCTCCGACCCCTGTCCCAGACCCGGCAGGTAGATGGCGCAAACCTCGACCTTGGCGTTGGGATGTCCGGCGATCTTCTGCATCAGCCCCTGCGGGCTCATGTTCTTGGGCGGCTGGCCGGCGGTGGCCCAGGCAGGCGCGGCCTTCAGCGCAAGATCTGCTGCCGGACCACAGAGCAGAACACGGGCCTCTGCCCCCTGCTTGAGCGACTGCATGGTCAGCACCATCGCCATCAGCTGTGTCTGAGGTTCCGGCGCGGTCAGGATCGTGACCAGGGACTTGGCCTTTTCCGCCGCCGCAGAGGTGGCCAGACCGGCAACAGCAACGGCAGCCGCCAACATAACTCGTTTCATCTTGGGATCCTTTGTTCAAATCGGACAGACGCATCTGAAAACACTCATGTCAGATGCCTGTTTGCATGTATCGCGCGGATGGAATGTTTCATTTGATCAGGATCAATACAGTTGCGATTTTTGGAATGTTATTATCAAACTGTTCTATGCAAAAGAAAAAGGGGCCCGGATCCGGACCCCTTCAGAGCATTCAATTACAGAAAGCCTCAGGCGTTCACATCCACGACGACACGCCCCTGGACCTGCCCTTTCAGGATGTCCGCGCCAAGTTGTGGCAGATCGGAGAGGGTTGCCGGGCGGATCATCGCCTCCAGCTTGTCCATCGGCAGATCGGTTGCGATCCGCTGCCAGGCGCGCAGGCGGTTGTCATAGGGCTGCATGACGCTGTCGATACCCAGCAGGTTCACGCCGCGCAGCAGGAAGGGGATCACCGTCGCGGGCAGACCTGCGCCACCGGCCAGACCAACCGCGGCCACGGAGGCCCCGTATTTCATCTGACCCAGCACGCGGGCCAGCATCGCGCCCCCCACGGCATCAATGCAACCGGCCCAGTTTTCGCTTTCCAGCGGGCGTTTGGTGGTCTCGTTCAGCTCTTCGCGCGGCACGATCTGCGTGGCGCCCAGTTCCTTCAGGTAGCCCTCGGTTTCGGGGCGACCGGTGACGCCCGCCACCTCGTAACCCAGGTTGGCCAGAATCGCGGTCGCGACCGAGCCGACACCGCCGGCGGCACCGGTCACCAGCACCGGGCCCTGACCCGGTTTCAGACCGTGATCTTCCAGCGCCATGACGGCCAGCATCGCGGTGAACCCTGCGGTCCCCACCGCCATGGCCTGACGGGCATCCAGCCCTTCGGGCAGCGGCACCAGCCAATCTGCCTTGACGCGGGCCTTCTGCGCATAGCCGCCCCAATGGGCCTCACCCACGCGCCAGCCGGTCAGGACCACCTTGTCACCCGGCGCATAGCGATCATCGCTGCTGGCTTCGACCGTGCCGGCAAAGTCGATGCCGGGGATGTGCGGATATTTGCGGACCAGACCGCCGCCGGGGCCAACACACAGCCCGTCCTTGTAGTTCACGGTCGAATAATCGACCGACACCAGCACCTCAGCTTCAGGCAGCTGATCCACCGACATCTGCTCTACCGCGGCGTGGGTCTTGCCGCTTTCTTCGTCCTTGTTCACAACCAATGCATTGAACATCTGCATACTCCCTTTCCTTGCCGGAGGCAGATCGCCCCCGTTTCGCAAAATCACTTGGGGCACCCGCGCCCGCCTGCCCGGCGGGCAACGGCCCTGCCCCGCTTAAATCCAGAACTTCGGTTCCACCTGCGCGCGCGCCATACCGTCCTGTGTTTGGACCTCAAGGCGCGTCCCCGCGTTCCAGTAGTCCCGATCCAGCATGGCAATCGCCACATTGGTCCCAAAGTCCGGCGAGCGGGCTGACGAGGTGATCAGCCCCACCTGCGTGCCATCAGCCAGAACCGGCCAGGCGCGATCGCAGGGCGGCAGATCCCCTTCGATGGACACAGCACAGATCTTGCGCTTCGATCCGGCCTCCATCTCTTCGCGCAGCGCACGACCGCCGTAACACTGGTCCAGGACATCCGCATCGACGAACTTGCGCAAACCGCATTCCAGCGGCGAGTTTTCGTCGGTCATATCATTGCCGTAGCTCAGCAGCCCGCCCTCGATACGCTCGATCAGGTTCGGACACCCGGCCCGCACGTTCAGATCCTCACCGGCCTCAAACAGCGCATTCCACAGCGGCATGCCCAGCTCGGACCCTTCGACATAGATCTCGAACCCGCCCTGTTTCGAATAGCCCGAGCGCGCCACGATCAAGTTGCGGTCCTGAAAGGCAAACCGCGCCATGCCAAAGAACCGCAGGTTGGTCACCGCCTCGCCGAACACCCGCGCCATCAGCGCGTCGGCCTTTGGACCCTGCACCGCCAGCGGCGAAACATCCGGTTCGGTCACCGCCACATTCAGGTCATTGGCCGCCGCGATCCCCTTGGCCCAGAGCAGCAGATCGCTGTCCGCGATGGAGATCCAATAGGTGTCTTCGCCCGCCTGCAGCGCCACCGGGTCATTCAGCATACCGCCGTTCTGATCGACGACCGGAACATAGAAACAGCGGTCCTGCCCCATGCGTGCCACGTTGCGCGGGGTCAGCATCTGCAGCAACCGGGCCGCATCCGGCCCCTGCAGCTGAACCTGACGTTCGCAGGCCACATCCCAGACCTGCACGTCCCGTTTCAGATGATGGTAATCCGCTTCCACGGACTCGAACACCGTGGGCAGCAGCATACGGTTGTAAACGGTATATCCCTTGACCCCGGCTGCTTCCACGCCATCGGAAAAAGGGGTGCGCCGAACCCGGCGCGACGGTGAAATAACGGCCATATCCAGTTCCTCGACCAGTTGAGCGGCAACGGGTGCGCGTCCGGTGGAACGGCTGTGCAATGGCTTTCCAGCCCGACTTCGCCTATCACGGAGCACGACTCGGTGCTTGCCAATTTAAATGTCAGACTTTTAAATGTCTGACAAATGAATTTTGCAGGCCCAGTCCGGTGACGGGCCGATTGCCCGGCAAAAAGGGAACGCGCATGAAGATCGATCCGAAAAGCAGAACCGACCTCTCGGCCCAGATTGCCCAGGCGATCCGGGATGCGATCATCAGTGGCGATCTGAACGTGGATGAACGCCTGCCATCAGAGGCGGAACTGTCGGATCACTTCCAGGTGTCGCGCCCCACTGTGCGCGAGGCGCTGAAACGGCTGGCCGCCCAATCTCTGATCCGCACCCAGCGGGGCGCGTCCGGCGGGGCGTTCGTCAATCGTATCAGCTTCGAGGACGCCTATCCCCAGCAGGTGACCACCTCGACTCTGCTCTTGTCGATGAACGCCGTCAGTTTCGACACCGCCTGTGAGGCACGCTATGCGCTGGAGCGGGCCTGCGCGCCCCTGTCGGCAGAGCGCCGCACGGCAGATCACCTGGCCACCATGCGGGCCGAGATCTTCCGCCAGACCCAGCCCGGGCTGACCGATGAGGCCTTCTGTGCCTCTGACGTGTCCTTTCACCGGGCGTTGGTGGATGGTGCGGGCAACCCGGTGCTGTCCTATCAGCTGGCCGGCGCGGTGGAGGCCATGCAACCGCTGATGAACATGATCACCTTCACGGCGCGCGATCGCGAGCGGATCGTGGAGCTGCACACGCAGATCGCTGACGCGCTGGAGGCCGGACAGGCCGCCGAGGTCGACGCGCATCTGGCGACGCTGTGCGCCTATACCACCACGCTGGCCCATGACGTGATGGAAGCGCGGGCAAAGGCAAAGGGCTGATTAACCTGATCTTTACCCTGATCAGGTGGGATCCGGATCATGGTACACCCCGGTTCCCCCCTGTCACCGGAGATCTGGTTGCGGGATCTCTTTTCATCGAAGTCGGTCACTTCGGGCCAGGTGATCCGACGCAAACGCCGTGATATCGAACGCTACGCGGGGATGGAGCTGTTTCTGCGCGAGGCGCGTGCCCGCGGCTACCAGGTGGTACAGAACCGCGAACAGCTTGTGATCTTTTGCAATCAGGCCCCCATTCGCCGCCTGATCTGACGCCCCGTTTTCCGACACGGAAAACGGCCCGAAATCTTACAAAGATTTCGGCACCGGCGACCACCTCTCCACAGGACCCGTTTTCTTCACAAGAAAACGAAACGAAATCCTCGCAGGATTTCGTTCTCCGTTGCACCCGCCGGAAAACCACCTATATTCGGGGCGTTCCCTCGGGGACTATGGACATAAACGCGCTCGCAATAAGCGGATCGGACCCGGGGGCGGTACCCGGCGGCTCCACCAACATCCTTCGTTTGGGGACTTTGGGGCCGAAATAGGATCGACGGACGTCTAAAGGGGTTAGCTTTGTCTCGGCTGTCTGCCACCGTTACCGGCGAAACTAGTACAATTGCAAACGACAATCGTGCTCCGGTTGCAGTTGCTGCGTAAGCAGTAACCAACACCGAAACTTAAGCCCTGTCGCCTAGCCGCGGCAGGCGGGGGTTGCAGGTCCCTGGCAACAGAAACCTGCGCTACCCTCTCCTGCCTACCTGATATGATCGAACCGCTGTGCGCGTTTCCTGCCCCAGCCGGACCATCGGTCTTTGCCAAGCCGGTCCGGACAGCGTAGACGACCGGCAATCCCGTTACTGTGTGCAGGGTCGACCACATGATTCCATTCACCGAACTTTTCCGGGTCTTCGGACGGATCGGGCTGCTGTCCTTTGGCGGTCCCGCCGCCCAGATCGCCCTGATGCACAAGGAACTGGTCGAGGACCGCAAATGGCTGGAGGAAGACGGCTTCCTGCGCGCGCTGTCGTTTTGCATGATGCTGCCGGGGCCCGAGGCCATGCAGCTGGCCACCTATGCCGGCTGGCGCCTGCGCGGCAAGCTGGGGGGGCTGATCTCTGGCGGCCTGTTTGTTCTGCCCGGCGCGCTGATCATCGCCTGTCTGACCCTGATCTACGCCCGGTTCGGCGATGTGCCGCTGGTGCAGGCGGCGATGTCGGGGATCAAGGCAACTGTGGTGGTGGTGGTCGCCCAGGCGCTGATTGCGCTGTCGCGTAAAACCCTGACCAACCGCCGGGCGCTGGGCCTGGCTCTGGTGGCCTTTGTCGGCCTCTTTGCCCTTGGCTTGCCCTTTCCGCTCATCGTGCTTGGCGCGGGACTTTTTGGAGCGGTCACCGCACCCTCAGCGCCTTTGGCCGCGGTTGCCCCGACCCATACCAGCCTGAATCCCAGTCGCATTGGTGCAACCGTTCTGACCTGGATCACCTTGTGGCTACTGCCGCTGGTGGCCCTTTCCGCCCTGGGGTTCAGCTTCCTGGCCGAGCTGGGCTGGTTCTTTGCCAAGCTGGCCGTGGTTACCTTTGGCGGTGCCTATGCGGTGCTGGCCTACATGAGCCAGACCGTGGTCGAAGACTACGGGTGGATCACTGCGCTGCAGATGATCGATGCGCTGGGACTGGCTGAAACCACGCCCGGGCCGCTGATCCTGGTGACGCAGTTCGTGGCCATGCTGTCAGGTGCCCTGCAGGGCGGTTTGGGGCTGGCGCTTGCCGCCGGTGCTATTGCGCTCTGGGCCACTTTTGTGCCCTGTTTCCTCTGGATTTTCACCGCCGCGCCCTTTCTGGAGCGGATCACCGGGCATCGGCGCCTTGGCGCTGCGCTGAAAGCGATCACCTGTGCCGTGGTCGGGGTGATCCTGAACCTGTCGACCTGGTTCTTCCTGCTGGTGGTCTTCGATACCGTCACGCCCGCCCAGTTCGGGCCGGTCCAGCTGCCGGTGCCGGACGCTGCCGGGTTCGATCCGGTCGCGGTGGGCCTGATCGGCTGCGCGGCGGTCCTGCTGACGGTGATGAAGCTGCCACTTGTGCGCGTGCTGCCGCTGATGGCGGCAATCGGCTGCAGCGCACAGCTGCTGTAGTTCAAATTTGCGCGGGGCGCTCTTTCGTTTTCCTTCGAATCCCCTATGCTGCAAGGAAAGACCAGTGCAGGAAACAACGATGACGCGCACCATCGATTACGGCAACCTCATGCATTCCGCGATGCGGGGCCTTATCAAGACTGTTTTGCAGGACGTTTCAGACAACGGCCTCCCCGGAAATCATCATTTCTTCATCACTTTCCAGACCGGCCATCCCGATGTCTCGATGGCGGAATGGCTGATCGAGCGATATCCGGGTGAAATGACCGTGGTGATGCAGCATTGGTACGACAATCTGGATGTGACCGATGACGGTTTTGCCGTCACGCTGAATTTCGGGGATGCCCCCGAAAGCCTTTACATCCCCTATGACGCGATCAAGACTTTCGTTGATCCGTCGGTGGAGTTCGGCCTGCGCTTTGAAAGCGCCGATCAGGATGAGGATGAGGACGAGCTGGACCTGGACGACATGGAAATCGAGGTCGAGGAAGCCCCCGCGCCCTCTCACGATGCCGAGGTCGTATCGCTGGACAGCTTCCGCAAGTAAGTCCCGGACACTTCTGAACGGGTTCAGCGGGTCAAACCATCAGGTCGGCCCGCTTTTTCCATGTGCAGGGGCGCAAATCCCCCGGATCACTGTTTGCGCAGGAAGGACGACACCGTTTTCTGCGCCTTGCCATTGCGCAGGTTGCTGAACTCCAGATTCAGCCCCCCCTGGGTCAGGGTCCGGTCGAATTGCTGCATCTCATAGCCACCGGTGTCATCGACGAACAGGGAAAAGACGGTCAACGTGTCGCCATCGATCCGCCCCCAGACATAAGGCTCCCCCTTCATCGGGTCGAGCGGCACAGCATGGCCAAACACGCTCTGCGTCATTGCGGCGGCAAAGATGCCGGGCCGCTCGGACGGACGAAAGTTCACTTCATAGGATTTTTCCTTGGTGCGCCCGTCGCCCTTGTGCGTGACCGAAGTCCATTTCACGCTGAACCCGTTACGAGTTTCTTCGATGCCCACACTCATATCCCGTTTATGGGTGGTCCCATCCGCTTCGACCATTTCCGCCGATCCGACATAGACGCCGGCAAAGCGGCTGATATCTGCGAAGGCAACGCCAGCCCAGACCGCCACGATCAACAGTGCGGTGGCCAGCACGGACCAGAGGCGGAGGTTCGGAAAAACGAGCATATTCAACAAATGGGGTGTCCTTCTGCGGTGTCAAACCGACGGGCCGTGCCGTCAGCAGCCACAGTTTACCCGCTGCACCCTGACGTACAATGAACCAGATCACACAAACAGAAGATTTATTTGGCCATTTTTCCCTGCTTTGGCGGGGCCGCGACGACTGGCCCCTATACGTCTGGTGTTGAATGCGTATGCTGCGCCCAACTGGCCAATTGCCCCGGAACGGGACATTGGCTAAACGGCATACAATTGCATACGTTATGGAGAATACACGGATGTCCGCAACCCGCACCGAAACAGACAGCTTTGGTCCGCTCGAGGTTCCCGCAGACAAGTATTGGGGCGCACAGACGCAGCGATCCATCATGAACTTCCCGATCGGGTGGGAAAAACAGCCCGTTGCCATCGTGCGCGCGTTGGGCGTCATCAAGCAGGCCTGCGCGATGCAGAACAAGGCCACCGGCAAGATGGACGCCAAGATCGCGGATGCGGTCATCCAGGCAGCAAGCGAAGTTGTGGCCGGCAAGTTCGACGACAACTTCCCGCTGGTCGTGTGGCAGACCGGCTCGGGCACCCAGTCGAACATGAACTCCAATGAGGTCATCGCCAACCGCGCGATTGAAATCCTGGGCGGTGTGATCGGTTCGAAGGACCCGGTGCACCCCAACGACCACTGCAACATGGGCCAGTCGTCGAACGACACCTTCCCCACCGCGATGCACATCGCCGCCGCGATGACCACCCGCGACGTGCTGCTGCCGGGGCTGAACAAGCTGGCAGCGGGTCTTGAGCAGAAGTCCGAGGAATTCAAGGACATCATCAAGATCGGCCGCACCCACACCCAGGACGCCACCCCGCTGACGCTGGGCCAGGAATTCGGCGGCTACGCCCACCAGATCCGTCAGGGTATCGCCCGCGTTGAGGCCGCCCTGCCCGGCATCTATGAGCTGGCCCAGGGCGGCACCGCCGTCGGCACCGGCCTGAACACCCAGAAAGGCTGGGGCGAAGCCGTGGCGGCCAACATGGCCGAAATCACCGGCCTGCCCTTTGTCACCGCGCCCAACAAATTCGAAGCGCTGGCCGCCCATGACGCGATGGTCTTCATGTCCGGCGCGCTGGCGACGGTTGCGGGCTCGATGTACAAGATCGCCAATGACATCCGCTTCCTGGGCTCCGGTCCGCGGTCGGGTCTGGGCGAGCTGATCCTGCCGGAGAACGAGCCGGGGTCGTCGATCATGCCGGGCAAGGTCAACCCGACCCAGGCCGAAGCCATGACCCAGGTCGCAGCCCACGTCATGGGCAACAACGCCGCCATGACCTTTGCCGGTTCGCAGGGCCATTTCGAACTGAACGTCTACAACCCGATGATGTCCTACAACCTGCTGCAATCCATGCAGCTGCTGGGCGACGTGGCCGACAGCTTCACCGAGCGTATGCTGCTGGGCATTCAGGCCAATGAGCCGCGCATCGACAAGCTGATGAAGGAATCGCTGATGCTGGTCACCGCGCTGGCGCCGACCATCGGCTATGACAACGCCACCACCGTTGCCAAAACCGCGCACAAGAATGGCACCACGCTGAAGGAAGAGGCCATTGCCCTGGGCTTCGTCGATGAGGCCACCTTTGACGCGGTTGTCCGTCCGGAGCAGATGATCGGTCCGAAGGACTGATCGCGAAAGCGACGTGGACAGACAACACAATTCAGATGACACGAAGGGCCGGTTTTCCGGCCCTTTTTCCTTGGCCTGACCGCTCTTTTCCAAAGCAGGAATTCGGGCTAGGATCGCGCCATGAGCAATGTCACAAACCTCAACCAGTTCCGCAAGCAGAAGGCCAAGGCCAACAAGAAGCGCGAGGCCGACCGGAACGCCGTGAAATTCGGCCGCACCAAGGCCGAAAAGGACCTGGACAAGGCACGCGCGTCCAAAGCTGCGCGCACCCTTGACGGGCACAAGGCCGAGGAATGAGCGGGCGCCCCAAGAAACACTCGCTGACCCTGCGCGGTCACCGCACGTCAGTGTCGCTTGAGGACGAGTTCTGGGACGCGTTCCGCGAAATCGCCGCCGCCAGGGGCCGGGCCATCAATGACCTGGCCGCCGAGATTGACGCCGAGCGCGGGCTGGACCTTGGGCTGGCCTCGGCCATTCGCCTGACCGTGCTGCGTCACTACCGGGATCTGGCGAACACTCAGTGAAGCGGCAGGATCCCGCAGACGTTGCGCCATTCCCCCGGTGAAATCATCTTGCGGTGCGAAAACCGCACGGAATGCAGCGGGCCATCCAGCTCTCTCTGCCAGAATTCGATGAAGGTGAACAATCTGGGATGGTCGGGCAGCAGGTCATATTCCTGCCAGACAAAGGTGTTCAGAACATGTATGTGATCGGGCATGTGGTAGGTCAGCTCGGCAGTGGTCAGCCCATACCCTTTGAGCATCAGTTCGGTTTCGGATGGATCCATTCTCAGACCTCATTTGTTGCTGCTAGATGCCCCAGCTTGCCACGGCGGAGGTTAAAATCAAATAAAACAAAGTGTTATCACTTGATCCCCGTGGCTGACAGGCGTTTGCAGCGATGCTGGTTGCACCCGATATGACGTCTCTGATATGGTACCACCACAAGATCTAGACCCTGCAAGAAGAACAGGCGGCACACGTGACCGACACCCCGGAAACTCCTGAAAACATGGAAGAAATTCCCCCACAGCGTCCAGCCTATGATGGGCCGTCCGTGTCTATCGAATCCGAGATGCGCAGCTCCTATCTGGACTACGCAATGTCGGTCATCGTCAGCCGTGCGATCCCCGATCTGCGCGACGGGCTGAAACCGGTCCACCGGCGGATCCTCTATGCGATGCATGAAACGGGCAACACCCACGACAAGGCCTATCGCAAGTCGGCCCGTCCAGTGGGTGACGTCATGGGTAAATACCACCCGCATGGTGACAGCGCGATCTATGATGCGCTGGTGCGGATGGCGCAGGATTTCTCGATGTCGCTGCCGCTGCTGGATGGTCAGGGCAACTTCGGTTCGATGGACGGGGACAACCCGGCGGCCATGCGTTACACCGAAGTGCGCATGGACAAGCCGTCGGCCTTCATGCTGGCCGACATCGACAAAGAGACTGTCGATTTCCAGGACAACTATGACGGCAAGGACCGGGAACCCACGGTGCTGCCGGCGCGTTTCCCCAACATGCTGGTCAACGGTGCGGGCGGTATTGCCGTCGGTATGGCGACCAACATCCCGCCGCATAACCTGGGCGAAGTGGTCGACGCCACGTTGGCGCTGATCGACGATCCGGATCTGACCAGCGAACAGCTGATCGACTATGTCCCCGGCCCCGACTTTCCCACCGGTGGCGTCATGCTGGGCCGCTCCGGCGCGCGCAAGGCCTATTTGGAAGGCCGTGGCAGCGTCATCATCCGGGCCAAGACCCGGGTCGAGGAGATCCGCAAGGACCGCTATGCCATCGTCGTGGACGAGATCCCCTATCAGGTGAACAAGGCCTCGATGATCGAGAAGATCGCCGCCGAAGTGCGCGAAAAGCGTATCGAAGGCGTGGCCCATGTGCAGGATGAATCCGACCGCAACGGCGTCCGCGTCGTGGTCGAGCTGAAGCGCGATGCGACGGCAGAAGTGGTGCTGAACCAGCTTTACCGCTTCACGCCGATGCAGACCTCCTTTGGCTGTAACATGCTGGCGCTGAACGGCGGTCGTCCCGAACAGCTGACGCTGCGCAAGTTCCTGACCTCCTTCATCGATTTCCGGGAAGACGTCGTCGCCCGGCGCACCGCCTACAACCTGCGCAAAGCGCGCGAACGCAGCCATATCCTGTGTGGTTTGGCGGTTGCTGTGTCCAACGTGGACGAAGTGGTTGCCACCATCCGCAGCTCTGCCGATGCCGCCGAAGCGCGCGAAAAACTGATGACACGGCGCTGGCCTGCGGCCGATATCGCCGGTTACATCCGCCTGATCGACGATCCGACCCACACGATGAACGATGACGGGACCTACAACCTGTCGGAAACCCAGGCCCGCGCCATTCTGGAGCTGCGTCTGCAACGCCTGACCCAGCTGGGGGTCAAGGAAGTCACCGACGAGCTGGAAGAGCTGGCAGGCAAGATCAAGGAATACCTTGAGATCTTGTCCTCGCGCGAGCGCATCATGGGCATCATCGCCGATGAACTGCGTGAAGTGCGTGAGCAATTCGCCGTCGACCGCCGGACCGAGATCATCGACTGGTCCGGTGACATGGACGACGAAGACCTGATCGAGCGTGAGGACATGGTCGTGACCATCACCTCGGGCGGGTATATCAAGCGGACCCCGCTGGCCGATTTCCGCGCCCAGAAGCGCGGTGGCAAGGGGCTGTCGGGGATGCAGACCAAGGAAGAGGATGTGGTCACCACGCTCTTCGTTGCCAACACCCATACCCAGCTGCTGTTCTTCACCACCGACGGCATGGTCTACAAGCTCAAGACCTGGCGCCTGCCGCAGGGGGGACGTACCTCCAAGGGCAAGGCCATCGTCAACATCCTGCCGATCCCGACCGGTGTCTCGATCGCGGCGATCATGCCGGTTGATGTGCCGGATGAAGAATGGGAAGACCTGCAGGTTGTCTTTGCCACCAGCGGTGGTGACGTGCGGCGCAACCGTCTGTCGGATTTCACCAACGTCCGCCGCAACGGCAAGATCGCGATGAAACTGCCCGAGGACGGCTCGGTCCAGCTGGTCAACGCGCGGATCTGTTCCGAAGACGACGACGTGATGCTATTCACCAACTCCGGCCGGGCAATCCGCTTCCGTTCAACCGATGTGCGGGTGTTCAACTCGCGGGAATCCACCGGTGTGCGCGGGATCAAGCTGTCCAACGGGGACCGCGTCGTGTCGATGTCGGTGATCTCCCATTTTGAGGCCAGCCCAGAAGATCGCGCCGCCTATCTGAAGATGCGCCGCGCCGTGGCCGGGCTGACCGATGAGGACGCCAGCGAAGAAGAGGCGGTCGCGGAATCCAGCGATTTCGGGCCCGAGAAATACGCCACCATGTCGGCGGCTGAAATGCTGATCCTGACCATCACCACCGGTGGTGCGGGCAAGCTGTCCTCGTCGCATGACTACCCGGTCCGCGGGCGGGGCGGCATGGGCGTGGCCGCCATGGACAAGGCCATGCGGGGCGGCGAAATCGTGGCCTCCTTCCCGGTCGAAATGGATGACCAGATCATGCTCGCCAGCTCAACCGGTCAATCGATCCGCGTTCCGGTGGACGGGATCTCTTTCCGCTCGCGCAGCGCCGGCGGGGTCCGTGTCTTCAACACCGCCGTCGGGGAAGAGGTCGTCTCCGTCGCCCGCATCGCCGAACAGGCCGACGAAGACGACGGCGAAGAAAGCTAAGCCAACTGGACAGGCAGGGTCTTCCCCTGCCTGTCAGACCACGGGCGTGCGACCCCACTTGCATTGGGTATTTCGACCCAATCCTCATTTCTCAAAAATGATATTGAGCTTGGAAATGGCATTTCGGAAATAGGCTTTTCATTTCCATCTATTTTGACTTGAGAAGCGCTCGTTTCCAGCCAAGATCGAAATACGCCTTGAAACCGGAAGCTTCGCCTTCGACCGTTCCAATTCACCTGCAATGTCGATCCAAATTCCCTAACGGAGTTTCAACGTCACACCTGTCTTGCAACCGTTGCGGCAGCACGTGAAGCGCATTACCATTGTCTTCACTGTATTTGATTTTAAAGAGATACCGCGATGAGCAGTACTATTCCCGGCGAAATCGGCCCCGACACCCCTCTGTTGCAAGTTGGCGATTCCTATACAGAAGAGGTTTTTGGCGTGGGTTTCAGGGAGGATATTGATATTTTCCGCCTGGACCTCACCCCCGAGCAGGTGCTTCGGCTGAGTGTCTGGTCAACCGATAGGAGAAGACTGGACGTTGATATCATCAACGCAGACGGAGACACCGTAGCACGACCAACCTGGGACTATCACCGCATTGACGGCAGCCCCATCCGCCACGAAGCCACTTTTACCATTGCCATTGGTTCCGGCCACGAAGATCTTTTTGTGCGGCTCCAGAGTGCAATGCCCAATCAAACCACATATCACGATTTGACGTTGGAGACCGTGTCGGCACCACGATTTACCAATGGTGACGACCTCTACGAATTGACGCCGGAAAATCACACCTATGAAATGATATTGGGCAGCGGCGGCGTAGATACACTTTCCTTTCGCGCCCTGTCGAATCCCGTCACCCTGGACCTGGCCCAGAGCACACTGACCTTCGACAACGCGGACGGCGAAGAGGTCACAATCAAAGTGCGGGGAATCGAACGATTCGAAGGCACCGACGGGAATGACCTCTTATTTGGCAGTCATGCATCCTATGGTTGGAATGACCGTTTTCTCCCTTCCAATACGCCAGTGGTGTCCTGGTACGGGCACGGTGGCGACGATCGGTTAGGTAGTACCGAAGGGGCCACCTTGTTCGATGGCGGCCCGGGAAATGATACCGCCGACTATTCTGACGTTTGGCGATCATCGGGCGGTGTCAACGCCTCGCTGCTGCGGGGACGCGCCTGGGGTGATGGCGCGGCCGCAGGGGATCGGTTCAGAGATATCGAAAACCTTACTGGCACCTTTTTCGATGACACTTTGACCGGGGATCACGGAGACAACCGCCTTGACGGCCTTAGGGGCAATGACCTGCTGATCGGTCTTGGTGGTGATGATACGCTCACAGGTTACTCTGAAGAAACTTATGCTCTTCAACCTTCAACAGCTTGGTATTCCGGGCCCAGGTCTGACTACACAATCACCAAATCCGTTGACGAAGACGGGATCATGATTTTGTTTGTCGAGCATCTGGGTGGCTCGGGCTGGGAGGGGCGCGACACGCTGCGCAAGATAACCACCCTGCAATTCGCGGATGGGCTGGTTCAGGTCGATGATCTGCCGGATGATCATGGGGACGGGATCACTGCCCCTGCGACCCGCATTGCCGTTGGTGATCGCGTGAGTGTCTTGGCTGATAAAGATCAGCAGAAACTTCCATACGACGACCCTAACGCTGCCCCGCCAGAAGTTGACCGGCTCGAAGTCGAATTGGAAGCCGGAAAGCACTATGTCGTTCATCTTGAACGCAAACTCTACGCAGTAGAAGCTTTTGGAGCAGGCGGAATATCTGAGCGTTACAGCAATCAGACCAGGGGTTCTCTTGACGTCACTGCACCCGACGGAAGCCTAATCTACAGTGCGGCGGACAACGATTCAGGAGACAGAAGTACGGGCAGCATTTCGTACAGTGTGCGAGACCAAAATCCACTCGTTGATTTTGGTATGTTCAAGCCGTTTGTCGTCTCCCCCACGGAAACCGGGGTGTATGCGATTGATATCGGGAACCGGGGGCGGCACGGTCCCGTCACGGGTGGTATGCTTAGTGTTCAGGAAATCGCACCGTCCGACCGCGGCACGCCAGGTGATGATGTCCTTGTCTGGGATCAACAGGATGTGCTGTTAGATGCCGGGCTGGGAACCGATCATTTTGGCTTCCCATTGGACCAAAGTACCGGAGTTACTGCTTTTGCGGGCAGCGCGTATGATCTTTTGCTTAGAAATCAGGTTGGGGAGCATCGACACGTTGAGGGCTCCAGCTTCACCACTCTTCGGAATTTTGAGTCGCTCAGTCTGACCGACGCCGACGATACCGTTGACCTTCGATTGCCGCGCTCTGAAAACAACCCCTTTGGTAGCTTTTCCCAGCCGTCGCTTAGCGTTTTGGACGGCAAAGATGGCACCGACACACTGCTCCTAGGAGAGCTTTACACCCGTCCGGACGATTTAAGCGAACTGCCCAGAGACGAAGGGGTTCTGGTTGACCTCAACTCGGAACGCATGGTTGGCGTGTTCAACCAGGAGGCAACGATCCGCAACTTTGAAAATGTCACCGGCACAACAGGAAACGATACGCTGATCGGGGACGATGGCAACAATCGCCTCAACGGCGTTTCCGGGGCGGATGAAATCCATGGAGGTGCAGGAGACGACTACATAACCGCAAACTACGATGCCGTAACAGTCTATCCGGGCGCGGGTGCTGATACCGTGAGTGTACCTGAAGGGTCCAGGATCATCTTTGACGGGGGTATTGAAGAGCACCGGTTTTCAGGGAGCGACAGCACCATTGACATATATGAACCGGACAACGCAGGAAACAGAGTGAGCCTCAGAGGGCCTTCCGGCCCGTCAATCCCGTCGGAAATCCATTTTGACGACGCGCAACTGCAGGTTCTGATGCCCGGAAACCCTTCGGTAAGCGGACATGCAGGTCGCGATTGGATCTCTGTGAGCCGAAGGGATGCACGCGCAACCGGTGGTCAGGGTGACGACTTCCTGGTTGGCACCTTCAACGATCAGACCGCAGTCTACCGGTATCGTTTGGAGCAGTATCAGATTTTGTTCTCTACCTATGATCTGGGCTTTGAACAGGACCGTATCTCATTGCTGAATGCGTCTGGTGGTACTCAGGCGCTTCGGGTCGACTATGTCGGCCCCTGGACGGGGGACGGAACTGATGAAATCATTAAGTTCAATCACTTGGAATTCCGCAACGCCACGGTTGATATCCACCACGGTGTGGAACAGGAACGTGTTAACGATGAACTGCAATTCCAGGGCAGCAACGATGCCGAAATCTATGTTGGATCTGGAGCCCTGCTGGACAACGTGAGGGGAATGGGTGGCGATGACACGATGGATGGCGGTCTGAGCCTCTCGGACCGGGCCCTTTATCGCGGCGACCGTGCAGACTACGACATCACCATGGATGTGGGGCGGATCACCGTTTCCGACCAGGTCGCGAGACGAGATGGCACCGATGTTCTGACCCGCTTTAACGAGTTGGTCTTCCGGGATGGCGTTGTCGAAATCCGATATCTGACCGAGGAAGAAACCGAATTCACCGGATCACTCAGTGATGACATCGTGCTGGCCAACCGTGGCGACGACTCGGTGACGGGCAAACATGGCAATGACACCATCGACGGCGGGGCTGGCCATGACACCTCGATCTACAATTATGGCCGCGCTCAATACGACATCCGCGCCGAAGACGGCCGCGTCATCGTCGACTATATCGGCCCGTGGTTTGGCGACGGAACCGATGTTCTGACCAACGTCGAAACCCTGGCCTTCCGCAATGCCACCGTCCCGATCCTGCAGGGCAGCGCAGAGGATGACGCACTGTTCGGGTCCTGGCGCGAGGAGGTGTTCCTGGGCGGTGATGGGGATGACCGCTTCAAGGGCGGATATGGCAATGACCTGATCGAAGGCGGGGCTGGCAATGACACCGCTTTGTATCGGTACCGCTATGCGGATTATTCCATCCGCAGACTGGGCGACGGCGATCTGGAAGTGGCCTATACCGGACGCTGGCATGGCGATGGCATCGACAGGCTGTCCGGGGTCGAACAGCTGGACTTCGTGGACCGAACCATCCTGGTGGACGATCTGGCGTTCTAACGATCTGCCCCCAACTCTTCGCAGCCCCCAGGAGCCGTCGCTTTGCCGGCGGCTCCTGGGTCAACGGCGGACAGGCAGGTCAAACTGGATGACCCGCGAAAAAAAATGTGACAGGCTTGGCCTGTCTGTTACCTGGTTTTTTGTTCAAGGAGTTATCAATGCACGCACGTTACATGCTTCCCGCGACCCTGGTGGCCTGCCTGAGTGTGACCATGCTCAGCGCGGCCGAGCTCAGGGGGCCGCAATTGATCGATGCGCTGAACGGCAAGAGCTTCTCCTGCACTTACAAGAAAAGCACCATGAAATGGGTGTTTGAGAAGTCTGACCCGAACGGCAGGAAATTTCCTTATGTCGTCACGCTGGATGGAAAGACTTATGAGGCCTCCTACCGGATGCTCAAGAACGGCAAGGTGGAGCATTCGCAAACCAACAAGGGTCGGAAAATCGTGCAGCAGAAAGACGGCAGCCTGACGGTGTCGGGCAAGGGTGTTCCTACCACGCATTGCAAACCGCTCTGAGCCCTTGAAAACGCGGTGCCCGGCCGTATGTGACCGGGCGCACGACTTTCATCGCCTGTTGTCAACGCTGCCGGAGCGCAGAATCCGCCCCTGGCGTTTGTATCAGGCGAGTTCTGCAAGTTGGCGCAGCGCGGCGCGGGCAAAGTCCACCCGGTTGCGGCGCAGGAAGCCCTCGGTCCGGCGCAGGGCGGTGGACATCATCCCCGGATCAACCCATTGCGCGCCCTCACGCGCCGGACGCACCAGCGTCAGATAGCTGACGTCCTGATCTTCGGCACCCAGCCGATACTTGTATTCGGCATCACCATGCCCGAAGTCATAGGCGGTACAGCCCGCATCAATGGCCTTGCGAATGGCGAAATGGTGCAGCAGCAGGCCAATCCCCAGATCCGGGAAACCGGGATCCCGCCCCTCAATGACGCTGTGCAGCAGGCGGGCGTCACGATCCACCAGATGGGCAATGGCGCCCAGCATCCGATCGCCCTGCCACAGGCTGACCACATAGAGCAGGCCCAGCTCCTGCCCGCGTTTCAGGAAGGCTACATAGCGGTCCCGTAGGTCGGTCAGCCGGGCCTCGGATTTCTGATCCGCCCATTTCATCTCCCACAACGCGATCAGCGCGTCGCAATCCTGTTCCAGCGTCGCCGCGGTCGAGACCCGGAAGTCACAACCGTCCATCTCCTCCAGAGATCGCTCCGCGCGGCGCAGGTTCTTGCGCGCCCGGGGCCGCAGGGTGGACAGGTAATCCTCGTAACTGTCGGACAGGTCCAACACCGGGCAGACCATCTGATTGGTTGCCCCGTCATTGATCCGATGGTCAGACCATTCCACAAGGACGCTGTCCTCCTGGAAACGGCTGGCAAAAATCTCGGACCGGCGGCCCGTGGGTTCATAGCGCAGGGTGAACCGCGCCCAGGGGGCACCGGCAACGAAATCACCCAGCGTTTCCAGCGCCTCAACCTCATGTTCGGGGGCGCAGACAAAACCGATATAGTCGCTCAGACCCAGCCGCCCCGCGGCGGTATAGCGGGTCTGAAAGCCCTGGCCGGTCTTGCTCCAGTGCAGCGAACGATGCAGCGGCAGGAAAGCGGAAAACCCTTCGGGCACGCGCGTGTCCTCAACGGCCAGAACGCACCAGTCCCCAGGCATGTCATCGAAGATGCGGACCAGCCACCCCCAGGACATGAAGACACCAGAGTCGGGATCACGATGGTGCAGCGCCTCATAGGCGTCGCGCACGTCCTCGAACCCTTCACGGGTGTCGATCACGTGGATTTGGTTAACAGAAACGGCGGATTCTTCGCCATGTTCAAAAGGGTGACTGTGCTGATACATACCAACCCCCAAGCAGACCTAAATTAAACTCCAGGTCAGCCTAGGGGCGAAATCAGGCACAAGTTTGACGGTGCTTGGGCGCTTTCCCCACATCCCGTCATGCGGGTTTACAAATCGTAAATGCCGCGGAACTTGGCTTCCAGATAGTTCAGCAGCGGCTCCGGCCCCGGTTCCATACCAGAGGCCAGCGCAATGGTCTCACGCGGGGTGCGCAGGCTGCCGTGCTGCTGCAGCTTGTCTTTCAGCCAGCCGGTAGCGGGTGCCGTGTCCCCTGCCCCCAGCTGTGCATCCAGATCCGGCAGATCCGCCTTGAGCGCCTCAAACAGGCACCCGGCATAGACATTGCCCAGCGAATAGGTGGGGAAATAGCCAAACAGGCCGACGGACCAATGCACATCCTGCAAACAGCCGTTGGACGGCTTGTCCACCGCATAGCCGAAGTCGGCGGCAAAGCGGTCATTCCAGGCCGCTTCCAGATCCGCAACCTGCAGGTCCCCCGACATCAGCGCCCGCTCCAGATCAAAGCGCAGCATGATGTGCAGGTTGTATTGCAGCTCATCGGCCTCGGTCCGAATATAGCCGTTCTTCACCGCATTGACGGCGGCATAGAACTGGTCGGCGGTGTCGATGCCGAACCGTCCGAAGGTATCGGTCATGCGGCCAAACAGCCAGCCGGTGAATGCGCGGCCCCGGCCCAGCTGGTTTTCGTAGATCCGGCTCTGGCTTTCATGCACCCCCATCGACGCGCCCCGCCCGACCGGTGTCAGCAGATAGGCCTTGTCGATGTTCTGCTCATAAGCTCCATGTCCCACCTCGTGAATGGTGGAATAGAAGCAGTTGAACGGATCGGACAGGCTGGTGCGCGTTGTGATCCGCACATCATTGCCCGAGCCCGAGCTGAAGGGATGCACCGCCTTGTCCACCCGCCCATGCGACAGGTCATAGCCGAAGGCCTGCGCCAGCTCCGTGGTCAGCTGCATCTGCAGCGTTTCGTCGAAGTCGCCTTGCAGCGCAGTCGGCCCCGGACGGTCCAGCACCGCAGCGCGCAGATCCACCAGACGCGGGCGCATGGCGTCAAAGATCGCGGCAATCTCGGCCCCGGTGATACCGGGTTCATAGTCGTCCAGCATGGCATCATAGACGTTGCCGCCCTGTGCCAGCGCCTGACCTTCCTCGCGCTTCAGGGCAACGACTTCCTGCAGCACCGGCAGGAAGGCGGCGACGTCCTGATCGGCGCGGGCGGCGGCCCATTTGCCCTGCGCCTCTGATGTCACCTGCGCGATGCGGCGCGACAAGTCACCGGGGACGCGCACCGCGCGCTCATAAGAGCGGCGGATCAGCCGCAGCTGCGCGGCGGCGGCCTCATCCGATGCTTCGGCCGTGTCCAACCACTCGGCGATCTTGGGGTCACAGCGGCGGGCATGCAGCACCGCTTCAATGGCGGCCATCTCCTCGCCCCGCTGCGACGCGGCCCCGCGCGGCATGACAGTCTCCTGATCCCAGCCCAAGCGGCCCGCGATCTGGCCCAAGGCTTCGGTGTCACGCTGAAAAGCCATCAATTCCTGGTAGGCGGTCATGTCTCAGGCCCCTTTGATCGAGGTTGCAATGGGATAGCCCGCCAGGAACCGGGCCCGCAGGATCAGGCTCCAGACCAGAACGGCCATCAGCTGGTGCAGAATTGCCAGCTCCAGCGGCGCCACATACAGCACGGTCACAATGCCCAGAACCATCTGCAACAGCAGCGCGGCAAACATCGCGTTGAAGGCAAAGCGCGTCTGGGCATGGGCCGAGGCGCGTCCGCGCAGCCAGACCACGATGCCGAAGGCCAGCAGCAGATAGCCGCAGATCCGGTGTACGAATTGCACCAGACCGGGATTTTCAAAGAAGTTGCGCCACATCGGCTCGATATAGAAAGCGTCCTCGGGGAAGAGGTTCCCGCCCATCAGCGGCCAGTCGGTGAAGGTACGGCCCGCGTCGATGCCCGCCACAAGCGCGCCCAGCAGGATTTGCAGGAATGCAAAGTGCAGCAAACCGGTGGACAGACCAAAGATCTTTGTTTCCTTCGCCCGACGCGCCTGCATCAGGTCACGTTCGGATCGGCCCATTTGCAGGATCAGCCAGGCCAGAACCCCCAGGATCACAAAGGCCAGTCCCAGATGCGTCGCCAGCCGGTAGGAGGCCACCGCGACCATGCCTTCGCCCTGGGTCACGCCCGAGGCCACCATCCACCAGCCAATGGCCCCCTGCACACCGCCCAGCACGCCAGGCACCAACAGACGCGGTGCCCATCCCGTGGGGATCTTGCGCGCCAGCAGGAAGCCGAAGAAGCCAATCGCCCAGACCAGCCCGATGAAGCGGCCCAGCTGGCGATGGCCCCATTCCCACCAGTAGATGACTTTGAAGTCCGACAGCTCCATCCACTGGTTTTCCAGCTGCCACTGGTCGATCTGCTTGTACTTCTCGAACTCGGATTGCCAGTCCGCTTCATTCATCGGCGGGATGGCCCCGGTGATCGGGCGCCATTCGGTGATCGACAGGCCGCTGTCGGTCAGGCGCGTCAGCCCGCCCACGACGATCATTGCCACCACAAGTGCAAACAGGACCATCAGCCAGGCCCGGATCCCGCGACGTGCTCCGCCCCTGCCCCGATCAATCAGACCCGGTTGCACGGCGGGGGCGCCGGTTTTCTCTCCGTCGACCTCTTCGAAAATGCTGCGCTTGCTCATGCTCGCTCCTCTACGATCCTGCGCCAAGCTAGGGCGCGTACCCGGTCCCGTCCAGAGCCGGGGATCAGCCTTTTTCCTTCCACCGGACCATCTGCCGCATGATCCCGTGCATCATCTGCACATCGGCCCGCGTCAGGCGCATGCGCGACCACAGATTGCGCAGGTTCATCTTCATCCCGTCGGCCTTTTCGGGCGGATAGAAGAACCCCGCCTCGTCAAGCCGCTGCTCATAGTGATCGACCAGCTTTTCCACCTCGATCCCGGTGGCCCAGTCGCCCTTGCCCAGCTCGGTGGCCTCATGCACCACATCGCCGGTCTGGCGCATCCACTCATAGGCGGTCAGCAGCACGCATTGGCCCAGATTGAGCGAGGCATAGAGCGGGTTCACCGGCACGGTGATGATGGCATTGGCCTTGGCGATGTCTTCGTTTTCCAGTCCCGCACGCTCAGGTCCGAACAGAACCGCCACCTGTTCACCTGCAGCCACCTTCTGTGCCGCCAGCTGCATCGCGGCTTCGGGACTGTAGACCGGCTTGGTCATTTCCCGCGGGCGGGCGGTGGTGGCAAAGACGAATGTCCGGTCGCCCAGGGCGCCTTCCAGATCGTCAAACAGCTGCGCCTCATCCAGCAGACGCCCGGCGCCAGAAGACATGGCAACCGCCTTGGGATTGGGCCAGCCGTCCCGCGGGCCGACAATCCGCATCCGGTCCAGTCCGAAGTTCCACATGGCGCGCGCCGCCGCCCCGATGTTTTCGCCCATCTGGGGGCGCACCAGAACAAAGGCGGGTTGCGGGGTTTCGCTGGGCATCGCTTTCTCCATTCAAGTCGGGCCTGCTCTAAAGCCCCCACGCGCGCGGGGCAAGATCAGGCGCACCGGACGCCGGGAAAACATCGCGTTGAGGCATCTGGAATCTTGCACCGGCGACGGTTTTCGCTAAACACCGTGCAACACGCAAGAACAAGGAGCGGACACCATGGCCAGCGCAGATCAAAGCCCCGAGCAGCCACAGATCTACCTGATCACCCCTCCGAGCTTCGAACTGAGCCGTTTTCCCGATCAACTGGGCCGCGTTCTGGACGAAACCGAGATCGCCTGTGTGCGTCTGGACATGGCCAGCCGCGATGAGGACACGCTGAGCCGCGCGGGCGACGCGCTGCGCGAAGTCTGTCACGCTCGCGACGTGGCGGTGGTGGTCAGCGATCACCAGATCCTGGCCGAACGGCTGGGCATGGATGGCGTGCATCTGAGCGACAGCGCCAAATCCGTGCGCACCGCCCGCAAGGCGCTGGGACCCGACGCCATTGTCGGCAGCTTCTGTGGCGCGTCCCGCCATGATGGTCTGGTCGCAGGTGAGGCCGGTGTCGACTATGTCAGCTTCGGCCCCGTCGGACTGTCCGGTCTGGGCGATGGCCAGCAGGCGGAACTGGACCTGTTCCAATGGTGGTCGGAGATGATCGAGGTTCCGATTGTGGCCGAAGGCGGGTTGAACGAAGAGCTGGTCCGCAGCTTTGCGCCCTACACCGATTTCTTCGGCATCGGGGATGAAATCTGGCGCGAAGAAGATCCCGCCGCCGCGCTGAAACGTCTGATCGCGGCAATGGGCTGATCCGGTCTGATCCGTCCGGGATCAGAAGAACACCCGTTCGACGAACCAATAGGCCCCGATCAGCGCAATGGTGATCGAGGCCGGAATGGCCACGCGCCCGCGATACTTCGGGTGATTGCGGAACCAGACCCCCACCAGCGCAAAGGCGGCAGCAATGACCGCCAACTGTCCCAGCTCAACCCCCACGTTGAAGCCCAGCAGCGCGGCGACGAACTGACCGGGCGGCAGGCCGAATTCGCCCAGCACGGAAGCAAAGCCAAGCCCGTGCAACAGGCCGAAGCCGAAAATCACCACCGTGCGCCAGCGGTGCAGGCGCCGGGCAAAGACGTTTTCCACCGCGACATAGACGATGGAGGCGGCGATCAGCGGCTCCACGATATGCGCGGGGATCTGGACCCAGCCCAGAGCGCCAAGCGCCAGAGTGATCGTATGCGCCAGCGTAAAGGCGCTGACCTGCCACAGCAGCGGCCCCAATCGCGCGCTCAGGAAAAAGAGCCCCAGAACAAACAGGATATGATCGGCCCCAAGCGGCAGGATATGGGTGAAGCCTACCGGGATGTAATCCATGAAAGCCTGCTGCGGAGACACATTCGCTCCACCCGACAGCGGAATGGGCTGGCTGGTCTCACCGCCTTGCAGGAAACCGGTATAGGGATCCTCTACCCCCATCTGCCGCAGCACCATGCCGCCGGACCCCGCGGGCCAGCTGAGGCTCAGCACCCGTGCGCCCTCGGGCAGCGGCGCAGACAACCGGACATGTGACGCGCGCGAAAGCTCGGTGTTGCCAAGCGCGCCCACCTCAACCGACGCCACCGACAGATCCAGCGGATCGGGCGCTGCAACTGTCAGCGACTGCGCCCAATCTTCGGCAAAACCACGCAGCATCGGTTCCAGCTCTGCCGGGCTCAGGTCGCGCAGTTCGTCATAGTCGGCCGACTGCGGCGTATCATTGGTATCCGACACCCCATCCAGGTTGACGCCCGCCACAAAGGCTTCGGCGTTCAACCGCAGGTCCAGCAGCAGCATGTTGCCCTCGACCCGCAATTCGGCAATGGTCGGGGTGACTTCATGCGCCCTGGCACCGGACGCTCCCAGCCAGGCCACAACGCCCACAAAGACCGTGATCATCCAAGAGACCCAAATCCGCCTGCTCATGCTGCCTGCCTTTCGCATTTCCCTGACCGCTCTTTGTGGGGCGTTGCTCACCCTGCCCCTGTCTGCGCACGAGTTTTGGATTGAACCGCAGGAGTTTCAAGTCGAAACCTTTGAACCGGTTGAGGCACGGTTTCTGAACGGCCAGAACTTCGAAGGCGGAGAGCTGGCCTATTTCCAGACCCAGGCGGACCGGTTCGACATCGTGCAGAATGCCCAATCCGCTCCCTACACGGGTCGCATGGGGGATATCCCTGCGGTGCAACTGCCGGACGGGATGCAGGATGGCCTGTTGATCCTGGCCTATGAATCCGTCCCCGCATCGCTCAAGTACAAGACCTGGCAGGAGTTTCAGGCCTTTGCCGACCACAAGGGCTTTGCAGATATTCAGGAGCGACACCGCGCCCGCGGGCTGCCGGACAAGGATTTCTTCGAAACCTATTCGCGCCATGTGAAAACCCTGATCGGTGTTGGGGAGGCCGCGGGCCGCGACCGCGCACTGGGTCTGCAGACCGAGATCGTGGTGTTGGACAACCCCTACAGGCTGGCGGACACGCGGGACCTGCGGGTGCAGGTGCTTTATCAGGGAAAGCCGCGCGCCGCTGCCCAGCTGGAGGTGTTTGACCGCGCCCCCGACGGGCAGGTCACCGTGACGACGCAACGGACCGATGCGGACGGCATGGCCACTGTCCGGGTGACGCCGGGCCATGCCTATCACCTTGATTCCGTTGTGCTGCGCCCTGCCCCGGACAAGGATCGGTCGGTCTGGCGCAGCCTCTGGGCGGGGCTGACCTTTGCCGTTCCCGCACCGGACTGAGCTGTTCGGCTTGCACAGTCCGGATTTTGGCGTCAGAACCCGATTTATGGATCACGACCCTTCATTTGACATCCTGTGCATCGGCTCGGTCCTGTGGGACATCATCGGCCGGGCAACGCAGGACATGCGTCAGGGCTCTGACATGCCCGGGCGCATCACCCGTCTGCCGGGCGGCGTGGCGATGAACATCGCCATGACCCTGTCGCGTTTTGGCCTGACCCCCGCCATCCTGACCGCCATCGGGCGCGACCCCGAGGGGGATGAGCTGGTGGCCGCCTGTGATCGGCTGGGCCTTGTGTCCAGCCATGTCTACCGCTCGGACGATCTGCCGACCGACCGCTATATGGCGGTCGAAGGCGGCAACGGGCTGATCGCGGCCATTGCAGATGCCCATTCGCTGGAAGCTGCCGGTGACAAGATCCTGACCCCGCTGCTGAACGGCGAAATCGGTTCGGACGCCGCCCCCTATGCGGGCGCCGTGGCGTTGGATGGCAACCTGACCCTTGGACTGCTGGACGACATCGCCCGTCACCCGGCCTTTGCCCGCGCCGATCTGCGGGTGGCGCCGGCCTCGCCGGGCAAGGCCGAACGCCTGCGCCCCTTCCTGACCCGTACCCGCGGCACGCTCTATGTGAACCTGGAAGAGGCCGGTCTGCTGTGCCAGTCCGAATTCACCACCTCCGAAAGCGCCGCCCTGGCGATGCTGGAGCGGGGTGCCGCGCGGGTACTGGTCACCGACGGGGGCCGCTCGGCCACCGAGGTTGCCGCCGGAGAGGACCCCATCACCCAGATCCCGCCACAGGTACAGGTGGCCCGCGTCACCGGCGCCGGTGACACCTTCATGGCGGCCCATATCGCCGCCGAACTGCGCGGCAGCGACCGCACAACTGCCCTTCACACCGCGCTGCTGGCCGCAGCCACCTATGTATCCGGAGAACCCCCGCTGTGATCGACCTGCACCTGTCTGAAGAGGTTCGCGCCGCCAAGGCCGACCAGACACCGATTGTTGCGCTGGAAAGCACCATCATCACCCACGGCATGCCCTATCCGCAAAACGTGGAAGTGGCCCGTCAGGTCGAAGCCGACATTCGCGACGCCGGGGCCGTTCCCGCCACCATCGCGGTGATCGACGGGCGGCTGCACATCGGGCTGGACGAGGCCCAGCTGGAAGCACTGGGTCAGGCCAAGGGCGTGGCCAAGCTGTCGCGCGCGGACATGGCCGCCTGCATCGCCACCGGTGGAACCGGCGCCACCACCGTGGCCGCGACGATGATTGCGGCACAGCTGGCCGGGATCGACGTCTTCGCCACTGGCGGCATTGGCGGCGTTCACAAGGGGGCCGAGCTGTCCTTCGACATTTCTGCCGACCTGCAGGAGCTTTCGGCCACAGCCGTCACCGTGGTTGCGGCCGGCGCCAAGGCCATTCTGGACCTGCCCAAAACGCTGGAAGTGCTGGAAACGCTGGGCGTGCCGGTGATCGCCTATGGTCAGGATTGTTTCCCCGCCTTCTGGTCGGCCACCTCCGATCTGGCGGCCCCGCTGCGTATGGACGATCCCGCCGCCATCGCGCGGGCCCATCGCACCCGCCGTGCCATGGGCCTGCCCGGCGGGCAATTGGTGGCCAACCCGATCCCGGCCGAGGCCGAGATTGCCGCCGAGGTGCTGACCCCGATCATTGATCAGGCCCAGGCCGAGGCGGATGCCGCCGGGGTTTCCGGCAAGGGTGTCACCCCGTTTCTGCTGCAACGGATCTTTGAGCTGACAGAGGGCCGGTCGCTGGAGGCGAACATCGCGCTGGTGCGCAACAATGCGCGGCTGGCGGCGCGGATCGCCCGCTCTTTGATCGAAGATGCGGCCTAAGGCACCTATTCGCCCGCTGCCCATTGTCGTCTGCAAGCAAAGTACCTAGGTTCACAGCCAAACTGACGGATTCCCCATGACCACGCCATTTGACGAAGAACCGCACAAAAAACCCGGCCTGTTTGCTGGGCTGCGCAGCTCGTTCCTGACGGGCATCGTGGTGATCGCCCCGGTCGGGCTGACTTTGTGGCTGCTCTGGACCGCAATGGGCTGGGTGGATGGCGTGGTTCTGCCGCTGGTGCCGGAAACCTTCCAGCCTGAGAAATACATCGGGATCAACCTGCGTGGGGTTGGCCTGATCATCTTCTTCCTGTTCACCATCGTGGTGGGCTGGATTGCCAAGGGCATCATCGGCCGGTCGCTGATCAATTTCGCCGAAAGCCTGGTTGAACGTATGCCGGTCGTGCGCACGGTCTATTCGGGGATCAAGCAGATCTCGGAAACCGTCTTTGCCCAGTCAGAGCGGTCTTTTGAAAAGGCCTGCCTGATCCAGTACCCGCGCCGCGGCATCTGGGCCATCGGCTTCATCTCCACCACCGCACGGGGTGAGGTGTCCGACCGCGCAGAAACCGGTGGCGACCTGATGAGCGTCTTTGTTCCGACCACGCCCAACCCGACCTCTGGCTTTCTGCTGTTCTTCCCCAAGGAAGACGTGATCGAGCTGGACATGTCGGTCGAGGAAGCGGCGAAACTGGTGATCTCTGCCGGACTGGTCTACCCCAACCCCAAGGACCCGGCATCGCCGCCGGAATGAGGGGCACTCGAGCGAGGTCGAGGCTCAGCTGAACATCTGTGACAGGTTGACGGTTTCCCGTTCGCCCAGATCCCCGTGATGGGCCGCAATGAACCGATCCGCCGCGGCGCGTCCGGCCTCTTTCAGACGCATCAGCACCTGTGGCAGCGGGATCAGCTTTGTCGTGACCGACAGATCCTGCATCAACTCATCGTCGGCTATCATGTGGATCAACACCCGGCTCATCCGGCCCGGCTGCAATGTGCCGTCCGACAGCAGTCGCTGCACAAAGGCAATCGCGCGCAGTTCGCGCAGCAGGGATGAGTTGAAGCTGATTTCGTTGATCCGATTGTGGATCTGCTGGGGCGTCTTGGGCAGCGTGTCTCGCTGCAGCGGGTTGATGTTGACGATGACGATATCGTCCGGCAGCGCGCCATCAAACAGCGGGAACAACGCCGGATTGCCGGTATAGCCCCCATCCCAATAGGCCTCATCCCGCCCCGTCTTTGGATCAAAGATCTCCACCGCCTGAAACAGCGACGGCAGACAGGCCGAGGCCAGGATGGCGTCTGTGGTGATGTCCTCGCCACTGAAAATGCGGATCTTACCACTGCGCACGCAAGTCGCCCCGACATAAAGCGCCGGTCCCTCATGGGCGCAGACCTTGTCATAATCGAAGGCATCCACGACGGGTTTCAGCGGATTGGAATAGAACGGTCCATAGTGGTAGGGCGACACCATCTGGCTGAGCGTTTCGACGGGTGAGAATGGCACCAGATGTTCCATCGCCTGAACAAGCTTGACCGGTTCCAGGCCGCGCATCCAATGGGCAAAGCGCATGTCGCCCACGGCACCCATTCGGCCCCACAGCGCGTCCAGCGCGGATTTAGCCCCGTCCCGGCCGCCCAGCACCATTCCCGCCTTGAAGGCGGCGCCGTTCAGCGCCCCGGCAGAAGTTCCGGAAATGCCCGCCACCTCGACGCTGTCCTCTTCCAGCAGCCGGTCCAGCACACCCCAGGTGAAGGCACCATGCGCCCCGCCGCCCTGAAGAGCCAGGTTGATGCGTTTGACCGCCGGTTTTGCCATAACGCGCCTCTTGGGTTGCGCGGGGGCCCGAAGCGCCGGACCCGCCCGCCTGTCTGTGTCCGTGTCTGTGACCGTCGCTTACAGCGCGGTCCAGCCGCCATCCACGCTGATCGTGGTGCCGGTGATCTGTGCGGCGGCATCCGAGCACAGGAACACCGTCGTGCCACCCAGTTGTTCGACCGTGGCGAATTCCTTCGACGGCTGACGCGCCAGCATGATCTCTTTTACAACCGTGTCACGATCCATGTTGTATTCGCGCATGGTGTCGGGAATCTGCGCTTCAACCAGAGGCGTCAAAACATAACCCGGACAGATTGCATTGCAGGTGATCGGATCCTGCGCGGTTTCCAGTGCAACGGTTTTGGTCATCCCGACCACGCCATGTTTGGCCGCGACATAGGCCGCCTTGTAGGGCGATGCGGTCAGCCCGTGAGCGGATGCGATGTTGACGATCCGGCCCCAGCCGCGTTCGCGCATCCCCGGCAGGGCTGCGGCGGTGGTGTGAAAGACGGAGTTCATGTTGATCGCAATGATCGCGTCCCACTTGTCCTGCGGGAAGTCCTCGATCGGGGACACATGTTGGATCCCGGCGTTGTTGACCAGGATATCGCAGGCTCCCGCCGCCTCGATCAGCGCGCGGCATTCCGCCCCCTTGGACATGTCGGCCTTAACATAGCGGGCATTGACACCGAACTCGGCCGCCACTTCTGCCGCCAGATCGTGATCTTCCTTGCGATCGGTGAAAGAGTTCAGAACCACATCCGCGCCCGCGCGGGCCAGCTCGCGCGCGACACCCAGACCGATACCCGAGTTCGACCCGGTGACAACCGCTGTTTTACCTGACAAGGACATGAACGTTACTCTCCCGCTTGTGTGAAACCAGTTTGGCGGCAATGTGCCATGCTGCGCGCGCGAAGAAAACGGACAAACCGGCCATACGTATTTCTTCGGACCTGCCGTCGGGCGGTGTCTGGCGGGTGATGCTGCGCTGGAAGCCCCTGCCCACGAGACCAAAAAAAACGCCCGCACGAAGCGGGCGTTAAGTCATTGAGGCAGGTTTCATACAGGCAAGAAACCTATCGAGCAGTGACTCCTTTATAAGCAATTCTGTGCTGGCATCCAAGCTAAAAGTTTGAAAAGACGTAAAACCATCTCTAGCGTGAATCACCAAGAAAATAAGGCCAGAGCAGGATTGTTGCCAAAGTGAGATCAGAATTTTTCCGAAAACTAAGCCGAAATTTTATGGGAATCGCCTTCCTTGGCGTCAGCAGTTTCGCACAGGCAGAATCATCCCATGGCATAGCTATGTATGGGGACCCTGCTTTACCACCGGATTTTGTGTCTCTGCCCTATGCCAACCCGGATGCGCCCAAAGGCGGGCACGTGGTCTTCGGCAATACCGGCGGGTTCGACAGCCTGAACCCTTTCGTTCAGAAAGGCACCGCGCCGTGGCAGATGCGCTTTTGGGGTTATGAAAGCCTGATGGGGCGGTCCTGGGACGAACCCTTCACCCTGTATGGGCTGCTGGCCGAATCGATTGAGACCGCGCCGGACCGTTCGTGGGTGGAATTCACACTCCGCCCCGAGGCGCGGTTTTCCGACAATACCCCCGTCACGGTCGAAGATGTGATCTGGTCCTATGAGACGCTGGGCACCGACGGGCACCTGCGCTACCGCACGCTCTGGACCCAGATCGATCGGATCGAACAGACCGGTCCGCGCAGTGTCCGGATCCATTTCAACACCGATAACCGGGAACTGGCGCTGATTGCCGGTTTGCGGCCAATCCTGAAAAAGGCGCAGTTCGAGGGCCGGGAGTTTGTCGACAAACCGCTGGAGGCCCCCATCGGCTCCGGGCCCTATGTGGTCAAGGCGTTCGAGCCCGGACGCTTTGTCGAATTCCACCGCAACCCCGACTATTGGGGGGCAGATGTGCCCCTGCGGCGCGGCACCGCCAATTTGGACCGGATGCGCGTTGATTTCTTTGGCGACGGCACCGTGCTGTTTGAGGCCTTCAAGGCCGGAGAGCTGACCGCGGTGCGCGAATTCAACGCCGACACCTGGGCCACGCAATATGATTTCCCGGCGCGCCAGCGCGGCGATGTGGTGCTGACGGAGATCCCGCACCAGAAGCCCACCGGCATGACCGGGCTGGTGATGAACACCCGGCGCGCGCCCTTTGACGATTGGCAGGTGCGCGAGGCCCTGCTGCTGGCCTTCAACTTCGAGTTCATCAATGAAACCGTGACCGGCGGCATCCAGCCCCGGATCCCGTCCTATTTCTCGAACTCGGTTCTGGGCCTGCGTCCTGGCCCGGCAGAGGGCCGGGTGCGGGATCTGCTGGCCCCCTTTGCCGATACGCTGCCGCCCGGCGCGCTGGAGGGCTATGCCCTGCCCAAAGGTGACGGCAGTGAACGCAACCGCCGCAATCTGCGCCGCGCGATGAAGCTCTTGTCCGCAGCGGGTTGGGAGGTGCGTGACGGCAAGCTACGCAACAGCGCCGGCCGGATGCTGGAAATCTCGGTCCTCATGCGCCAGGGCGACAGTGAGATGAAGACCGTGGTCGAGCTTTATGCCCGTGCCTTGGAGCGGCTGGGCATCACCCTGCGCAGCGAAACCGTGGACAACGCCCAATATGTGGCCCGGCAGAACGAATATGATTTCGACATGACCCGCTTTCGCCGGGCGCTGTCGCTGTCACCGGGAACCGAACAGCGGCTCTATTGGGGCAGCGCCGGATATACACAACCGGGCACCCGCAACCTGATGGGGGTCAACAGCCCCGCGGTCGACAGCCTGATCGACACGATGTTGTCCACGCAGGAGGCCGAGACCTTCACCGCTGCCGTGCGCGCGTTGGACCGGGTGCTGACCGCCGGGCGCTACGTGATTCCGATCTGGCAGTTCGACAAGGGCCGTATCGCCCATGCCAAGGAACTGAAACACCCCGCGCGCCTGCCGCTCTATGGCGATGGGATCGGCTTCATGCCGGATGTCTGGTGGTACGAAGAGTAATCCGCCGGGGATCGGGCAAGGGGTGAACAACCCTGCCCCCGCTCCCCACTTCGCTCAGGCCAGCGATGTCACCCACAGGATGGTTGCATCCTCATCGCTGAGCGACACCACATTATGCCCCATGGCTGCGTCGTAATAGGCGCTGTCGCCCCGCCGCATTTCGATCGGTTCATAGAATTCGGTATAAAGCCGCACCACGCCCGTCAGCACATAGAGGAATTCCTCGCCATCGTGGCGCACCCAGCCCTCGAATTCCTCCATCGAGCGGGCGCGCACGCGTGCGCGATAGGGCAGCATCTGCTTTTTCGACAGCGTGTCGGCCAGCAGCTCATGCTCATAGGTGGTGGTGGCATGGGCTGCCCCGTCCCCTGATTTGGTCACCGACAGACGCCCGTTCACATGGCCCCGCTGGGCAGGTGTGAACAGCTGCGGCACCGAGATCCCCAGACCGATGGCCAGCTTCTTGAGCGCGTCATAGGTGGGCGACATCTGACCGTTTTCGATCTTGGACAGGGTCGACCGCGCCAGCCCGGCCTGGCTGGCCGCCTGCTCCAGCGTCCAGTCGCGCGCCTTGCGCAACTCACGAACGCGCGCGCCCAGGTCCAGCGGCTCGGCATTTTCATCTTCACCGCCGCTGCGGGCGATACGGATCAGGGCTTTGGGGTCTTTCGAAGTCATGCCCAATCTATAAGCGTCGCGTGCACGGGTTGCAACGCGCCCGCCTGCACGGTAGCCAGCGGATATGCTGTCTGTTTTTGATCAGGGGCCACCCGCGCCCTGCCCCGTTCCGTTCAACCTGGCCGCCCATGTCCTGCGCCACGCAGAGGACCTGCCGGACAAGGTTGCCCTGTCGCTGGTACATGCCGATCACGACGATCACTGGACCTACCGGCAACTGGCCGCTGCCGTGCGCGGAACCGGGACCGGCCTGTTAAACGCCGGTCTGAAACCGGGCGACAAGGTGCTGATGCGGCTGGGCAATACGGTGGAGTTCCCGATCGCCTATCTGGGGGCCATCGCCGCGGGTCTGGTGCCGGTGCCCACGTCATCGCAGCTGACCGCCCCGGAAACCGCCAAGATGATTGCCGAGCTGCAACCCGCCGCCGTTCTGCGCGATCCCACCATCGCCTGCGCCGACCACCCCAAACAGATCCCGCTGGACGCGCTTGAGGCGATGCGGGCGCTGCCACCTTGTGACTATGACATGGGGGATCCCGACCGGCTGGCCTATGTGATCTATACCTCCGGCACCTCCGGCAAGCCGCGCGCCGTGGCTCATGCCCATCGGGCGATCTGGGCCCGCCAGATGATGGTGGATGGCTGGTACGGCCTGACCGCGCAGGACCGGCTGATGCACGCGGGCGCCTTCAACTGGACCTACACGCTGGGCACCGGATTGATGGATCCCTGGACCATCGGGGCCACCGCGATGATCCCCGCCCCGGGGACCGAGGCCGCCACCCTGCCCGCCCTGATGCGCAGCCACGGCGTAACGATCTTTGCCGCGGCACCTGGCGTCTACCGCAAGATCCTGAGCGACGCGGGTCCGCTATCGCTGCCCGATCTGCGCCACGGGCTGAGCGCGGGTGAGAAACTGTCCCGCCACCTGCACAGCGCCTGGATGGAGGCCACTGGCACCGAGTTGTTCGAGGCCTACGGCATGTCGGAGTGTTCGACCTTCATCTCTTCCAGCCCGGCCCATCCCGCGCGTGACGATGCGCTGGGCCAGCCGCAGGTCGGACGCAGGCTGGCCATTCTGGGACCGGACGGTCCGGTGCCGCGCGGCGAGGAAGGCACAATCGCCATCCACCGCAGCGATCCCGGCCTGATGCTGGGCTATCTGAACGCCCCCGAAGAGACCGCCGCGCGGATGCAGGGCGACTGGTTCCTGACCGGCGATCAGGGCGCGATGGGCGAAGACGACCAGATCGCCTATCTGGGCCGCGCCGATGACATGATGAACGCCGGCGGCTTCCGTGTCTCGCCGCTGGAGGTAGAGGCGGTGCTCTCCGCGCACCCCGGCATCACACAGGTCGGGGTAACGGCCGTGGAGGTCAAACAGGACGCCTTCATCATCGTGGCCTTCTACACCGGTGACACAGAGTTGAACCCTGATGAGCTGAGCGCATTTGCCTCCGAACGGCTGGCCCGCTACAAGCAGCCCCGCGCCTATGTCCACATGGACGTTCTGCCGACGGGTGCGAACAACAAACTTCTGCGCCGGGCCCTGCCCGCCTATTTCAAAGGATGAGCCCGCCCATGACCGTCAAGCTCGACATCCTGTCTGATCCGATCTGCCCGTGGTGCTATATCGGCAAGACCCATCTGGACAAGGCTCTGGCCGAAATCCCGGACCATCCCTTTGTCATCGAATGGCATCCTTTCCAGCTGAACCCGGACATGCCGCGCGAAGGCATGGACCGCCGCGATTATCTGGAGCGCAAGTTCGGCGGCAAGGACGGCGCCGTGCGCGCCTATGCCCCCGTAGTGGAACATGCGGAAAAAGCCGGTCTGAACATCAACTTCGAGGCCATGCAGCGCACGCCCAACACGCTGGACGCGCACCGGCTGATCCATTGGGCCGGGATCGAGGGCAAGCAGCAAGAGGCCGTGGACGCGTTGTTTCACGCCTATTTCGTCGACGCCCGTGATATCGGGGATGCCGAGGTGCTGGGCGATATTGCCGACAGCATCGGCATGGATGCCGCCGTGGTGCTGAAGCTGTTGAAGACCGAAAACGACCGCGCTGATATCCAGCAACGTGACAGCCATTCGCGTAAGATGGGCGTCAATTCGGTGCCCACCTTCATCGTCGCCAACAAACACGCCGTTCCGGGCGCGCAGCCACCCGAGCTCTGGGCCAAGGTGATTGGTGAGATCATGGAACAGATGCAAGGCTCTGACGGGTAACCCCTCCACCGCTTTGCACCGATGACTGCACACGGCCTTCAGCCACGCTGAAGGCCGTGTGTTTTTGCGAAAACGCGCAGAACCCCTTTGGGACGGGCCTGGATCCTTCACATGTGCACAGTGTTGTGTGCGCCATCGAACTGGCGAGGATCTCACGACCGTGTTATCTCTTGTGCAGGCGTGACCGGACCCGGAGTCCCAGCAAGCATTTTCTTGCCCGCGCTTTAGAACACAGGAGCAGGTTATGACCCACCGAATGCATCGGGCGGAATTTGTCGCCTTGATTGCAATGATGTTTGCAACAATTGCCTTTTCCATCGACGCCATGCTGCCCGCGCTGCCCGAAATCGGACAGGAGCTCAGCCCCAATGACGTGAACCGCGCGCAATTGATCCTGACCTCTTTTGTTCTGGGCATGGGGATCGGGACCTTCTTCACCGGTCCGCTGTCGGATGCCTTTGGCCGCAAACCGGTAATCTATTGTGGAGCTGCGCTTTACGTGGTGGCCAGCGCAGTCGCCTGGGCCAGCAGCTCATTGGAGCTGGTGTTGGCCGCCCGCGTGGCCCAAGGGCTTGGGGCTGCGGGACCGCGTGTGGTCGCCATGGCGATCATTCGCGACTTGTTTTCGGGCCGCGAAATGGCGCGGATTGCCTCCATCGCCATGATGATCTTCACCCTGATTCCCGCAATCGCCCCGGCGCTGGGCTATGGCATCATCGCCTTCGCAGGCTGGCGCGGCATTTTCATTGCCTTCATCCTGTTTGCAGCGATCCTGTTGCTGTGGCTGGGGGTACGGCTGCCGGAATCCCTGGCGATGGAAAAGCGCAGGCCCTTCCGCCTGCCCTTGCTCATCGCCTCGGCCAAGGAAATGTTTGCCCATCCCACGGTTCGGATTTCAATCATGGTGCAAACCCTGTGCATGGGGATGCTGTTTACCATGCTGACCATGGTGCAGCCGGTCTATGATACCATCTATGGCCGGGCAGAGAGCTTTCCTTTCTGGTTTGGCTTGGTCGCGGGGATCTCGGGTTCGGCCAGCCTGTTGAACGCAATCGTGGTGGTGCGGCTTGGCATGCGTCGCATGGTGACCTGGTCGCTGGCCGCGCAAATCGTGCTGAGCGGCGCCATGATCATGGCCGGACAGGCAGGTTTTTCGCAGGATGCGGGCTTCTACCTGTTCGTTGGGTGGCAGACCACGGTGTTCTTCATGGCGGGCACGACCCTTGGTAATTTGAACGCCATGGCGATGGAGCCGATGGGCCATATCGCGGGCATGGCGGCTTCGGTCATCGGCGCCGTTGCGACGGTGCTGGCCGCGGCCATTGCCGCCCCGATCGGCTTGCTGTTCGATGGCTCATTGCTGCCTTTGACCAGCGGGGTCATGGTGATGTGCATCATCGGATATGTGCTGATGCTGCATATGGCCCGGATTGAAGCGCGCCTGCCCGCCTGAGCGCTATTCAGCCCGCCCCGGATCGCCTAAGCTCATCTCGGATCAGGAGATTTGAGATGAGCTATAGTTACGACCTTGGCACCCATAGCTGCCCCATTACCACCGCTTCGCCGGAGGCCCAGACCTGGTTTGATCGCGGGCTGATCTGGACCTACGGGTTCAACCACGAAGAGGCCGTGCGCTGCTTTACCAAGGCGCTGGAGCATGATCCGGACTGTGCCATGGCCCATTGGGGGGTCGGCTATGCCGCCGGGCCGAACTACAACATGCCCTGGCAGCTTTTCGATGAGAAAACTCGGACGGAGGCCCTGGAAACCGCCCATGATGCGGCCCAGCGGGCCCTGGAGTGCGTGGAGGGCTGCACCCCGGCGGAAGTGGCGCTGATCCGTGCCCTGCCCGCCCGCTATCCGCAGCGGGCGCTGTCCGATGACATGCAGTCCTGGGAACATGCCTTTGCGGACGCCATGCGCGCCGCGTTCCAGGCGGTGCCCGACCAGCTGGACCTGCGGGCGATCTATGTCGAAAGTCTGATGAACCTGACGCCCTGGCAGATGTGGGACCTGCAAACCGGCACCCCGGCCGATGGCGCCGCGACGTTGGAGGCGCAGGAGGTGCTGGAATGGGCGATGGCCCATGATCCGGCCGCCATGTCGCATCCCGGTCTGCTGCACCTCTATGTCCACCTGATGGAAATGTCGCCAACCCCGGAAAAGGCGCTCAAGGCCGGTGACGTGCTGCGCACGCTGGTGCCCGATGCCGGCCATCTGGTGCATATGCCCACCCATATCGACGTGCTCTGCGGTCACTATCACAACGTGGTCCATTGGAACCAAAAGGCGGTTGAGGCGGACCTGAAGTATTATGAGCGTGAGGGCGCGTTCAACATCTACACCGGCTACCGGCAGCACGATTATCACTTCGTCATCTACGGTGCTCTGTTTCTGGGCCAGATGGAACCGGCGCTGCGTGCCAATCAGGGCCTCTGGGACACAACCCCGGCCGAAATGCTGCGGATCGAAAGCCCGCCCATGGCGGATTACTTCGAGGCCTTCATGGCGATGGGGCCGCATATCCTGATCCGCTTTGGCCGCTGGGACGAGGCGATGGCGCTGGAGCTGCCCGAAGATCCGCAACTCTACTGCACCCTCACCGCCACGGTACATTACGCCCGCGCCATCGCCTTTGCCGCCACCGGCCGCGTTGCCGAGGCTGAGGCCGAGGAACAGCTGTTCCTGGCCGCCAAGGACCGGGTGCCGGACACCCGCCTGCTGCACAACAACCGGGTGGTCGACCTGCTGGAGATCGCCCGAGAAATGCTGCGGGGCGAGATCGAGTATCGCAAGGAGAACTACAGCGCCGCCTATGCCCATCTGCGCGCCTCGGTCGCGCTGGATGACACGCTGCCCTATGATGAACCCTGGGGCTGGATGCAGCCCACGCGCCACGCCCTTGGGGCGCTGCTGTTCGAACAGGGCCATGTGGCGGAAGCTGAAGCGGTTTACCGCGAGGATCTGGGCCTGGGCGGCACCCTGTCACGGGCAACGATCCATCCAGACAACGTCTGGGCGCTCAAAGGCCTGCATGATTGCCTTGTGGCGCGAAACGATACGGCGGAGCTGCCACAGGTCAAACAGCGGCTGGATCTGGCCCTGGCCCGGGCAGATCGCGCGGTTGCGGCGTCTTGCTTCTGTGCCCAGGCTGCAATGCGGTGACTTTACCCGCACGGTGTTTTGGTGCCGGGCAGGTTTCTGGCCTGCCCGGCCTCCGTTTCAGAGATAGAACAGACCGTCCGAGAAGATCAGCCCCTCGACGCTCAACAACGTGTCGATGCCATCCGCGCCGCTGACCTGGACCGAGCCATCCATCAATCTGTCGACGGTATACTCCGCACGCGCCCCGGTGTAGGTCGCCGTGTCGAAGCCGCTGCCACCGTTCAACGTGTCATTGCCGATCCCGCCGAACAGATCATCTGCGCCACCCTTGCCGGTCAGCACGTCATTGCCGCCAAGGCCACGCAGCAGGTTGCGGCCATCATCGCCGGTCAGAATGTCGAAATGAGAGCTGCCGGTCAGGTTCTCGATATTCTCGATCCGGTCCCCGCGCGCCTCACCTTCCCAGCCACGCCCGGCCGCCAGCGAGACATGCACCCCGCTGCGGGATCCGGCGTAGGACAGCATGTCCCGGTGATCGCCACCATCAAACCGATCCGCCCGGGCCCCGCCGACCATCCAGTCCCAGCCGCCCAGACCACGCAGCGTCGCGCCCGCATCCCCGGCGTCCATGAAGTCGGACTTGCGGGTGCCGATCACCCCTTCGATACCGCTTACCTGATGATAGGACAGCAGATCCCCGACGTCATGTCGGGTGACCGCGGTTCCCTGGTCCAGATCGATGATCACCCGCTTGGCGTTTCCGGAAAACGTCAACGTGTCAAAACCCGAGCCGCCAAAGATCATGTCATCGCCAGCAGAGGCAACAAACCAATCGTCTCCGCCCAGACCGCGCAGGATATTGTCTGCATCGTCACCGGTCAGATGATCGCCCATTCCGGTGCCGCTGACATTCTCGATGCTCTGCAGGGTGATGGTCTGCGCGCCAGTGGTGGCCTGACCATCAGCCAGCCGGACCTGCACACCCGACGTGGCCAGCGCAAAGCTGGCGGTGTCGTGATCATCGCCGCCATCCAGCGTGTCGGCCCCGCCAAGACCACCGATCAACCAATCGGCCCCTTGCAGCCCCATCAGCAGGTTGCTGCCCTCATTGCCCTGCAACACGTTGCCATAGGCATTCCCCGTACCGTTCAGGTCGGCAGACCCGGTCAGGATCAGGTGTTCGACATGGTCCGGCAGAACGTAGCTGACCGAGGACATGACCCAATCAGACCCCTGATCCAGCAATTCGACAACCAGATCATTCGGGTTGTCCACGTCATAGAGATCATTTCCGGGCCCGCCTTCCATCGTGTCGCGGCCCGCTCCGCCGATCAGGTGATCCGCCCCTGGCATACCTTGCAACAGGTCGTCGCCCACCGCGCCATCCAGCGTATCCCGCCCCGTGTCCCCGACCAGCGTGTCGGGCCCGTCCGTTCCGGTTTCGACAACCGGCTCGGCCGATGCCTCAAACGACAGCGGCCCGAAACCGACATAGCCGCTACGATAGCTATCCGGTCCGGGTCCGTCGGCCAGATGGATCGACTTCACCTCCCCATCCACAACCACTGACAGCAATTCGCCGTTCATCCCTGGGTTCGCGGTGATCTTGTTTCCTTCGATCAGATAGGCGTCATCGGCATCCGGGAAACGCACGACCAGGCTGTTCCCCTCCGGGTCAAAAGCCTGAATCTCTACCGCGTCATGATGGCCTCCCATATCCACATCCGAAATCTGGAAGCTGATATCCCTTACAGGCTGTTCGAAAGTCAGAACAGCGGGTGAGAACCCCGTCTCATAAATGGCTCTGAGTACCCGGCCCGAGATAAATTGTCCCTCTTGCCTGAAATCCAAATTCCCAAGGGACAAATTGGCGGAATAAGTGACCCCATCCACGTCAAAGGTAAAATCCCCCACTGACGCATCAGCCCAATTCAAAGTGGTACGCATTTTTCCAATCCATATGCAAAAAACCTGATGCGACTATCATCTGGTCTGCTGGATTCGTCAAAACGAAACACAACCTATTGGGATGTCTTGCGCGCTTTTTTGCCGGCGACCACTTTCTCGGCCAGATCCCGTGCAATGGCGAAGGCGCCCTTGATCTTGTCCTTGTCGTTGCGCCAGTCGCGGCGCACCACGATCTTGTTGTCACGCACCTTGGCCAGCCCGTTCTGGGCTTGGATGAATTCCACCAACCCCTGAGGAGAAGCGAATTTGTCGTTGTGGAACTGGATCGTGGCCCCCTTCGGCCCGCCATCCAGCTTGGAGATGCCCGCGCGTTTGCACATGGCCTTGATCCGCACCACCAAGAGCAGCGTGTTGACCTCTTTGGGCAGCTTACCAAACCGATCGATCAGCTCTGCGGCAAAGCCTTCCAGCTCGACCTTGGTGGTCAGTGACGACAGGCGGCGATACAACCCAAGGCGGACATCAAGATCGGGCACGAAATCTTCGGGGATCAGAACCGGAACGCCCAGATTGATTTGCGGTGCCCATTGATCATCCGCATCCGACAGCCCTTCCATTTCACCCGCACGGATCTTGGCAATCGCCTCTTCCAGCATGGATTGGTAAAGCTCATATCCCACGTCGCGCATCTGACCGGACTGTTCTTCGCCCAGCAGATTGCCCGCGCCGCGAATATCCAGATCCTGCGACGCCAGCGTGAACCCAGCCCCCAGCGTATCCAGCGACCCCAGCACCCGCAGACGCTTTTCCGCGGCGGGTGTCAGACGCGCGCGCGGCTTGGTGGTCAGATAGGCATAGGCGCGGGTCTTGGACCGCCCGACCCGTCCACGGATCTGATAGAGCTGGGCCAGACCGAACATGTCTGAGCGGTGCACGACCATGGTGTTGGCCGTCGGAATGTCCAGACCGCTTTCCACGATGGTGGTGGCCAGCAGCACGTCATATTTGCCGTCATAAAAGGCGTTCATCCGGTCATCCAGCTCACCCGCCGCCATCTGACCATGCGCCACCACATAGCTCAGCTCGGGCAGCTGGCTTTGCAGAAACTCCTCGATCTCGGGCAGGTCCTTGATCCGGGGCACGACATAGAAGCTCTGCCCTCCGCGATAATGTTCGCGCAGCAGCGCTTCGCGGATGGTGATGGCGTCAAATTCGCTGACATAGGTGCGGATCGCCAGACGGTCCACGGGCGGCGTGCCGATGATCGACAGGTCCCGCACCCCGGTCAGGCTGAGCTGCAGCGTACGCGGAATCGGAGTGGCGGTCAGGGTCAGTACGTGAATGTCGCTGCGCAGCTGCTTCAGCCGTTCCTTGTGGGAAACGCCGAAATGCTGCTCTTCGTCGATGATCAGCAGGCCCAGGTTCTGGAACCGGATGTTCTTGGCCAGCAGCGCATGGGTCCCGACCACGATATCCACCGTGCCACGCGCCAGACCGTCGCGGGTCTGCTGGGCCTCCTTGGCGGTGACAAAGCGGCTGAGCTGGCGCACCTCCAGCGGGAACCCGCGGAACCGTTCGGCAAAGCTGGCGGCGTGTTGGCGTGCCAGCAGTGTGGTGGGTGCGACTACCGCAACCTGCAGCCCCGACATTGCCGCCACAAAGGCCGCGCGCATGGCGACCTCGGTCTTGCCGAACCCCACATCGCCGCAGACCAGCCGGTCCATCGGCAGGCCCGCATGTAGATCATCCATCACATCGCTGATGGCGCGCAGCTGGTCGTCGGTTTCCTGATAGGGGAAGCGGGCGCTGAACTCCTCCCACGCGTGGGGCGGCGGATCCATGATCGGGGCCTTGCGCAGGGCGCGTTCGGCGGCCACCCGGATCAGGCGATCCGCCATCTCGCGAATGCGTTCCTTCAGCTTGGCCTTCTTGGCCTGCCATGCGCCGCCACCCAGCCGGTCCAGCAGGCCTTCGTCATGGCCGTATTTGGACAAAAGCTCGATGTTTTCGACCGGCAGATAAAGCTTTGCCTGCTCAGCATACTCCAGTAGCAGGCATTCATGCGCGGCCCCAGCGGCCGTAACGACCTCCAGCCCCATGTAGCGGCCGATGCCGTGGTCCACGTGAACCACTAGATCCCCGGGCGTCAGCGATTGCGCTTCGGTCAGGAAGTTTTCCGCCTTGCGCCGCTTCTTGGGCGCGCGGATCAGACGGTCCCCCAGAACATCCTGTTCCGAGATGACGGTCATGTCGGGCGCTTCGAACCCGTGTTCCAGCGACCAGACCGCCAGATGCAGGCCGCTCTTGCCGATGCGGGTGCCGTCGCGGATCGGGATCGCCTCGGCGATGCCTTCATCCTCGATCAGACCGGTCAGACGTTCACGGGCGCCCTCGGAGTAGGAGGCAACCACCACCGGCCCGGCCTGAAGTCGTGCTTTCAGATGTGACGCCAAAGCCCCGAAAAGGCTGATGTTTTCCTGTTGCCGCTCAGGCGAGAAATTGCGCCCGATCCGCCCGCCGGCATCCACCACCGACGGGCCGCTGGCCTGTGGTAGCGGGTGGAACTGCACTACGCGCAAGCTGGCCACGGCCACGTCCCAGGCCGCATCATCCAGATACAGCAGCCCCGGCGGCGCGGGTTTATAGACGCTGTCCATGCGGCCCTTGGACTGCATGGCGATCCGGCGGGTTTCATACTGATCCTGAATGGTATCCCACCGCGACAGGCGCGCGGGCGTACATTGATCATCCAGCGTCACCGTGGCGTCGGGCAGATAGTCGAACAGGGTTTCCAGCCGCTCATGGAAGAACGGCAGCCAGTGCTCGATCCCCTGGTGCTTGCGCCCGGCGCTGACCGCCTCATACAGCGGGTCATCGGTGCCGGCCGCGCCGAATTCGATGCGATAGTTCTGGCGGAACCGGGTGATCGCCGCGTCATCCAGAATGACCTCGGACACCGGGGCAAGCTCCACCACCTCCAGCTTTTCGGTGGTGCGCTGGGTCGCCGGGTCAAAGCGGCGCGCGCCATCCAGAATATCGCCGAACAGGTCCAGCCGCACCGGACCGCTTTCGCCGGGGGGAAAGATGTCGATGATGCCGCCCCGGATGGCATAGTCACCGGGCTCCATCACCGTGGGGCTTTGGGTAAAGCCCATACGGACCAGAAACTTGCGCAGCGCGTCTTCGTCCATGCGGTTGCCGACACTGGCGCTGAACGCGGCCTCGGCCAGAACCGACCGGGCCGGAACCCGCTGGGTGGCGGCGTTGAGCGTGGTCAGCAGGACAAACCGCTCGGGCATCTGATGGACCAGCGCCGCAAGCGTCGCCATCCGCGCCGCCGACACATCGGCATTGGGCGACACCCGGTCAAACGGCAGGCAGTCCCAGCCGGGGAACACGAAAACGGGCATGTCCGGCGCAAAGAAGGACAGCGCCGCGCGGGTGGCCTCCATCCGCTTGTCATCGCGGGCGACATGGACCACCGCACCGCCGGATTTTTCGACTTCGCGCAGGATCAGGCGTGCATCGTACCCTTCGGGCGCACCGCCCATGGTGATATGTGCAGGCGCCATGGCCACGCTCCTCTTTTCCGGTCTTGCGGGGATCAGCCCAATACGCCGATCGACAGGTTCTGATACATGCCCCACAGGGCCGTGACAAAGATCGAAACGGTGCCGATCATCTGGGTGAACAGGCGGCAGCGGGTCAGCCGCTTGCACAGCAGTTCGCCGCTGGCATGTTCACTTTCGATCAGCTTGGCGGTGGACAGGTTCAACAGGCCCACCAGCGACATCGGGAAACCCAGCAGGAACACCGCCTGGGCAAACTCGATTTCATAGGAAAACCCCAGAACCGCCAGACCCGACAGCAGAAAACAGCCCAGCCCCATCAGCCAAAGCCCGGAGACGCGACCGATATAGAGCAAGCGATTTACGTTGATGCGGGCCAGATCTTCCAGATCCTGCATCGTCTGTCCGCCCACGCGGCGCGCACGCTGGACCATGTCAAACGGCACACCCAGCACCCAGTGGCTGGCCGTGGACCAGACAACCGCCAGAGCAATCCAGAACCAGAGGTTGGAAAAGGACCGCATGTCGATCAGCTCGAAGAGCGATGTGTACCAGTTCAAAAGGCAACCCCCTAAGTCATCATCCGCTCAGCCGTTGACAAAACGCGGTGGCCGGGCCGGGTCCGGACCTTATCCGTTGCTATTGTCCGCTCGACAAGAGGGAACAATGCGGAATTTCGCACCGGCGTGACCTTTGCCCCCCTTGTGAGCGGGGATTTTCCATGCCACCCAAGGACCCAAGTTGAAATGGAGGTCCACCGGCATGAAACCCACCGTCGCGCCCTTTCCCGCCGCCCGTCTGCGCCGCACCCGTTCGTCTGCTGCGCTGCGCAATCTGGTTCGTGAAAACACGCTGACCCCGGATGATCTGATCTGGCCGGTGTTCGTGCGGGACGGCGAAGGCATCGAAGAGCCCATCGCCTCGATGCCGGGTGTCGTGCGCCGCTCTGTCGACAAGATCGCCGAGGCCGCGATTGAGGCCCAGGCGCTTGGCATTCCAGCGATCTGTGTCTTCCCCTATACCGACGCGTCGCTGAAGACCGAAGATTGCGCCGAGGCCTGGAACCCCGACAACCTGAGCAATCGCGCGGTGCGGGCCATCAAGGCCGCCGCCCCCGATCTGGCGGTGATGACCGATGTGGCGCTGGACCCCTACAACATCAATGGCCATGACGGCTATGTGGTGGATGGTGAGATCGTCAATGACGCCACGGTCGAGGCGCTGGTCAAGATGACCCTGGCCCAGGCCGAGGCCGGAGCCGATATCATCGGCCCCTCGGACATGATGGACGGTCGGATCGGGGCGATGCGCAGCGCACTGGAACAGCACGGGCATCACAATGTCACCATCCTGTCCTATGCGGCCAAATACGCCAGCGCCTTCTATGGGCCGTTCCGCGATGCCGTGGGGGCCTCGGGTGCGCTGAAGGGGGACAAGAAGACGTACCAGATGGACCCCGCCAATTCCGATGAGGCACTGCGCCTGATCGAGCGCGACCTGAACGAGGGTGCGGATATGGTCATGGTCAAGCCGGGCATGCCCTATCTGGACATCTGTCGCCGGGTCAAGGACGGCTTTGGTGTGCCCACCTATGCCTACCAGGTGTCGGGTGAATACGCGATGGTACAGGCCGCGGCCCAGAACGGTTGGATCGACGGTGAAAAGATCATGCTGGAAAGCCTGATGTGCTTCAAACGTGCGGGCTGTGACGGGGTGCTGACCTATTTCGCCCCGGCGGTGGCCCGGATCCTGAACGGGTAACGCAGAATTCAACCCCACAGCAGCAGACGCGCGCGGCATCCCGCCGATCCGGGCGTGTCGCCGCGTGACACAGCCTGAAGTTCCGCGTATATTCTGGCCAGAAGCCGGAGAAAACCGGCACCCACAGGCAAATGACAGGCAAAAACATGAGCAGTAATCAGAAATTCTCGCTGACCCGTCGCGGGTTCGCGCTGGGCGGTTTGGCAGCGGTCTCGGTGACCGCGGCTTGCGGCAACGGGGTTGGTGGCTCCGGTGCCTCCAAGATCGACGCCCGCGTCGATGCAACCCTGAACCGGATGTATGAACAGTTCCCCAATACCGTCGACCTGGCAGAAAAGGCGACCGGCATGCTGATCATGCCGCTGGTGACGGAGGCCGGTTTCGGGCTGGGCGGGGCCTATGGCCGAGGCGCGCTGCGGATCAATGGCTACACCGTGGACTATTACTCGACCGTCAAGGGCAGCGCCGGGTTCCAGATCGGGGCGCAGCAATACGCCCATGTGCTGTTCTTCATGACGCAGGACGCATTGGAAGAATTCCGCCGGGGCCACGGCTGGGCCGCAGGCGCAGACCTGGAATACGTGGTGTCGGATCAGGGCGACTCTCTGGCCGCAGACACCAACACGCTGCGCTCTCCGGTGCTGGCGGCGATCTTCGGTCAGGCCGGCCTGCGGGTCGGGGCCACGCTGGAAGGCACCAAATACACGCGCATCATCCCCTGATCCTGCGCGAAAGCCATGTTCGATCGGTCGGCCTTCCCGGATGCGGGAAGGCCGATTTCTTTTGTGCTCAGTCCAGCGCCCGCAGACGTTTGAACAGCGACGAGGTATCCCAGCGGCCGCCGCCCATCTTCTGCACGTCCTTGTAGAACTGATCAACCAGCGCGGTCACCGGCAGGCTGGCGCCGTTTTCGTCGGCCGCATCCAGACAGATCCCCAGATCCTTGCGCATCCAGTCCACGGCAAAGCCATGATCAAAGTGATCATCCAGCATGGTTTCATGGCGATTGACCATCTGCCAGCTGCCCGCCGCACCCTGGCTCATCACCTCAACCACCGCGCGCCCGTCCAGACCGGCTTTCTCGGCGAAATGCAACGCTTCGCTCAGCGCCTGCACAAGGCCCCCGATGGCGATCTGGTTGCACATCTTGGTCAGCTGACCAGCCCCGCTTTCGCCAATGCGGCGGCAGATCTTGGAATAGATCTGGATGATCGGCTCAGCCCGCTCATAGGGGTCGGCATCGCCCCCGCACATCACCGACAGAACGCCGTTTTCGGCCCCGGCCTGCCCGCCCGAGATCGGCGCGTCGACAAAATGCAGCCCCGTGGCCTGTGCTGCCTGATACAGCTCTTTGGTTACCGTTTCCGACACCGTGGTGTGATCCACGAAGACAGTGTTTTCGCCCATCCCCGCAAATGCGCCATCCTCGCCCAGACAGACCGAGCGCAGGTCATCGTCATTGCCGACACAGGCCATGACAAACTCAGCCCCCTCGACTGCTTCGCGCGGTGTCGGCGCCCATGCGCCCCCGTGCTGCGCAACCCAGGCTTCGGCCTTGGCCGAGGTCCGGTTGTAGACCGTCACCTCATGTCCGGCCGCTTGCAGGTGCCCGGCCATCGGGTATCCCATCACGCCCAGACCCAGAAACGCCACCTTTGCCATATGAAATACCCTTTCGTTCGCATATCCTTGGTTGCGGCCAACCTAACACTCTTGCTCACAGGCGCAATCACGGGCATCACCTTGTTCTGAAAATGTGTTTCATGCGGAGGCATAACCGGCATGGGTTTGGTATTTCGTTGGTTGCTGCGCCTGACGGCGGCTTTGGTGCTGCTGGTCGTTCTGGGCGTGGCGCTGGTCTATTATCTGGCGCAGCAATCCCTGCCCGACTACGATCAGAGCCTGCAGGTGGACGGTATCGGCGCACCGGTCGAAATCGTTCGCGACAATGCCAATGTGCCTCACATCTTCCCCGCAGACACCGGCACCGACAATGACGCCTATTTTGCGTTGGGATATGCCCACGCACAGGACCGCCTGTGGCAGATGACCATGCTGCGCCGCACGGTTCAGGGTCGCCTGTCCGAAGTGTTCGGCCCGCGCACGGTGCGCATCGACCGGCTGTTGCGGCGGCTGGATCTTTACCGTCTGGCGCTGCAATCGGTCGAAGCACAGGATGCCGAAACCCTGCGCGCGCTTGAGGCCTATTCCGCCGGGGTGAACGCCCGCCTGGCCGAAATCAACGACCGGGCGCTGGGACGCGGCGCGCCCGAGATGTTCCTGTTCAACGCCCCCGTCGCCCCCTGGCAGCCCGGAGATTCCATTGCGATCATCAAGCTGATGGCGCTGCAACTGTCCGGCCATCTGGAAGAGGAAGTCCTGCGCGCCCGCACCTCGCTGGCGCTGGAGGATGCCGACCGGCTGCGTGACATCCTGCCGGATGCGCCGGGAACCGGTGTGGCCGCCCTGCCCGAATATGCAACGCTGTTCCCCGGCCTGCCCCGCTTTGCCGAAATTCCAGAGATGCCCGACACGCCGCTGTCGCCCTTCCCGCGCCGGGGCCTGGCCGGGGCCTCCAACGCCTGGAGCGCCGCCAAACACCGCTCGGCCTCGGGTGGCACCCTGCTGGCCAATGACCCGCATCTGGGCTTCACCGCGCCTGCCATCTGGTATCTGGCCCGGCTGGAGCTGAGCACCGGCGGCGTGATCGGCGCAACAATCCCCGGCGTGCCGGCGGTGATGACCGGCCGCAGCGCGCGGCTGGGCTGGGGTCTGACCTCCTCCGACATGGATGATCAGGACGTGTTCATCGAACGGCTGAACCCGCAGAACCCCGAAGAATACCTGACCCCGGACGGTTACAAACCCTTTGAAAGCCGCCCGTCGATCATTCGGATCAAGGACGCCGCCCCAATCACCCTGACCCTGCGCTGGACGGAAAACGGGCCGGTGCTGCCCGGCAGCCACTATGGGCTGGACAGCGTGACCCCGCCCGGCCATGTCACCGCGCTTGGGTGGACCGCGCTCAGTGCCAAGGACACCACCATCGGCGCGGCGCTTCGGCTGATGAAGGCGGGCACCGTGCAGGAGGCGCTGCGCATTGCCGAAGGGTTTGTGGCGCCGTCGCAGAACCTGTCGCTGGTGGATCAGGACGCCATCGCGATGAAAACCATCGGCGCCTTCCCGCGCCGTGATCCCCGCCACCAGAGCAAGGGACGCCTGCCTTCGCAGGGCTGGCGCAAGGAAAACCGCTGGAACGGCTACGCGCCCTATGCCGCCAATCCGCAGTTCGTCAATCCGCGCGGCGGCATTCTGGGCAACACCAACAACAAGATCCTGGAACGGCCCTTCCCCAACCACGTGTCCTATGTCTGGGGCGATACCCAGCGGATCAACCGCTGGCAGCGCCTGATGCAAAGCCGTGAGGTCCACACCCGCGACAGCTTCATCGAGGCGCAGCTGGACACCGTCAGCTTCACCGCACGGTCGCTGCTGCCGTTGATCGGGGCCGATCTGTGGTTCACCGGTCAGGCCGCGCAAGAGGGCACGCCCGAGCACCAGCGCCAGCTGGCCCTGTCGCTGCTGGCCGAATGGAACGGTGAAATGAACGAGCATCTGCCGGAGCCGCTGATCTATTCGGCATGGATCCGGGCTTTGCAAAAACGCCTGATCGTGGATGAGCTGGGCCCGCTGGCCCCTGAGTTCAAACATGTGGAACCGCTGTTCATCGAACGCGTCTTCCGCAATATCGACGGGGCCGCAGCCTGGTGTGACGTGCGCCAGAGCGCCCCGGTTGAAACCTGCAATGACATGGCGCGTCTGGCGCTGGATGACGCGCTGGTCTGGATCAACGAACGCTACGGCGACCAGTTGGAAAGCCTGCGCTGGGGCGATGCCCACCAGGCCACCCACGATCACGCCGTGCTGGGCAGCGTTCCGGTGCTACGCTACTTCGTCAACATCCGCCAATCCACCAGCGGCGGCGACAACACGCTGCAACGCGGGCGTGGATCGGGCGAAGATCCCGATCCCTTCCAGAACGTGCATGGTGCGGGCTATCGCGGGGTTTATGACTTTGCCGATCCCGACAGCTCGGTCTTCATCACCTCAACCGGTCAGTCGGGCCACTTCCTGTCCCGGCACTATGATGACCTGGCCCAGCTGTGGCGGCGTGGCGAATATATCCCGATGTCGCTGGACGCGGATCTGGCCCGCGCTGCCTCGGTCGGGGTGACACAGCTGCTGCCCAGACCGTAGTGCCAGCGATGCAGACCGAGGCCCTGACCCTGATTGCCCTTGGCCTGCTGTTTCTGGCGGGTCTGGCGGCGGACCAGATCGGCAAGCGGACCCGTCTGCCCCGAGTCACGCTGTTGCTGGGATGCGGGGTGCTGGCCGGGCGATCCGGGTTTGACCTGATCCCGGCCGAGCTGACCGCCTTCTACCCCACGTTTTCTGTGATTGCCCTGACGGCGGTGGCCTTCCTGCTGGGCAGCAGCCTGTCGTGGGACACGCTGCGGCGGCATGGCTCTGCGATCCTGATCATTTCCATCGCGGTGGTGCTGCTGACGTTGCTGACCGTGTCTGCTGGCCTCTGGGCCGTGGGCGTACCGCTGGCTGCTGCACTGGCGCTGGGGGCGCTGTCCACCGCCACCGATCCCGCCGCCACCTTTGACGTGATCGCCCAGTCCGGTCAGGACAACGGCTTCACCCGGACGCTGAAGGGGATCGTTGCCATTGATGACGCCTGGGGGCTGGTCGTCTTCTCACTGGTGCTTGTGGCGGCCCAATCGCTGGCGGGCAGCGGCACAGAGGGCGCGCTTGTCTGGCACGCTTTGCGCGAGGTGTTCGGCTCCATCCTGCTGGGATTGGTCATCGGGGTGCCCTCGGCCTATCTGACCGGCCGGATCTGCGACGGTGAACCCCTGCGGGCCGAGGCGCTGGGGCTGATCTTTCTGACCGCAGGGCTGGCGATCTGGCTGGAGCTGTCCTTCCTGATCGCAGGGATGACCGTCGGGGCGGTGATCGTCAATCTGGCCCGCCACCACCGCAACGCCTTTCATGAGATCGAGAACTTTCAATGGCCGTTCCTGATCATCTTCTTCATCCTTGCAGGCGCCTCGCTGGATCTGGCAGAGCTCTGGGCGCTGGGGCTGGTCGGGCTGGCCTATGCCGCGTTCCGCGTCCTTGGCCGGGTGCTGGGCGGATGGCTGGGCGGGCGCATGATCCGCGCACCCAAGCGTGAAGGGCTCTGGTATGGTCCGGCCCTGTTGCCCCAGGCCGGGGTGGCCATCGGCATGGCGCTGGTGGCCGCAGACACCCTGCCCGCCCATGGCGATCTGATCATGGCGATCACCATTGGAACCACGGTCGGGTTTGAACTGATCGGCCCGTTGGTGACGGCCGTTGCCTTGAAACGTCTGGCGGGCTGAACAGCGGTACGCCCGGCGGCTCAGCCCAGGGCGTCGAACTGCGCCTGTTGCTTGGGCGTCCACAGAACGGTGATTTCAAACCCGTCTTCGGTCTGGTTTTCCTCTTGCACCACGTCCTGACGGAACAGCCACGCGCGCCGCTTGCCATCGGCGAAGCCAAGCTTGACCTGTGCCTCGTGACGCACGCCCTGCAGGATCTCTGCCACTTCGGTCAGCAGACCGTCGATCCCTTCGCCGTTCAGCGCCGAGATGGCATGCAGGCCGTCCTCACGACCAGCGCGCTGACGCCGGGCGTCGGCCTCGTCCGGCTCCAGCTGGTCCAGCTTGTTCCAGACCTCAATCCGCGGGCGTTCTGCGTCAATGCCCAGCGACGACAGGATGGTTTCCACATCCTTGGCCTGTTCTTCGGTTTCGGCGTGCGAGATGTCCCGCACGTGAACGACCACATCGGCCGACAGCACCTCTTCCAGCGTTGCCCGGAAGGCCGCGACCAGTTCGGTCGGCAGATCCGAGATGAAGCCCACCGTATCCGACAGGATGATTTCCGGCCCATCCGGCAGCTGCACGCGCCGCATCGTCGGATCCAGCGTGGCAAACAGCATGTCCTTGGCCATCACCTCGGCCCCGGTCAGGCGGTTGAACAGCGTCGATTTGCCCGCGTTGGTGTAGCCCACCAGCGCAACAATCGGATATGGCACCTTGGCACGCGCCGCGCGATGCAGCGTTCGAGTCTTCACCACTTTTTCCAGCTGACGCCGCAGACGCACCAGTTGTTCGTCGATGGCGCGACGGTCGGCCTCGATCTGGGTTTCGCCCGGACCGCCCACAAAGCCCAGCCCACCGCGCTGACGCTCCAGGTGGGTCCAGGCCCGGACCAGACGCGTCCGCTGGTAGCTGAGCGCCGCCATTTCAACCTGCAACACACCTTCACGGGTGCGGGCGCGATCGCTGAAGATTTCAAGGATCAGGCCGGTCCGGTCCAGGATCTTGACCTTCCAGGCCTTTTCCAGATTGCGCTGCTGGACAGGCGACACAGGCCCGTCGATCAAAACCAGCTCCACCTCTTCGGCCTTGAAGCGGGTTCCAAGCTCTTCGATCTTTCCGGACCCGAACAGCATGCCGGGATGGGCACGTGGCAGGCGCACCACGTCCGACCCGATCACGTCGAGGTCAGGCAAAGCCGCGGCCAGAGACACGCCCTCTTGCAGGCCAGTCTCAGCATCGCGACGGTCCGGATCTGTTTTGATGTCCGGGTGCAGCACCCACGCACGGGTGCGAACCCTGTCATGCTCCATCAAGAGGCGTCTTCACCATCATAGAGGCTGATCGGCTGGGCCGGCATGATTGTCGAAATCGCGTGCTTGTAAACAAGCTGCGACTGACCATCGCGGCGCAGCAGAACGCAAAAGTTGTCAAACCAAGTGATCACACCCTGCAACTTCACGCCATTGATCAAGAAAATGGTAACCGGAACTTTGGTTTTCCGAACGTGATTCAGGAAGGCATCCTGCAGGTTCTGTCTGTCCGAAGCCATGTTTTGTTATCTCGCCTTTGTTCTTGCAACGTGCTGCGGATCACCGCGCCTCTCAGGATTCCGAGTATGGAGCCTGATTCCCGGAGTTTCCACCCGAAAAACGCAACTCTGCTCAGGAAAGGCATAATTCCCGGTCAGCTGCGCCACAAATCAGGCGTGAAAAGCGCAATCAGCGCGAGCGTTTCAAGCCGCCCCATCATCATGGCAAAACACAGGACGAACTTGGACACATCGGGCAAGGATGCCAGATGGATCGGCGTATCGGTCGCGACATGCACCAGCGGCCCGGTGGTGGACAGGGCCGAAATGCTCAGCACCATCGCCTCTTCAAAGTCCGCGCCCAGGGCGGCCAGCGTCACGCTGAAGAAGGCCAGCGTCAGGGCAAACAGCATGAAGAAGATCCAGGCCACGAAGGCGCCGTTCTTCTGGATCCGCTTGTCCCCCGACCGTTGCCCGCTGACCGACGACGGATGAACCAGCCGCTCCATATCCCGCAATCCATTGAGATACAGCGCATAAACCCGCAGCAACTTGACCCCGCCGGCGGTCGTGGCCACACCTCCGCCGATCACCGACAGGCCCAGCAGGATGATACCCGGCGTGCCCAGCCCCGACCATTGCTGCGCCTGTCCCCAGTCGGCGCTTTCAAAACCGGTGGTCGACAGAAACGACATGACCGTGAACATCGACCCCCAGAAGGCGCGCAGCGCCTGGGCGGAGTTTTCGCCCGCATTCACATCCAGCGCGCCGATCCAGTGACGCAGGAACAGGATGACTGGGATCGCCACCACCAAAAGCAGCCCGATGCGAAACTCGGGGTCCTTGTCCAGACGCGTCATCCCCGAGGCGGCGGTGTCCGACGAAAAGGTCAGCCGCGACAGGGCAAAGAACATGAACAGGAACAATACCGCCTCACCCGCCATTCCGGACTGGGCGTTCTCCAGCCCACCAACCGGCGACAGGCCCGAAGTCGCTAGAACCGACATGGCATGGCACAAGCCCACCAGCGAGGTTTCGCCCCCGATCATCAACAGGATCCACAGCGCCCCGGTCAGCCCGGCATAGACAGGTGCCAGCGTTTTTGTGATCCGGATCAGGCGCTTACGCGGGTCGGCCCGGTGCATCTGCGCAGGGGTCACGGCGGTTCGTCCGGGTTCACCGCGCGCGGTGATCTCAAACCCGCCCAGCGACATCGGGGCCAGAATGGCAGAGGCCGCAACCCACATCAGAAAGCCCCCCATCCAGGCGACCATGGCCCGCCACAGATGCAGCGGGTCGCTCAGACGACCGGGATCATCAAACAGGTCCGCACCGGTCGTGGTGACCGCGCTGACCATGTCGAAATAGGCGTTCAGATAGGTGGTGGTGCCAAGTGCCTCAAAAAGCGGCAGGGCCAGAAACAGCGGCAGAATGGCCAGAACCGCCAGCAACGACAGAAGTTGCCCCAGCAGACGATGCCGCAGGTTGCGATTGCCCAGCGACAGCGCAATGAGCGAGACCACGAAAAGTCCCAGAATGCCGGAATAGAAGAAACTGCGCGACGTGTGGTGATCATCCTGCGCCAATGCCAGGGCCGCCGGCACCCACATGGCCAGCGACGCGATGCCCCAGATCATCAGGAACAGCGGCAGCTTCGACAGGGTTCCAGCTTCGCGGGTCCGGCGTGCCATGATCAGAAGAAGTCTATCGAAACCTGCATCAGGCGTTCGACCTCTGGAACGTCATCCGCCATTGCAAAGATCGCCACGACATCACCTTCATCAATGCGCAGCCCGCCTTCGGGACGGACCACCTTGTCCCCCTTGCGCACTGCCCCCACCAGAACGCCCTCGGGAAACTCGATATCCCGCAGCGCGTTGCCCGCCATGGGTGAGGTCGACATGACTTCGGCTTCGATCACCTCGGCCTCGGCATCGCCAATCGAATAGACCTGACGGACCCGGCCATGCCGGATGTGCCGCAGGATCGAGCTGACGGTGGTGGCGCGCGGGTTGATATAGGCGTCAATCCCAAGCGGCGCCATCAGCGGCACCAGCGTGGGGTCGTTGATCAGCGCGATGGCCAGCGGACAGCCTTCGGATTTGGCGCGCACCGCGGCCAGCATGTTGGTCTTGTCGTCGTCGGTCACGGCCAGCATCGCGTCGGCCCGGTCGATCCCCGCTTCGCGCAGCAGGCCACTGTCCAGACCATCACCGTTCAGCACGATGGTTTTTTCCAGCGTTTCGGCGGCAACCTCGGCGCAGGCCCGGTCCCGTTCGATCACCTTGGCGCGGATCCGGTGCGGTCCCGCCTCCAGCGCCGAGGCCACTTCCAAACCTACGTTACCACCTCCAACAATGACCACACGGTCTTGTTTTTTCTGTGATTTCCCGAACACTTCAAGTGTTCTGACAACATCATCGACATGGGTGAAAACATAGCAGTCATCCCCAACAAACAGCTGATCCCCCGGCTCGGGCGCAAACAGCGTACCGTCACGGCGGATGCCCACGACGATGGCCCGCAGGGTGGAAAACAGATCCGTCAGCTGCCGCAGCGCGGTGTTGACGATGGGACAATCCTCATCAACCGTCACGCCCAATAGCTGCGCCTGACCGTCCATGAACATCTCGGTATCAAAGGCCGCGGGCGCCCGCAGGCGCCGCATCGCCGCCGCGGCGACCTCACGTTCGGGGCTGATCACCACGTCGATGGGCAGATGATCGCGCCGATAGAGGTCCGAATAGATCGCCGTCAGATAGCTTTGCGACCGCAGGCGCGCAATTTTCCGCTGCACCGAAAAGACCGAATGCGCCACCTGACAGGTCACCATGTTGACCTCATCCGAATGGGTGGCCGCGATCACCATATCGGCGTCGCGCGCCCCGGCCCGGTCCAGCACATCGGGATAGGAGGCGAAGCCCGCAATGCCCTGAACATCCAGCGTTTCCGTGGCGCGCCGCACCAGATCGGGGTTGCTGTCCACGACCGTCACGTCGTTCAGCTCTCCGGACAGATGGCGCGCAATCTGCCATCCGACCTGTCCGGCACCGCAAATGATGACCTTCATGCCCTATGTCCCTTGGACGATCCCCATGCCATATCCTGCAATGACAGATGCCCCCGGAAGGGTCAATTCAATTGTAACCCCGGGAACTTGATGGCAGGATCAAGCCATGAAACGCGTTCTTGCCTGCCTGCTGTTCTGTGCTGCCTGTACCCCCCTGTCGCTGTATTACAAGCCGGGGGTATCCGTACAGAAGATGGAACAGGACACGCTGGCCTGTGAGGTCGAGGCGCTGGACAAGGCCCCGGTGTCGAACCAGGTGCGCCAGGATCCCCCGGTCTATGTCCCGCCGCGCCAGATCTGTAACAGCAGTGGTTCCTGTTACACCCGGCCCGGCCATTGGATTCAGGGGGCGATCTATACGGTGGATGTGAATGAACCGCTGCGCCAGCGGGTGGAACAGAGCTGTATGGCGCGCAAGGGCTACGCGCCTGCCCAGATCCCGGTCTGCTCGTCCGACGTCAAACGCGCCGCGCCTCCCGGCCAGACAACGCGCCTGCCCGCGCTGACCGAAAATTCATGCGTGATCCGCAATGACGATGGCAGCTTCCAGATCGTGAACGCGGGCTGAGCTGACGCCTCAGCCCGACGCCTCTGCCGCCTCGTCCTCGACATGGGCGACGCGGGCCCCGGCCTTGTTCGATGTCACCACGCCCAGCGACTTCAGCTTGCGGTGCAGCGCGCTGCGCTCCATGCCCACAAAGGACGCGGTACGGCTGATATTGCCGCCGAACCGGTTGATCTGCGTCAGCAGGTATTCCCGTTCGAACGCCTCGCGGGCTTCGCGCAAGGGCAAGGTCGCCAGTGCACCGGACAGCACAACGCGGCCATCGTCGGTCTGCGGATCTTCCTCATTGGGCAGTTCCCGCGCCTCAATCGGGCCCGTGCCTTCGCCCAGGATCAGAACCCGCTCGATCAGGTTGCGCAGCTGGCGGACGTTGCCCGGCCAGCTCATGGTCTGCATCAGCGTCGTGGCCTCATCCGTCAGCGGACGGATTGGCAAGCCTTGGGAATCATTGAACATCTCAATGAAATGCTCGGCCAGAACGGGGATGTCTTCGCGCCGGTCCGCCAGCGACGGCACCGCAATCGGAACCACATTCAGCCGGTGATACAGCTCCTGCCGGAAACGATCGGCCTGAATCTCGGCCTCCAGGTTCTTGTTGGTCGAAGAGATCACCCGCAGATCGACCTTGACCTTGGCACCGCCGCCAACCCGCAGGAACTGCTGATCCACCAGCACGCGCAGGATCTTGGACTGGGTTCCCAGCGGCATGTCCGCCACCTCGTCAAAGTAGATGACACCGCCATCCGCCTGTTCCAGCAAGCCCGGCTCGATCCCGCGTTCCTGGCTTTCGCGACCGAACAGGACCTCTTCCATCCGGTCGGGTTCCACATTGGCGCAGTTCACCGTCACAAACGGCTTGCTGGCGCGGTTGGAATGGGCGTGGATGTAGCGCGCGGCGACCTCCTTGCCACAGCCGGCAGGCCCGCTCAGCATCACGCGACCGTTGGACTTGGTCACCTTCTCCAACTGCCCGATCAGCGCCCGAAAGGCCGCGGATTGGCCAACCATTTCATCGGCGTTCACATCCTTGCGCTTCAGCTCGGTGTTTTCCCGCCGCAGGCGCGAGGTTTCCATCGCGCGCCGGATCACCACCATCAGCTGATCGATGTTGAACGGCTTCTCGATGAAGTCATAGGCCCCCTGCTTGATCGCGGCCACGGCGATCTCAATATTGCCGTGCCCCGAGATGATCACCACCGGGACTTCGGGATAATCCCGTTTCACCGTCTTCAGGATGTCGATCCCGTCCATCTGGCTGTCCTTCAGCCAGATATCCAGGATCAGCAGCGCGGGCAGTTCTTCCTGAACTGCGGCCATGCAGTCGTCCGAATTGCCCGCCTTACGGGTCGAATATCCTTCGTCTTCCAGAATATCGGAAACCAGTTCGCGGATATCCCGCTCATCATCAACAATCAGAATGTCACTCATGTCAGTCCTGCTTTCACTGTATTCCTCGGGCCCGCAAGTGCGGCCGAAGCTTCGGCAGCCCCCGTCGCAACAGGCAGCAAGATCACGGCCATGGCGCCGAAATGATCCTGCCCGTCAAATACGGGCGCATCTTCAAGGGACAGGCTTCCACCGTGTTCCTCGATAATCTTCTTCACGATCGGCAGGCCAAGGCCGGTGCCCTGGTCCCGGGTCGTCACATAGGGTTCGAACAGGCGCGCCCGGTCTTCGGGCAGCCCGATCCCATTGTCCGCAATGGTAATTCTGTAGCTGCCGCCTTTCGGTTCAAGTGCGACCTGAACTTGCGGAACCAGCCCTTCAACGCCACCTTTTTCCTTCAAGGTATCAATGGCTTCCCCTGCGTTCTTGATCAGGTTCGTCAAGGCCTGGGAAATCATCGTCTGGTCCAGATCCGCCGGGCAGTCCTGATCCGGCAACGCCAGTGTGATCCGCACATCCGGCTGGCCGCTCTGTTGCAGAACCACCGCATCCTGCACCAGTTTGGCCAGGTCTTCATTACGGCGTTCGGGCTCGGGCATCCGGGCGAATTTGGAGAATTCATCAACGATCCGCCGCAGGTCGTTGGTCTGACGGACGATCACCTCGGTCATGGATTGCAGCTGGTCGCTCATCTCCTCGCCCAGCTTGGGCGCGAACTTGCGTTTGATCCGCTCCGCGCTCAGCTGGATCGGGGTCAGCGGGTTCTTGATCTCATGGGCGATGCGGCGGGCCACGTCGCCCCAGGCGGCCATCCGCTGTGCGCTGACCAGATCGGTCACATCATCAAAGGCCACAACAAAGCCTTCCAGCTTGCCCTCTTCCGAGCGCCGGGTGGACATGCGGACCAGCAGGTTTTCCAGCTGACCCTGGCGGGAGACCTTGATCTCTCCCTGACAGACCTCTGCCGGACCACCGCGCAGCTCTTCGAACAATTGGCCGAATTCCGGCACCGCCACGGCCAGCGCCAGCGACTGCTCATCCCCCGACCAGTCCAGCAGACGTTCGGCCGAGCGGTTGACGAAGGTTACGCGGCCTTCGGGGTCCAGCCCCACAACGCCCGAGGTGACAGACGACAGAACGGAGTCGAACATCCGGCGGCGGCGCTCGATCTGGCGGGTGTTTTGCAGCAGCGTTTCGCGCTGACGCTTCAGCTGGCGGGTCATCTGGTTGAAGTAGCGGCCCAAAAGCGCGATTTCATCGTCGCCTTCTTCTTCGATCACCCGCACGTCCAGATCGCCATCCCCAACCAGCTGTGCCGCGGTTGCCAGACGGCCCACGGGACGCGACAGGCGCTCCGCGAACCACAGGCCCAGCCAGACCGCCGCAAGGATCAGGATCACGGCAAAGCCAAGATACAAAAGCGAAAATTCGAACAGCACGCGCCCGCGTTCGCTTTCCAGCTGTTGATACAGGCGCACGGTTTCCTTGGTGTCATCCAGCAGGTTCAAAAGCTGCCCGTCGACATCGCGGCTGACGTAGAGGAAGCGATCAACGAAGGCTTCCAGCCGGACAAGCGCGCGGAATTCGTTGTTGTCCCAATCCTGGATGATGATCAGCCCGTCGCTGTTGGCGCGTTCCAGATCAACAATGGCGGGATGTTCGAAGTCGAACAGATAGGACCGCTCACCCCGCGCGCGGATTTCACCGGTGCCGTCGATCACATAGGCTTCGCGCAGGCCGCGCTGGATCTGCAGCTGGCCCTGCGTCAGCACCCGGCGCATTTCGGCATCATTCATAAAGAACGTACGGGTGCGGCTGCTGTCCAGAAACCGGGCCAGCGCCTCGGCATCTTCGGCCAGATCGGCGCGCTGTTCATGCTCATAGGCCTCTGCCGCGGCCAGCGAGCTGCCCACCACGCTGCGCACGCGATCGGAAAACCAGCCTTCCAGACCAACGTTCACCGTCAGCCCGGCAAAAACGGCCACCGTGACCGTCGGCAGCAGCGCCAGAAGCGTGAACACACCAATCAACCGCAGGTGCAGGCGGGATCCTGCCGACTTGGCCCGCCGCGCGGCGATAAGCTGCCCCATCTGCCCCAGAACCAGCGCCGCCAGCACCAGGATATAGACAAAATCCGCAAGCAGAATCACCCGCAGAAATGGCGAGCTGGCCCCCTGATCAAAGGGGCCCAGAACCAGGAATGTCAGAAGCGCCAGCGTGGGGCCCAGAATGACCAGCCCAAGGGTGGCGACATTGCGCACGCGACGCCCTCTGCGCCAACGATTTAGCGCCGTAAGCACGCCCTGCTGTGACCGCGTTGCCACGTACTGCCCTCATACTGATGTGGCCCAAACCGGGCCTACCGCCATATCTCGTGGTCTTTTCCGGGTGTGACACCGGAACGCCACGGTTCTGTGACGATATTACATCAGTTTGCGACGACGTGTCACCTCAATATCGAGATCGGTGATCTTCTTGCGCAACGTATTCCGGTTGATGCCCAGCAGATCGGCGCATTTCGCCTGATTTCCGCCGGTGTGTTCCAGCGCAATTTCAATCAGCGGCATCTCCAGCTCGCGCAGCACGCGGGAGTACAGACCCGGCGGCGGCAGCTGGTTCCCGTGCAGATCGAAATAGCGGCGCAGATGGCGCGCGATCGAATCCGACAGGCTTTCGCCGGTGCTTTCCCCGGCCTGTGGCGCGACCGATGACTGCGGCCCCAGCACCACATCGACTTCGGCACCGGAGATTTCCTCGAACCGGCTGGTCAGGCCAAGGCGGCGGACGATGTTTTCCAGCTGCCGCACATTGCCCGGCCAGGCAAAGGCGCGCAGCTTGTTGCGGGCCTCATCGCCCAGAACCCGATGCGCGGCGCCATCGGCTTCGGCCCGCGCCAGGAAGTGCTCTGCCAACAGCGGAATGTCCTCGACCCGCTCACGCAGTGCGGGCACGTGGATCTGGGTGCCGCTCAGCCGGTAATAGAGGTCCTGCCGCAAGGTCCCGGCCGCCAGGGCAGAATTCAGATCCACCTGGCTGGTCGCCATGAAGCGCGGCTGATGTTCACCCGGCGTGTCGATCATCCGCACAATCCGCGCCTGTTCCTCCTCACCGATGTCGGAAAGCTCATCAAACAGCAGCGTGCCGCCCTTTACCCGGGCAAGCAGGCGTGCCGGGCCGTCGATTTCCGCCAGATCCGCCTCATCTGCGACGACAAAGGGCAAGGTGCGGCGATCCGAAAGGTCGTGAATGATCTTTGCAATCAGCGATTTGCCAGTGCCGCTTTCGCCTGTGACCAGGATCGGCAGGTCCGTGTTCATCACCCGTGCAACGATGCGATAGAGCGATTGCATGACCTCCGTGCGCCCCACCAGCGGCAGCTCTTCGGGCCGGTCGGGCACCACCTCGACCGAGGAGGAGGCCGCAACCTGGCTTTGGCTCAGCGCCCGCGCCGTGCGCTTCATCAGCTCCGGCAGGTCAAAGGGCTTGGGCAGGTAATCATAGGCCTCGGCCTCGGCCGCCTTGATCGCGGTCATGATGGTGTTCTGCGCCGAGATTACGATGACCGGCAGGCCTGGGCGGTCTTCGGCGATCTTGGGCAGCATCTCCAGCCCGTTGCCATCCGGCATGACCACGTCCGAGATGACCACATCGCCCTTGCCTTCCCCAACCCAGCGCATCAGCGTGGTCAGCGAAGAGGTTGCATGTACCTTGCAGCCCGCCCGGGTCAGTGCCTGGGTCAGAACGGTGCGAATGGTGCGGTCGTCATCTGCAACAAGAACGGTGCCATCCATAACGGTTTCTCCTGTGGATTATCCCTGCTCCACCGCATCGCGGGGGGCCCGGGGAAGCGAGAGACGGAACACCGTGCGGCCGGGGACCGAATTCACGGACACCCACCCCCCATGTTCCGACATGATTTTGCTGACCAGCGCCAGGCCCAGCCCGGTGCCGTTTTCCCGGCCCGATACAAACGGGTCAAAAACATCGTCCCGAATATGCTCGGGCAGCCCCGGGCCATCGTCGATGATTTCAATCTGCAGCGGCAGCGATGTTCCGGTTCCATCACTTCGGCGCAGCCGGAAAGAATGTTCAAAGTAGGTCTTAAGATGGATCCTTCCACCTTTTTTATCAGAAGCTTCCGATGCGTTCTTCAACAAGTTCATCACCACTTGAAGCAGCTGATCGGGATCCCCTAAGGCGGCCGGCAGCGACGGGTCGTATTCTTCGACAAAGGTCATATGCGCGCCAAAGCCCAGCTGCGCCGAGCGGCGGGCGCGGTCCAGAACGTCATGCAGGTTGACCGCCTTGAAGGTGGGTGCGGACAGGTTTCCGAACTGCTCCACCTGCTCCAGCAGCTTCACGATCCGGCGGCTTTCGGCCACGATCAGATCGGTCAGTTCGATGTCCTCCGAACTGACGTTCATGCTCAGCAACTGTGCCGCGCCAGTGATCCCGGCCAGCGGGTTCTTGATCTCATGCGCCAGCATTTCGGCCATGCCGATGGCCGATTGGGCCGCGGATTTCACCGAGTGGTTCTGTGTCATCCGCGCCGCCAGTTCGCGCGGCGAGATCAGCACCAGCATCACACCGGAGGACCCTTGCAGCGACGAAATCTGGATCGAGCAATGCAACGGCCCGCGCCCTGCGGTGCCCACATCCGCGTCGTTGACAAAAAGCGGCGTCCCATGCGCGCGCGCCCGGCCAAAGGCCTCTTCAATCGGCGGGTTGATCCGGACCAGATCCCAAAACCGCTCGCCACAGGCCGACTTCTGCGATGTGTTCAGAAAGCCTTCGCTGGCGGAATTGATGTCGACGATCCGATCCTCGGCATCCACCAGAAAGGCCGGAACCGGCAGGGATGCCCAGACGTCGCCGGTCTGGATGATGTCCTGATCCGCCATCACGCCGCCTCCTGCGCATCCGGGGACAACAGCGCCTCGGGCAACAGCCGTTGCACCTGAGCTGGGTCCTTTTCGGTCAGCACCCGCCGGCGCAGCGCGGCGCCTGTTCCCGCCATGTCCATGTACCAGCCCAGATGCTTGCGCGCGACGCGCAGGCCGAGGTCCAGGCCGTAAAAGCCCAGCATTGCATCATAATGGGTGGCCACCAGGTCAACCAATGCTTGGCCTTGCGGAATCTCCGGTGCCGGGCTGTCCCACAGGTCATGCGCGACCTGCGCCAGCAGCCAGGGCTGCCCCTGACAGCCGCGCCCGATCATCACCCCATCAGCGCCGGAGCGGTCCAGCGCGGTTCTGGCGCTGTCGCTGTCAACAATGTCCCCATTGGCCAGAACCGGAATGCCCACTGCGTCCTTGACCGCGCGAATGGCCGCCCAATCCGCCTGCCCTTTGTAGAACTGGCAACGGGTGCGCCCGTGAATGGTGACCATGCGGATCCCGGCCTCTTCGGCGCGGCGCGCCACCTGTGGCGCGTTCAGGCAATCATCGTCCCAGCCCAGCCGCGTTTTCAGCGTCACCGGCACATCAACCGCGTCAACCACCGCCTCGATCAGGCGCAGCGCGTGATCCGGTGTCTTCAGCAGCGCCGAACCCGAATATCCATTGGTAACCTTCTTGGCCGGGCACCCCATGTTGATGTCGATGATGCGCGCCCCGCGATCCGCCACCTGACGAGCCGCTTCTGCCATCCAATGCGCCTCGCGCCCGGCCAGCTGGACAGAGGTGTTTTCCACATCCGCGCTCAGCTCAGCCCGTTCCCGGACGCCCGGTTTGGACTGGACCATCTCCTGGCTGGCGACCATTTCGCTGACCATCAGACCTGCGCCAAAGGACCGGACCAGGTCGCGAAACGGCCGGTCGGTGATTCCGGCCATGGGGGCCAGAGCGATGGGGGGCGTCATCGAGGTTGTTCCGAGGGTGAAGGACAAGCGCCTAATCCTTGTGCAGTTGCTATGAAACCTATCGGTGGCCTTGCTATGCGGCAATCTTTGCCCCTTTCGCAACCATCGCGAAACATCATTTGCCTAAATTTTAAGCACATTCCCGGGGGTCATTGCCTCACTCTTCGCCACGGAATAAACGAAGGGCGAAGCGAAACAGGCGGAGAGAGCCATGACCACAGCAGCCCTGATCGTTGCCGCAGGACGGGGCCAGCGCGCCGGTGGCGGGGTTCCCAAACAGTGGCGTCCCCTTGCCGGAAAACGGGTAGCGGACTGGACACTTGCCGCCTTTCGCGCCGCCGGGGTGGATCGCATTGTTCTGGTCCTGTCGGCCGAAGATACCGCAGCCTGGGCAGAATTTGCAGACAGCGATCTGATCCTGGCCGAAGGCGGCGCGGACCGGGCCGGATCCGTGCTGAACGGTCTGCGGGCACTGGCGGGCAGCGGGGTGGACAAGGTGCTGATCCATGACGTGGCACGGCCCTGTATTTCAGCCGAGGTGATCACCGCGGTGCGGGACGCGCTGGATCAGGCACCGGGGGCTGCACCGGCGCTGGCCGTGACCGACGCCCTGTGGACCGGGGCGGACGGTGAGGTGACCGGAACCCGCGACCGCAGCGGACTTTATGCGGCGCAGACCCCGCAGGGCTTTCACTATGATGCCATCCTTCAGGCGCATCTGGCCCATCCGGGTGGCGCGGCCGACGATGTCGAGGTGGCGCGCGCGCATGGATTGCGTGTACAGATCGTGCCAGGGGACGCAAACAACCTGAAAATCACCCGCCCCGAGGATTTTGCCCGGGCGGAACACATTCTGGGAGCAGACATGGATATCAGACTGGGCAATGGATATGATGTCCACCGCTTCGGAGAGGGCGACAGCGTCATCCTGTGCGGCGTAGAAATCGCGCATGAGCGCGGCCTGCTGGGCCATTCGGATGCGGACGTGGGAATGCACGCAGTGACCGACGCCATTTATGGCGCGCTGGCCGAGGGCGATATTGGTCAGCATTTCCCGCCCTCAGATCCGCAATGGAAGGGCGCGGCGTCCGAAATCTTCCTGCGGCACGCCGCCGATCTGGCCCGCACGCGCGGCTTTACCCTGTCCAATGTCGACTGCACCCTGGTCTGCGAATACCCCAAGATCGGCCCCCGTGCGCAAGAAATGCGCGTGGAAATGGCCCGCATTCTGGGCATCGAGGTCGATCGCGTGTCCATCAAGGCCACCACGTCCGAGCGGTTGGGCTTTACCGGACGCAAGGAAGGGATCGCGGCGCTGGCCACTGCAGCACTGGTGAAAGCATGAAACGGATCGCCACTTTGACAGGAACGGTGCTGGGCATCGGATACCTGCGCCCTGCCCCCGGCACCTGGGGATCGCTGGCGGCACTGCCGCTGGCGCTGTTGCTACACGGTCTGGGCGGCTTCCCGCTGCTGCTGGCCGGTCTTCTGGCCGCCACCGTGGCAGGGATCTGGGCCACAGGCGTGATGACCCACGGCAGCGACGATCACGACCCATCCGAGATCGTGATGGACGAGGTCGCGGGTCAGCTGGTGGCGCTGGCCCCAATCAGCTATGCCGCATGGGCGCATGACATTCCGGTTCTGGCCATGTGGCCGGGCTGGATCGCGGCCTTCGTGCTGTTCCGCCTGTTCGACATCACCAAACCGGGTCCCATCGGCTGGGCCGACCGGCGCGGCGATCCGCTGGGTGTGACGCTGGACGACCTGATTGCCGGGGCCTTTGCCGCGGTGGGTGTCATGGCGCTGGCGGGCCTCTGGCACGGGGTGCTGGGCCAATGACCGTGGCAGAGCTGATCCAACAGGCAACACAGGCCGGGATCGTGATCGCCACGGCCGAAAGCTGCACCGGTGGCATGATCGCCGCTGCGCTGACCGACATTCCTGGCTCGTCCAGCGTGGTGGACCGGGGGTTCGTGACCTATTCCAACGGCGCTAAGATGCAGATGCTTGGCGTCCAGCAAGCGACGCTGGAGGCCCATGGCGCGGTTTCTGAAGAGGTTGCGCAGGAGATGGCCGAAGGGGCGCTGCGCAACTCCGACGCGACGCTGACGGTGTCCGTCACCGGGATTGCCGGGCCCGGCGGGTCCGAGTTCAAACCCGAAGGCCGCGTGTGCTTTGGACTGGCCCGGAAGGGGCAGCCCACCTTCGTGGAAACCGTCGAATTCGGCGTTCTGGGCCGCGATGGTGTCCGCCAGGCCACCCGCGATCACGCGCTGGCGCTGCTGTCGGGGGCGATTTCCAGCGCGGAGTCAAAATAGGCACTCGCCCAAAATTTCCGCTCAAAAATTGATCAGTTCGTGAAAAGCGCCGAAAACAGGCGTGTTTGCGGAACTTGCTTCTTTTTTCCGCGCATCTGCGCCGTATCACCGCTCGCAACATCTTTTGCGACGAAGGAGAGCGGCCGATGAATGGAGCCGATACCGCCTGGATCATTGTGGCAACTGCCCTGGTCCTGTTCATGACACTGCCGGGTCTGGCGCTATTCTATGGCGGCCTTGTGCGTGCCCGAAATGTGCTCAGCGTCTTCATGCATTGCTACGCCATCGCCTGTTTGATGAGCGTTCTGTGGTTCTTCTTCGGCTACTCCATCGCCTTTGGCGACGGCACCTCCGGTGTCTGGGGCGGCCTGGGCAAGACCATGCTGCTGGGCGTGACCGCAGACAGCCTGTCGGGCACCCTGCCCGAGGTGCTGTTCTTTGCCTTCCAGATGACCTTTGCCATCATCACCCCGGCGCTGATCGTCGGTGCCTATGTTGAACGTGTGGGCTTTGGCTTTGTGCTGCTGTTCTCCGGCCTGTGGATGCTGCTGTGCTATGCGCCGGTGGTTCACTGGATCTGGGGCGGCGGCATGATGGCCGATGGCGGCATCTTTGGTGAGGTCGGCGTCAAGGACTTCGCCGGTGGCATCGTGGTGCATGAGACCGCCGGTCTGGCCGCGCTGATCATCGCCTTCTTCCTGGGCCCGCGCAAACATCGCACCACCCCGCCGCACGCGCCGTGGATGGTGATGATCGGCGCCGCGATGCTGTGGGTCGGCTGGTTCGGCTTCAACGGCGGCTCGCAACTGGCCGCAGATGGCGGCGCTGCCATGGCGATGACCGTGACCCATATCTCTGCCGCAACCGCCTCGCTGACGTGGGCACTGTGGGAAAAGATCAAATACGGCAAGGCCTCGCTGGTGGGTCTGGTCACCGGCACCATCGCCGGTCTGGCCTCCATCACCCCGGCTTCGGGTTTTGTGGGCCCGGTTGAGGCGCTGATCATCGGTGCGGTCGCCGGCGTGCTGTGCCAGGAAGCCGTCAATCTGGTGCGCAACAAGATGCAGATCGACGACACGCTGGACGTCTTCGCGGTCCACGGTGTTGGCGGCATCTTCGGCACCATCATGATTGCCGCCTTCGGTGCCGGTTCCTGGGTGGCGCAGCTGGGCGGTCTGGCAATCGTGGGCATCTTCACGGCGGTTGTCACCGTTGTGCTGGTCAAGGTCTGCGCCGCGATCACCCCGCTGCGCGTCGATCTGGAAACCGAAACCAACGGTCTGGACCTGAGCGTCCACGGTGAACGGGCTTACGACATTTCCAGCTGATCGCGCCCGCAACCTTTGCAATTCAAACCTCCCGGACACCGCTTCGGGAGGTTTTTCTTTGCGCAAACCCCTTCACCTGCGCGGCAAAGCGCGCCCGGCCACTCTTTTCTTGCCCAATCTGCCGCCAGAATGCGAACCTGTTAAGGCAGCAGGATATTGGGTTTCTCCGCCGGGCCTGTCGACAGCGGGTCCGCGCGGGTCGATGCTTGGGAGGGGTATGTCATGACGTCCAACACCGCAGGGTCCACACCACACGGCGATCTGGCCCCACCACAGAGCGACCCGGAGGTCCGCAAGGTCACGCCCGAAGACGTCCGCGCCGCGCTGCAGGCCGGGTTTGCGGACTTTCTGGCGCGCCCGATGATGAGCGGCTTTTTCGGGCTTTTCTATGCGGTCTTCGGCATCCTGTTCATCTGGTGCCTGGTCTGGCTGGGCAAGATCTGGATGATCATCCCGGCCGCAGTTGGCTTCCCGCTGGTCGCGCCCTTTGCCGCTGCGGGCCTCTATGAGATGTCACGCCGGCGACAACGGGGTGAGGATTTCAGCTGGTCCGACATCCTGACCGTCATGGCCAATCAGCGGAAACGCGAAATGGGCTGGATGGCCTTTGTCACGTTGTTCATCTTCTGGGTCTGGGTCTATCAGATCCGCCTGTGGCTGGCGATCCTGCTCAAGGACGCGTCCTTTTCCAACTTCGACGGCTTCCTGAACACGGTGTTCTTTACCCCCGAAGGCTGGGCCTTTCTGGTGATCGGCACCTGCGCGGGCGCTTTCCTGTCGGCGGTGCTCTTTTCCGTCACCGTTGTCGCCATGCCGCTGCTGATGGACCGGGAGACGAATTTTGTCTCCGCCATGCTCACCTCGATCCGGGTGGTCACGGAGAATCCGGTGGTGATGCTCAGCTGGGCGGCGATCATCTCGGTCACCATGCTTCTGTCACTGGTGCCCGCGTTTCTGGGGCTGATCTTTACCCTGCCGATCCTTGGGCATACCACCTGGCATCTGTACCAGCGGGCCGTGGAACCGGCAGAGAGCTGACAGCACCCTGCCGCCCTCAGCCGTCCAGAAGGGCGGCGAAATCGGTGACCTGACCGCCGCCGCGCAGCATGGACCACGCGGCCTGAGCAATGTCGCGACCGATCAGGTTCTCCGCCTTTTCGCGCACCCGCGCCTCGCGCTCGGGCAAGGCCATCACCGTCATCAGGTCATGCTTCACCTCGCGCCGTGCCCCGTCCCGGCGCAGCAGCGTCAGAACCGCCTCTGTCTCGGACAGGGAGTCATCCGCCTCCACCCGGATATGGTCGCGCAGGTCGATCACCCGCGGATCGGCGCAGACGGCGTCATCAAAGCTGTCCAGCCGGGCGGTGTCATAGCCCACCGCATGCATGGCCAGCACCGTGCGATAGGAGAACTTGGCGCCCAGACCGGTGTCCGGCGTGGATTGGTTGCACACGCTCATCCAGCGCGGATGGGTGCGCGCGGTCAGTTCAGAGATTTCCGGCGCGGCCAGATCCAGCTCACGCGCGGCTTCAAGCGCGGCGTGCAACCCATGACAACAGGCGTGAAATTTGTGGCTGACCGTTTCAAACGTCCAGCTGCGGCCCAGATCGTGCAGCGCCTCGGGCGCAGCCGCGCCATGATGGGTGGCCCCGAAGCCAAAAGGACCGTCCAGCGCATCGGGATTGGCGATGAAACCGCGTGCCACCAGATCCGCCACTTCCACCCCGCAAGAGGCCGCCAGCCCGGCGTTGTAGGGTTTGCCCATGGTGCCGAACTGCGCCTTCAGCCCCGACGCGCGCGTCGCGGTCAGCCCGATCACATGGCGCATCTGCGTGGCGTCCAGTTGCAAAAGCCGCCCCGCTGCCACCGCAGCCCCGAAGGCACCAGCGGTCGCTGTCTGGTGAAAGCCCACCTGGTAATGCCCGCGCCCCAGCCACAGGCCCACGCGGATCGACACCTCCATCCCGGTCAGCGCCGCCTCCAGCATGTCGGCAACCGATGTCCGGCGGCGCTCGGCCATGGCCAAGGCCGCCGGAAACACCGCAACCGACGGGTGGCCGATATGGGCGAAATGGGTGTCATCGTAATCCAGCGCGTGCGAGATCGTGCCATTGGCCAGCGCCGCCATGCGCACCGGGACCTGCCCGCCGCCAAATAGGGTGGCCTGGGCCGCGCCGCCTTCGTCCGCTGCCAGCTGTCGCAGGATGGCCGACACGGGCTCGGACCGGCCCGCAAGGCCGACCGCCAGCCAATCCAGCGCCGACAGGACCGTAACCAGCCGCGCCTCGGACGACGGGACGATATCGCCCGCCGCAAACTCCGCCAGTGTTCCGGTGACATTTCCGGTCATGCTTTTCCCCCTGTTGGGGCAGCTCAACCGTACAGCTCGGCCGCCCTCTGTTCGAATGCGCGCACGATACGATGCATCGCTTCGTTGAACACCACGCCGATGATGCCCTGCAAAACCGCGTTGCGGAACTCGAAATCGACAAAGAACGACACATTGCACCCGCCGTCCTCCGCGCTTTCGAAAGACCAGTTCGATTTCATGTATTTGAACGGACCGTCCAGATACTCTGTATCGATCTTCATCGGTTCGGGAAACAACGTCACGCGGCTACCGAAACGTTCGCGGAACACCTTGAAGGAGATCACCAGATCCGCCTCCATCAGCTCTGCCCCGTCCCCGATATCCTTGCGGGAGCGGATTCGCGCCGCCGCACACCACGGCAGAAACTTGGGGTATTGCGCAACATCAGCGACCAGATCGTACATCTGCTGCGCCGAATAAGGCAGATGGCGGGTTTCCGAATGGGTTGGCATCGCTGCGGCGACTTTCCTTTTGTCTTCGTGCGCGGTGATGTCGTATGGATACGGCAAAAGATCAAGAGGGCCGATATGTCAGAGCGTCCATATGTCATCGATACAATGATCTCGGCCAAGGCGATTGCCGCCCGGATCGAGGAACTTTGCGCCGAAATCGTCAGTGAATTCGGTGACACCAACAAGCTGGTTGTGGTGGG
>JALEGX010000111.1 GCA_022763485.1 Paracoccaceae bacterium | reverse complement strand
TCGCTTTGATGGGTGGCAGGACTTTCCCACTCCCCGGATCCTGACAGAGATGCAACTGCGACTGGAACAGATCAACCACTACAAGCGCCGCAAGCTGTTCTGCGTTCTGACCATACGGCAGACGCTGTTCGGCGAGTGGGAGCTGTGCCGGGAGTGTGGGCGGATCGGGGATCGCGGCAGCCAGCGCGAAGCCCTGGTCTTTGCGTCGCGACACGAAGTGGAACACGCGTTCGAACAGGAAAAGCACGGTCGGATCCGCAAGGGATATGCCCCAATACCGGAGCAGCTGGACCTGTTCTGACCAACCGCTCCGGCAAATTCAGCTTGGGTTTGGCGTCAAGTGCCGGTGCTCCAAGCAACCGGCATCGACAGGGGGCCGCGAAACGCCCAGCCCCCGAACGGCACCGGACCATCCAGTCGCAGGTCGGGCAATCGCTCGAAGATCATTGGCAAAGCGACTTCGGCGATCAGGCAGCGCGCGGCCCAGGCACCGGCGCAGAAGTGGGGTCCCGCACCAAAAGAGATGGCGGCAGAGTAATCGCGGGTGATATCGAAGCGATCCGGGTCGCTGAAAACCGTTTCGTCCCTGTTGCCAGCGCCAAACATGAAGAACACCCTGTCGTCGGGTGACAGGGACACGCCATGCAGAGTATGCGCCTTGGCCACCCGGCGGGGGGACATGCCGATCGGGGACATCCAACGGGAATATTCCTCGAACGCGTCCATCCAGCTGTGGGTCCCTTCGCGGATCAGCTCCAACTGGTCGGGGTGGCTCAGCAAGGCCCAGATTGCCCCGGCAATCACGTCACGCGGCTCGTTCTGCCCACCCGAGATCGCCAGTTTGATGTTGGCACGGTACTGCTCCGGGCTGAGCCCGGCTTCAAGCTGTACGGACAGAAGCGACTGATCCGGGTTTGCCAGCAGGTCCGGCACGTGCTCATCTATCTTTGCGTCGATAAGGGCGGTGCAGGCGTTGCAGCGGGCGGTGACCTCGGGATCAGCAGCATAATTGGCACAGCCGTCGATCCATACCCTGACTGACCCGATCCATTTCCTGCCAGTCCAGATTGGTCAGCCCGGTGATCGCGCGCAGGGCGTCTCCTGACAAGCGCATCGCGATATCGCGTACCATGTCTGCCTGACCTTTCGGGGCCAGGTCTTCCAGCGTGGCGGCGGTGAAGTTTTGGAATTGTCGTTTCCAAACGGTTTTGACGGTGCGTGGGGACACGGTGGGAAAGATCGCTTTGCGCTCGGCCATATGCGCTTCGCCATCTTTGCGCATCATGTTCTGCCCCATCAGCTGGGTCATCAACCCGTCGGGCTGATCAGAAGAGAAGATGTCGATCTTCTTTTCATTCTCGAAGATATCGTTGCGCCGGGTGATCAGGACCGCGTCAAGCTGCGGCACATAAGCGACGGGGGCGGTGCGCCGGAGATCGGCAAGGGCAGGGTAGGGGTCTCGCCAGAAGCTTTGCGGGTCAATGTCATAAGTTGGGGCGTCCATGGTCGCACCTCCGGCATAGGGATTCGTGTTGACATGGCAACACACAATGAGTTGTCGAGTCAACACGTATGCGGTAAGTTTCTGAAAAACAGGAGGAACCGATGGTTGAGACGGATCTTTTGAGCGACGAGATGTTCCTGGTCACAGTTGGTGAGCAGGAGGACGAACATCGCACGCTGGGTTTCTCGCGCACCCCCACCGTTCTTCTGACGTTTGCCGCCAACAGGTTCACCCGCAGTGCCGCCCGCCTGTATCAGCGCAGGTTCGGGATCGGTGCGATGGACTGGCGAATGCTGGTGATGCTGACCCGTGCGCCGGGAAGCAGCGTGGCCCAGGCCAGCAAAACCATCGGGATCGACAAGGGCGCGGTCAGCCGTTCACTGGCACGTCTGGAAGACAAGGGATTGGTCCAGGCGGAGTGCAACGCGCCGGACGAACGCAGACGCGACTGGACGCTCACCCGGCAAGGGCAGGCATTGCACGATGAGATCCTGCAAGTCGCATTGTCCCGCCAAAAACAGCTGTTGGATGGGTTCAGCCCAGATGAAGTTACCGCTTTCAATGACTATCTGAAGCGATTTCTGGCCAATCTGGATCAGTTGAACACCGCAGAGTAACCAGTGGTTTTCGCCCGTCGGGAGGACAGTCTGCTAGGGGTGATGCCGTTAACTCAACCTTAAGATATCTTAAAATGTGTTTAAGAAATGACGGATAAAAGATGTAATTGATATGTAAACAAACGCTGATTTGGGGTTTTTCCAGCCAATTGTCGAGAATTTTCGAACAATCCAGGGAATGGGGCGCACGTATCAAATGAGGGACAAATTTGCGCCACATTTCTCCTTCTAGATGAGTCTCAAACAGCCCCACTCCCCCCGAAAGGGCGACTCAGGGGAAAACCAAAGACAGAGATCGAGCATATAGGAACGGTCGGGCCAGAACCCGAATTACGACGCAGAATGCGGCCGGGACGATGGAGACGAAGATGAAAATTCTTGTTGTTGATGACGACGACCTGATCCGCGAGCTGTTGGTGGAAATTCTGTCCGCCCACGGATACGAACACATCGTTCAAGCGGATAGTGGTGAAGACGCCCTGCGCAAGATCCAGGCTGCGGGGGAAGCATTCGATTGCTTCATGTTCGACATCCAGATGCCGGGCATGGACGGGATCGACCTGTGCCGCGAAGTGCGCGGGATGACTCCCTACAAGCAGACGCCGGTCGTCATGATTACCGCGATGAACAATCGTGACTATATTGATCGCGCCTTTTCCGCCGGAGCCACCGACTATGTCACGAAGCCCTTCGACACGACAGAGCTGATTACGCGGATCCGTCTTGCGGATCGTCTGCAAGCGGAGACGCGTCGGGCCAGCGAAGCAGCCACATCGGCGGCCACCACGGTCAAGACACCCTATTCCGAAGCGGTCCCCGTCAAGGAAATCAGGGGCTTCGTGAACAGCGCGATCCTTGAGAACTATGTTCTGATCAACCTGGAACAGAAGCAATTCCCGCTGGCTGCCGTCGCGATCCATGTGCCGGAACTCAGCGTGGTCCACTCCGGATCCAGTGAGGACGAATTCACCTTCGTGCTTGCCGATGTTGCCGAGGTTGTGTCTGACGTGATGGTCGGGGCGCAGGCGTTCATGGCCTATATCGGAAGCGGTGTGTTCCTGTGTGTCGGGCATCGCAACAAGATCCCGGACGAGGATACCTTGCAGAGCGATCTGCTGATCATGCTGAACGATCCGGACCTGGTCTATTGCGCAGATGTGCAGACCAATTTCTCGGCCAAGGTCGGACAGCGCGCGACACCCAAGCTGTTTGAAAAGCGTGGGGATCTTCGGTTCCTGGATCGGGCGCTTGAAAACCTTGAAGCCGCGGAGCAGGCGGATGTCGCCAATAGGTCCCGGAAATTCACGGGCCGCAAGAAAGTATCCTTTGCGGCGTAATTCCCAGCGCGGGAATACCCGGCAGGTAAGCGGGACACCCCGCTTGCCACACAGGTATGGAGAGTGGGCAGCTCAATATACTGTGGCCGAATTGCACCAGATTGAGGCAAATGATTCACGAAGGGCCGGTTTTGTTAAGACGCCTTTAACGTGGCGCGAAATTTCGCCGGATTTTCAAAATCTTTTGTGTAAACTGAGTGCGTACAATCAAGAAGCGTCAAAAATGGCGCATAAGAATAATAGCAGGTTGCGGGCAGATGAGTAGCATGATGAGCGTGGCACCAGCCACGAAGCTGGAATCCGGCATAGCAAAGATTCGCGAGCGGTTTATCCTCTCGCTTGAAGATCGCGCCGACGAATTCTACGACCTTCTTGAACAACTCGCAGAACCGGGCGAAGAGGAATTCGCCTGCACCGGCATTCGGGCAAAAGCTCACAAGCTGCACGGCCTGGCCGGGACTGTTGGCTTCCCTCGGATCGGCGCGCTGGCGGCTCAGCTGGAAAACCACATCGACCTGATCATCGCAGGTCCGCGGCCTCTGGAAGTCGAGTTCGTCAAGGAACTGTTGAACGCGCTTCTGGACGAGGTCGAATCCCATCAGGTGGACGCGTGAGGTTCACATGTGGGGCATCAAGGGGATAAAAGGAGCTGCTGATTTCAGGCAGCTTCGCAGGCTGATCACAATTGCATTTTTCTTCCTGATTGGTTTGCCGGGTCTCAGCATTTCGCTGGCCCAGACCGGTGAACGCGGGGACACGATCCAGGAATTCCGCATCGGCGTTCTGGCGACTGAAGGCGCAACCCGCGCGCTGGAGGCCTGGGGTCCGACCGCAGAGTATCTGACGCAGGCCGCCGAAGAGGCGAGCCAGCCTTACCGCTTCATGATTTCACCTCAGACGCATGATTCCATGTTCGATGCGATCGACGCGGGTGAGCTGGACTTGATGTTGACCGATCCGGCCTTCTTTGTCGCGACCGAGGTCGAAAATGGCGCCCGCCCGCTTCTGTCCAAGGCGCACATGTGGGGTGATCAGGCCTATGACATGACCGGTGCGCTGGTCTTTGTACGGTCTGACAGCACGGTGCGACAGCTGGAGCAGCTGGAAGGTCGCAGTGTCATGGCGGTCGCGCGCAGCGACTTTGCCGGGTGGTGGCTGACGGAACAGGAACTGCGCAAGCATCGCCTGGATCCGCAGAACATGTTTTCCGAACTGGTCTTCTCGGGCGGCAACGAACGCGAGGTGGTCTATGCGGTTCAGTCCGGGCTGGTGGATGCCGGGGTGATCCGTGCCGGTGTGCTGGAAGCTCTGGCCGAGCAGGGCGCAATCGATCTTGGGGAATTCGCCGCCGTTTCCGTGATGCAGCACGCGGATTTTCCGTTCCTCGTGACGACCCCCCTGTATCCTGAATGGGTTCTGGCCGCCTTGCCGTCGATGCCGGAACCGGCGCTGACCCTGATCATCAATTCCCTGCTGAGCGTGTCACCCGACGCGCCGGAATCGACCATCGCCGCAGGCGCCGTCTGGCAGGCGCCGCAGAACTATCAACCGGTTCATGATCTGCTGATCTCATTGCGCGCGCGCCCGTATGAAAACTACTTCATGCAGGCCCTGACCCGGATCTTCAAAACCTACCGCCTGCCCATCCTGGGTCTGATGGTGGTGATCCTTGGCTCACTCGCCTTCCTGATCTACCAGTTGCGCCGCAACATTCAGCTGGCCGAAGAACGCAAGAATGTTCTGCAGTCCGAGGTGCGGTCCAAGAAATTCTATCGCAGCGCGATCGAGGAACACACCGTGTTCTGTATGTTGACCAAAGAGGGCGTAATCTCGCATGTGAATGATCGCTTCCTGAAGACCAGCGAGCGCACCCGTTCCGGTCTGGTTAACAAGCCGCTGACCGAGCTGCTGTCGGAGAAGGACCAGTCGCTGCTGGCACAGGAAATCCTGTCTTCGATGGAGGTGGGTGTGCCGTGGGCCGGTCCGCTGATGCTGAACAAAGAGGACGGTTCGGCAGCCTGGGTTCAGTGTACCTTCATCCCGGTGACCAGCCTGTCCGAAGAGCTGAGCGAAATCGCGATCGTGGCCACCGACGTGACCAACACCCGCAAGGGGGCTTCGGAGGCGCGGTTCCAGAATACGCTGGAGCTGATCCAGGATCAGGTCGTGGTCATGCGCCCATCCACCTTGGAGCTGTTGCATTGCAACAAGGCCGCAGAGATGCGTCTGGTTCGCAACCGGATCGGCGGCAACTGGAAGGGCAAGAAGGCCACCGACTTCATCACTGCGGACGACAAGGAACAGCTGCTGATGCGGGCCGAGGTCGTTATCGCCGGACCACAGCGCCGCGTGACCTGGGAGGTCGACGGCAAGGATGGCATCACCTACGAAATCAGCCTGGAATACGTGCAGCCCGATCAAGATGAACCGCGCCTGATCGCGATCTATCGCGATATCTCGGAGCGCAAGCAGGCAGAGAAAGCCAAGAATGAATTCATCGCAACCGTCAGCCATGAGCTCCGCACGCCGCTGACTTCGATGAAAGGCGCGTTGGGGCTGGCGCTGTCCGGTGCGCTTGGCGACATGCCGGAGAAGATGAACAAACTGATCACCATGGCGGATTCCAACTGTGATCGCCTGGTCATGCTGATCAACGACATTTTGGATCTGGAAAAGATCGAAGCCGGCAAGATGGACTTCAAGATGGAGCTGTTGGACCTGCGCGAGCTGCTGGATGCCGCGCTGGAAGCCAACCAGTTCTATGCTGAAAAATTCGGTGTCAGCTTCCGCAACGACGTGCATGAACCGAACCAGCCCTACATGACCCTCGGTGATAAGGTGCGCCTGCGCCAGGTCATGGACAACCTGATGTCGAACGCCGCGAAGTTCTCGCCCAAGGGTGCGGAAATCATCGTGTCCCTGCAGAACTTCAACGGTCGTCTGCGCATTACCGTGCGCGACTTCGGCACCGGTATTCCGCTGGCGTCTCAGCCGAAGATCTTTGAGAAGTTCACCCAGGCCGACAGTTCGGATACTCGTTCAAAGGGTGGGACCGGTCTGGGCCTGTCGATTGCCAAGCTGATCGTCGACAATCACAAGGGGAACATCTTCTTCGTCAGTGACGAAGGTGTTGGAACCGAGTTCTTTGTCGATCTGCCGATGGTCGAAGGCGAAGAGATCGTGCCGATTCCGAAGTCCGAAGACGAAGAGGTTCTGCCGGTCTTCTCGGAACTGCGGATCGTTGACGAAGCGGTTGAAACCGGCGACGCCGCCGAAGGTGCGATCAACCAGTTGATCGACAAACTGCGCGCCGTCAGCGCCGATCTTGGTATCGAGCGTGGCCGCGTGAATGCGGTACAGGTTGCGCGTGGCCGTGGTGTTGTTTCGCAATCCTCCGTAATGAGCTATCTGAGCGCGACCGGGCGGGCGATGATGACCGAGCTTGTCGATGGCGGTCTGATGGACAACCGCGAAGTCATGCTGCTGGAAATGACCCTGCCGGCAGGCGGGGAGACCGCCAAGCTGGCCGCGTCTTTTGCGCTGGTCCACGAATGGATCGCCGAAGTTGCCAACACCGAAGATGGTGCTCCCAAAGGTGCAGCCATGTCGGGCGACGGCGAAGTCACCGATTGGGCCTCGGAAAATGGCTACACGATTACACCGGACCCGGCAGAGGTGTCGCGGCTTGCCGGTGAAGACAAGTTCGACCTGGTCGCTCTGTATGACGAAAATGACGACACCGGTGTGGTGTCCATCTATCCGCTGACCGACGGCGATTTGCCCGAAGGTCTACCGGTCACGCTAATCGCAACCAAGTTCGAAGCCACCTCTGCAGAACGCGGCGTGGTCTCCAAGTTCTCGAGCGGTGATGGCGGAGGCCGCGGACGCGCCCGCCGTCGCAGCGCATCGTGATCCGGAACTGGCACTAGAGTTCAACAGAGGGAAGAGAGATGACCGAACTGACAAAGATCCTGCATGTTGAGGACGATCCCGAAATCCTGGAGATCGCTGATATGGCGCTGGGGCTGATCGGTGGCTTCGAAGTGGTCCAGGCCGATCGCGGTGAAAAGGCGGTTGAGATGGTTCAGGCCGTCGCGCCGCAGCTGATCATCAGCGACGTACAGATGCCGGGCCTGACCGGTCCCGAAACCTTGGACGCCATTCGCAAGAAGGCCGGCTTTGAAACCATCCCGGCGATCTATATGACGGCTAAGCTGCTGGATGCTGAGCACGGAAGCCTGGTTGGTCCGCATGATCTGGGCGTGATCGCGAAACCCTTCGATCCCACCACGCTGGCCGATCAGGTTCGCGCCCTGTGGGCCTCTGGTCTGGAAAAGGCCGCCTGATCTTCGAAATCAGAGCTTGGACTGACCGCGCAGAAAGATGTTCTGCGCGATTTCAGCGGATTCATCCGTTTCCCGCCGTCGTTCTTTCAACTGGATCTTCTGCCGGGCAAGATCCAGGACGACCTCGCCTTTCTTGACTTCGGCAAAAGCATCGACAAGCTGATCTTCCAATTCTTCGGCCTTGTGATCCAGTTCCTTGAGGCGTGCCTTCAGGATTTCCTTGCGTTGATCCAATGCTCTCAGGAAGTCCGCCAGAAAAGGCAAAGCCTCGGGTGATGTGACCCGAGACTCCTGTTCTGCCCTATCCTGAAGCTCTTCCATCTCGCGGTGGATGCCGGTTTGTTCAAGCCGGATCTCCTTGAGCTGGACACTGATCCCGTCAATGGTCTGCTGCTTCAATCGTTGCAACACTTCAAGGGCGGATATCCTGCGGTCCGCGGCCATCAGGTCATGCGGCTTCGGCCACGTCCTGACGCGCCTCTTCCATCTCATAGAAAGTGGGTTGCAGGCTGGTCGGGATGTTGCCGCGCCCAATTTCAACACAGATCGTGGGCGAATGGTTGTGCAGAATGGCGATGAAGATGTCGCGGATCACGTTGTAGAACATGCCGTCCTGTTCTTCGATCGCGGTCAGCTTGTCTGACACCGGCGCCACGAACAGATAGGCCAGGAAAACCCCAAGGAACGTACCGACAAGAGCACCACCGATCATCGCACCCAGAACGGCGGGCGGTTTGTCGATCGAACCCATGGTTTTGATAACACCAAGAACAGCCGCAACGATCCCGATCGCCGGAAGGGCGTCCGCAACCTTGGTCAACCCATGCGGCGGGACCAGCGCTTCGTGGTGATGCTTCTTCAGTTTCTTGTTGATGACGTCTTCTGCCTGGAACGGATCGTCGAATTGCAGCGCCAGCATCCGGAAGCTGTCGGTGATCAGATCAATCGCAAAGTGATCGTGCTGGATCTTCGGGAACTGTGAGAAGACCGAGCTCTCGTTCGGATTCTCAATATGTTCGTCCAGGGCCAGCATACCCTGCTGCTGATACATCTTGGCCAGCGTGTACATCAGGTTCAGAAGATCGATGTAATCCTTGGCCGTCCATTTCGGACCCTTGAAGGCTTTGACCAGCCCTTTGCCCGTGGCCTTGATGCTGCCGAAAGAATTCGCGGCGACAAAGGCCCCCAGGGCCGCGCCGCCGATCATCATGCCTTCGAAGGGGAGGGCGTGGGTAATGACCCCCATTTCCCCGCCCGAAAGCAGGTAGCCTCCGAACACAAGCCCGATAACCAGAATGAAGCCGATAATGATGGTCATAGTGTTTAACTGCTCGTTTGGCCGTCATGCGGCGGTTATGTTCTATGTCTTCATATCACGATGGATTGAAGAATATCATCAAGAACAAAATACATATAGCAAGAACAATTGACAAGTATAAGAAAAATGTTAGACATGTACTATACTTTAAGCAGAGCGAAGCTGGGGGGCTTGGTATGCACTGCACCGAAAAAGCCTTGGCAGTTCTTGTCGACCCGGGTGAGCTGGGAACAATCTTTGCTGACTGGCCAACCGAAATGTTTCTGTCCATCTGTTTGCTGCCAAACGGAGAGTGTCAGCTGGTGGTCTTCCGCGAAGAGGAATACCAGATTTTCCTGCCACGCCTGGAGAAGCATCTGGGCCTGTCGCATGATGAGATCTGTGTCGTCCCGAAAGTGGACGGATATCCGACCCGCACGCTGCTGTATTCCGATGAACGTCGGCTGATGCGTCTGGTGGCGGACTCGCCCGGCATCATTGATGAAGCGGCAGATTACTCCGTGAACTTCGGCTTCGCGCTGGAAGAGGGAATGAACCCCGCACATCTGTTGGGGTTTGACGGTGAGCTGGCGCTGGCCCTGCCCGAAACCGGAAGCGGGGGAGGGACGCCTCCGGCGTCTGCACCCGAGCCGTCGCGCCCGGTTCTGTCTCTGGTCGAAACGGCCGCATCGGAACGTGCTGCGGCTGAGATGTCGAAGCAAGCGATCCATGCGCCGAGCGTTGCCGAAGCCACCTTCTTGCATGGTGCCGACACCACCCGCCGGACGCTGCCGCGTTTCCTGCAAGTGGCGGATGAGCCGGTGCTGGGTCCGGAATACAGATCCGCCCGTCAGATTGGCGCAGATGAATCTGCAAGTGAGACCTATCACGTGATGGGTGAAGCCGCGGGATGGCTGGTCATCGAACGGCCCGGCGCCCTGGGACGTGAGCTGCGCGTCAGGGATCCCGAGAAGCTGTTCCTGCGGGATGACGGGCAAGTTCTGGCCGTTGCCGCGGATGATGAAATGGCTGCCAATGATCTGCCGCCTGCGCGTCTGAAGCTGCGGATTGCTGCCATGCCGCGCCGGTTGCGCGATGCCTTTGAGCAGCATTCGGATCAGTTGAAGCTGACCCGTGAGGGTGATTTCATCTTCCTGCATTTCCTGGGGCCGCGGACGGAGCCGGTTCCGGAACGAAAGGAAGAAGCGGTGGCCGCTACCGCAGGGGTTCCTGCGGCGGAGGTACAGCCCGAAGTGGCAACGGTATCGCGCACCAAACGCTGGCGGAAGATTGGCCAGAAGGGTCTTCTGGGATTGTCCGCCGCAATGCTGTTGTTGGCGCTCCTTGGTCTGACCTATGTGGACGGGATCATGCCGACCGGTGGGGATGATGCAACCGGACCTTCGGGTTGGGGCAAGTTCCGTCTGTCGCAACAAGTAGAACAGGCGAGGTAAACCCCGCCTGTTCCTGTTCCGTGTTTTTGCCGAGCCTTAACGCAGTGCGCTGCGGAGGTTCTCGAAGACCTGTTCGTCCAGAAGGGTCAGACTTTGCTGAACCGGGGCGGGCTTGGCGCTGGCCGCTTTCATCGGCTTGCCAGCTTTGGCCGGGTCCTTGGTTTCAGCCTTCATTGCCTTGGCCGGAGCGGCATCGGTCGGGGCGGGCTTCTGCGATGTCTGGGCCGGACGTTTCCACATGTCATCTTCGGCCTTTTCGTATTGCAGCAGGATGCTGATCCGGCGGTTCGATGCGTGCTTGGGATCATCCTTCACCAGAAGCTCGGTATCTGCCATGCCGGACACCCGGATGATGCGTTCGCGTTTGACACCTGCGGCTTCCAGCTGACGACGGGTGGCGTTGGCACGATCCGAAGACAGGTCCCAGTTGTCATAGGCACGACGGTTGGAGAAGGGAACCGCGTCGGTATGGCCCGAGATTACCATCTTGTTGGGCAATGCGGTCAGGGATTCACCCAGTTTCTCCATCAGGATGCGGGTCGCCTTGGTCATTTCGGCACGACCGCTGGAGAACATGGGCTTGCCTTCCTGATCAATGATCTGGATCCGCAGACCTTCCGGGGTCTTCTCAAAGACAACGTTTGCCTTCAGCGGACGCAGATCCGGATTGTCCTGGATGGCCTGCGTGATCTGGGCCTGAAGATTCTCGAACCGGGCCTTGTCCTGCGCATGAGCATTCTCTTCGGAGTCCTGCGCAGTTTCGGCGCTACCGGCGGCCGCGTTCTGGAACTCGGTTTCACGAGCGTCATCGGCATTGCCAGCGGCGTTCATCTCGGAGTCGCCCTCGCCAGATTTCTGAGCCACGACATCAGAGGATGCCTCGGATTCGAAGATCGGCAGCGCTTCGCCGGCTGCGGGATATTCGTGAACACCTTTGTTGGTGCCCAGAACCTTCTCTTCGGGGTCTGCGGTCGGGGTGATGTCACGCACTTCCCACTGAGCGGGGGAGGGGTCATCGATCTTGCCCAGGTCGGAGCCACGGGCAACCACGGCACCGTTTGACGCGGACAGAACGCCCGGCGGACCAAGCGTTGCGCCGTCCAGGACGCCGCTGCCACCCGGCATTGTTGCTTCGGTAAAGTATTCCGCGATGCCGCGCAGTTTCTGTTCGTCGGAAGACGACAGGATCCACAGCAGAAGGAAGAAGGCCATCATAGCGGTCATGAAGTCCGCATATGCAACCTTCCATGCACCACCATGGTGACCATGGCCTTCAATGATCTCGACTTTGCGGATGATGTTATTTTGCGCTTTTGCTGCCATCTCTGCTGCCTCATGATGGCCGATTTGCATCGGTCGTCTTCATAACCGAGCCTTTTGCATCGGTTACTTCATCATGAGTGTGGGCGGGGATTCGGGTTCCAGCTTGACGCAAATGCGACGAAAGTCGGGCATTTGAAACCCGGTGCTTAGCGCACCGGGTGTTCTTCGGTCGGGGCGTGCGGGTCCCGTGCATATTTACCCAGGCCAACTTTCTTGGCGTAGGCCGCCTTGCGGGCGGAATAGTTCGGAGCAACCAGGGGGAAGTCCTCGGGCAACGAATACATTGCGCGATATTGTTCTTCCGTCAGGTTGTGTTCGGCCTTCAGGTGCCGCTTGAGCATCGTGAAGCCTTTGCCGCAGCACAGGCAATACACCAGCTCGTCGGTGACCGCGTCTTTTGGGTTGAGCGCGGGTTTGGCCTCACCGCCCGACGTCGCAAGGACGGGTTCAGGTCTTGCGGCCGGAAGTGGACGGGGCTGTTGCGTCGGTTGTGCGAAGGCGCCGGACAATTGCTGCGCAAGGGCGACGACCTCCTCGACGGTGGCCGATTCCCGTGCGGCAAAGGCGGCGACAACTCGCGCGATCGGATCCGGGAAGCGGCTGTTGGCCGACTGATCCGTGTCACGGGTTGCAGTAGTCTGGGCACTCTTGGACATATTCACACTGTTGGTCATGGCAACTACTGATCCTCCGTTTTTTTACGAAGGTTTCTATTCGTTAACCTTGAACGACTGCTTGATGTCAAGGAAAGAAATTTCCTTGGCCTCTTTTCTTGCCTGCCTGGGCTTTGAAACATTAGCATTTTATGGCTCCAGAAACACTTTTGAACTTAGTGTGAGGAGGTCGTACCCAAGATCAGTTAAGAACAAAGGACCTGCCTGTATGTCCTTGCTTGTTCTTGATCTCCTGGGGGTCCTCACACGCGTTCCGGGGCGCGGTTTGGGCATGTGTCGGGCTAAGGTGTTCGCTACCAGCAACTGGGTCGGGGTGTTTCACAAAACCCGAGGCCAGCATAGTCTGGTCGGCACTGATCATCATTTCCCGAAGAAAATCATCCCCTTCGGCCAGCTGGATCAGGGCGCGCACGCGAGCGGCTGCCGTGACTGCAAGGTGCCTCCGGGTGAGGGGGCGCTTTACAACTGCCATTATCCGCAACTCCGTTTCTCATTGCGTAAAGGCGCTTTCTGCTGCCCTTTGAGACGCTATATTCCGCCCAAGGTTAAATTTGGGTCAAAATGGGCCAGTTTATGGGTATTCAAGACAAATTGGCCATCTTGCTGACACAATCATTCGTTAACCCAAGGACTGACCGTCCGCTGCCGCCCGGGAAAGCGGGCTGAGCCGTGCCTACCGGATCGGTGGCGCGCTCTCGCTCTGATTGTGTTTTCAGTGGATGCCGCGAGTACGAAATAACGTGAGTTTGATCAATGATAAGGTGTTGAAATCAGGCGCCATGACGGCTGGGGGTTGTGTTGAGCGCAGATTTTGAAACAATGGGGCATGAGTCTTCTGCATTGTGCGACGATTCTTTAGCTTCCTTGATGGTCTCATTGATCGTTAACGGTACAGACAACTAAGGCAGACCACTCGATGAATTCCGAGGTCAAACAACCGAAGCAGGTGTTTGCGATGATGGCGGTGGCGGATGCCGGCGTCCGGATGTCGTTCGGATATTTGTTTACTGTTGTCCTGGAGCGGAGCCTGCAGGCGTCTTCTTCTTGTGCCGAAGCAATGCAGAACCTGGAAACCGGCCAGCAGTGCAAGGTTTTGATCATAAGTTGCCCCAACGAAGAGTGTGACAGTCTGAAACTGATTCGCCATGCGGCGCAGATGCCCAATCCACCGGTGATCATGGTTCTGGATTCCAAGGGTGGGTCGGGTTTTGGGGCCGAAGCCTTCAAGGCAGGGGCTGATGATGTCGTTCGTCCGCCCTATCCGCTGAAGGAATTTGCCTACCGGCTGAAGACCCGTCTGGACGAAAAAGCGGACCTTGAAGAGCTGGCCGAAGAAAAGATCAGTTGGGATGCCGAGGCGTTTGTCGCAAGTCAGGCCCGTTTGACCACGGCCGAAGCGCAAGTGGTTCGCATCCTGATCAGCAAGGACGGCGAAATCGTCACCCGTGACGATCTGAGTCATGCCATAGACCACCGGCCCTGGACCTATGGGGATCGCAAGTTCGATGTCCATGTTGCCAAAATCCGCAAGAAATTGCAGGCCGCGTTCGGGTCTACCATCTCGGTCAAGACCATACGGTCGGCCGGATACACTCTTACCGTTGATGAAGGCGGGCTGGAAACCAGCAGCCATTAAGCTTCCCGCAGTGAACTGTGGTTGAAGATTGCGCGGATCGCAGCTCCGCGTGCCGCTCTCCGTGACTTTGAATCGTACAAGTAGGGGCAAAAAATTTGCCGTCAACTACATATATGTGAAGACACAAGATTTTCGTCTGACATATCCACAAAATCTTGTCAGCGACCCTATCCTTTGGGTTATGTGGATAACTTTTGTCTATATATAGGAAACCGATGGTATATCAGTGGTTTGCAGAGTCTTAATTTTCTGTGGAAAAATGGGCGAAAATTTTTTCGGTAAATTTCTGCTCTCAGACGCGTGATTCTTCCAAAAAGATCTTAACAATCAGGCGGTTCTACTCATGCGGGAACGGGTCTAATCTACTATAAGAGTAGCAGAGATGAACGGGAGCTCATCTGGATGATTGGAGAAGACGTACTTGGGCAGATCTGGAGCAATCTGGTAGAGCCGCGTGCTTTGCAGGATATGTCGCCTCTTGCCCAGGTTCTTGAGGCAGTTCTGAAGGTCCCCACGGCAGGTCTGGTTGCCCTGAGCGGTCTGGCCGAACCCGTTGCTTTCTTCGAAGGCGAAGAGCTGATCCCGGGTGCAAGCCTGGGGGATGTTCTCTTCGAAGAACTGGGGGTCGACGTAACGCCCGGATCAGTTGTTCTGATCGAGCCGGAGAAATTCGCAGAGGCGGATGCCTATTCCGGCAAGGAAATCGGACAATATCTCGGGACCATCCTCATGGACCTGGCCGGCCACAATGCTGCGGTTCTGGAAAACCTTTCGGCTTTGGGGCAGGTGAATGAATTGGTTGCGGCGGATCTGCATCACGGACCCAGCGCGGGGCAGGGCATGCTGCGCGACGGAAGCCTGCGGGCGGGATATCAATACCTGATTTAAATCAGGGGTTTACGTGGTTCTTCGGCGCGGTTTTCCGAAGGTTGTATTTGTGCGCGCATGTCGCGAAAAACAGAATTTGCTCAAATTCTGCCAGAATCGGCGGAACATAAATTTGTGTTGCATATTTGAGCGTATTTCCAGCTTTGGCTGACAAAAATCCAATGGAAATTCGGAAACACGCCAAAGGTTAAATCTGCTTTAACTGCATCTCCATACATTCATCTTGTGAGGCAGAAAACCAGATAAACCGGAAGAAACCGAATGAACATAGCTGCGTACAAACGCACGATCTCTGAGACGGAAGCGCCTCGGCAGATCGAACGACGTCTTCTTGCGCAGGTAACCTCCGAATTGGAACGAGGGTACCTTGATTTTGATCAGGCAGAGCGCAAGATCGACAAACTCCAACTGTTGGCTGATGGGCTGCGGCATACGCTGTGGAAGAACGAACAGCTTTGGGCTGCGTTCAAGACAGACCTGGCATCGCAAGGGAACGGGTTCAATCCAGAGTTGAAATCCGCCCTGTTGTCGCTGTCGATCTGGGTGGAACGACACACCCAGGGCGTGATGGCCGGATCCAACAAGATCAAACCGTTGATCGACGTCAACCGAAGCATCTTTCACGGCTTGGGTGGCAAGGTCTTCTCGGAGATGGAGTAAGAAATGGCACTGCGACTGACACTGAAACCGAACGAACGGATCGTGATCAATGGCTGCGTGGTCAAAAACTCGGACCGCCGCCAGATGTTGATCATCGAAAATCAGGCCGATGTTGTCCGCGAGTCTGATCTGTTGGGAGAGGGCGAGGCGCGGACTCCGGTGAAGGAGGTCTACTTCTTCATCCAGAGCGCTCTGATGGATGCGGCCATTCGCGAAAAGATCGTACCGATCGTCCAGAACAAGCTGGGCCGGCTGGTTCCGGTCTTTCATGACGAGATTTCGGGCCATATCTTCGAGGCCGCAAATCACGTCTCCTGCGGCAACTTCTACAAGGCGATGCGGGCCCTGCGGCCGGTCATGGACTATGAGGCCAGCCTGTATCAGGTCATCGAGCAGCAAAACGCTGCCACAGCGGCGGAGTAGGGATCATGGTTCTGAGCATCAACGGACTGGGCAGTCAACTTGCACTGAATCTGATCGATTCAACCAAGGATCGTCAGCTTCAGTCGTTGCGCAACGAACCAGCCCACGCACGGGCCGAAGCCGCGTTTCGCGAGCGCATCGGCTCGATCACCACGCCGGAAGAGCTGATCAAGGATTACGAGGTCTACAGTTTCGTGATGAATGCCTTTGATCTGGAGGACCAGATCTTTGGCAAAGGCATGATGCGCAAGATCCTGGAAAGCGACCCCAGTGACGAAACTGCGCTGGTGAACCGCCTGACAGACGGCCGATTTGGTGAAATCCACGCGTCCCTGGCCTTCGTGACCAGTTCGGGACCACAAGTTCCGAACTTTTCCGACGCCTCGTGGCAGGATGCGATCGTGGATCGCTACTACAACCGGGTTTTCATCAATGAGAACGACGCCCAGAACGAGACCGTGGGGACCGTGCTGCATTTCCGCGAAGAAGTTGGCGAAATTGACAATTGGTTCGACGTTCTGAAGGACCCGGACCTGGCGGAATTCTTCCGTGTTGCACTCAACCTGCCCGAGGAAATGGCGGCGGTTGATGTCGACATGCAAAAGCGCGAGCTTGAGCGACGTTACGACCTGAGCAAGCTGAGCGATCCGGCCGAGCAGGAGCGTCTCATGGCGCGCTACGTGGCCATTTCGGATGTTCTGAACCCGCCACAATGGGCTGCAAGCAGCATGGCGCTGTCGGTTCTGCAGAATGTGAGCTTGGGTGGACAGTTCGTGCCAGCGACCATCAATCTGCCGACGATCAGCTATTCGGCGGCGTCGCTTTATCGTTGATCCCCGGATCGGGGATCACTCGATCATCTCTTCGCCGTCATCTTCCTCGGGAAGTTCGATTTCGCCGTCCGCCGCAAGGCGCAGGGCGGCTTCGACCATATAGGACTGCGCGTCTTTGGAGTCCTTGAACTTGACCGCGCCCATGGCTTTCATCTCGTCCTGCAACATATCGCGCGAACGGGCAGGCATCGAGTTCAGGAAGTACTCGCGCACTTCCTTTTTGGCGCCCCGCAAAGCCAGCGGCAGCGTTTTGCCTGTGACTTCGCGCATGACCTTGGCCAGCGTGTTGGGGGGCAGCTTGATCAGGTCGTCGAAGACGAACATCTTCTGCTTGATCGCGCGGAACTGATCCGGAACCCGCTTTTCCAGCTCCGTGGACATGCTCTGGAACAGCTTTTCGTCCAGCTTGTTGAAGATCGAAACCAGTTGTTTTTCGACTTTCGCACCGGAATCCTTGCTGGCGTTGGCCAGGATCTCGCGGCGTAGGCTGTCCTCGATGTTCTGCAGCGCCTCAGCAGGAAGCTCCTGGGTGTCGAGCATCCGTTCCACCAGGTCCGTTGCACGTTCCTGACCCATCAGGGGCAGAACCTTGGCGACCGTGTCCGACTTCAGGTTAGACATGATCACCGCGACGGTCTGATTGTGTTCCCGGCGCAGGAAATCCGCCAGTTGCTTTTCGTCCAGTGCAGACAGGTCATCCCACACGTTTCCGGTGGAATTGCCCTGGATTTCTTCAAGGATTTCGCCAACGCGGTCATCCGGCAGGAATTCCTTTAGCAGGCCGCGCGCAGCGTCGATGGACCCGGTGACGCCGCCGTAGTCATTCACCTTCTGGCCGAACTCCTGCATGATCTCTTCGACCACTTCCGCGCGCACCTCGCCCATCTTTGAGATGGCGCTGGTGATCTTGCGGATTTCGGTCACGTCCAGCTGTTGCATCAGCGCGCCGCCGCGTTCTTCACCCAGGCACAGGAAAAGGATCGCGGACTTCTGTGCGCCCGACAGCGGAGGTGTCTTCCGGAATGGCGAGAAGTGTTGCATTGCGGTCCGACTCTCTCCTTGCTGACGCTGATTTGAGTTAAAACTACCGTAAACTATTCTTTAAATGCAAGGATAGTTCAGGAAATTCTTGTGGAAAACCCGGGGTCGAGGCTATCCGCCCGCAAATGGAATGTAGGATTCCATCAAGGACCCCGCCAGCATGTACCATCCATCGATCAGGACAAAGAAAATCACCTTGAACGGCAAGGATACGATCACCGGGGGAAGCATCATCATGCCGGCGCTCATCAGGACTGATGCAACAATCAGGTCGATGGCGATGAAGGGCAGGTAGATCAGGAAGCCGATGGTGAAGGCGCGGCGCAGTTCCGAGATCATGAAAGACGGCACAAGGACACGCCAGCCGATGTCTTCGGGGCCGGCCACCGGGGTATCGGCTTGGGCCTCGCCGGATACTTCGCGAAAGAGGGCCAGGTCTTTTTCGCGGGTGTTGGCAAACATGAAGCTTTTGAACGGCTTGGAGATTTCCCGCAGGGCCTGTTCTTCGGTGATCGAATTGGTCATCAGCGGGCGCAGCCCACCGGTCCACGCGTCATCGAACACGGGCTGCATGACAAAGAACGTCATGAAAAGCGCCATAGCGTTCAACACCATGTTGGGTGGTGTCTGGTTCAGGCCCAGAGCCGAGCGAAGCATCGAAAAGACGATGACGAAGCGGGTAAAGCTGGTGGCGACGACCAGCAGCCCCGGCGCGATGCTGAGCACCGTGATCAGGGCAAAGATCTGGATCAGCCGTCCGGAGAGGCTGGTGCCTTCTTCGCTTCCGGGTTCCACGCCGCCAAGGTTGGTGGACAGGTCACGGATGAAACCGCCCAGGTCCACCTCTTGGGCGGTTGCACCGCCGGCCGTCAGAAACAGGCCGCCTGCAAGAGCAAGCAGCCATCCCTGAGAGCGCTTTATCCGGAAGGGCAGGGTCATGCGTCAGATGCCGGGCACGAAGTCCTTGACGATTTCCCGAAGGGCGACGCCGATCATGTCCCCCTTGACCTTGACCAGATCGCCGCGGGCCACGACGCGATCGTTGATCATCACGTCCACGGGTTCCCCGACCTTGCGGTCCAGCTCGATGACCGATCCCTTGGTCAGGTTCAGCAGTTCCGATACCGGCATCCGGTTTCGGCCTAGAACAACCCGGACATCCAGCTTGACGCCAAAGATGGCATCAATGTTGCGCCCGTCTTCGTCAGTGGGGCGAGCCGCATCTTCGTGAGCGGCGGTATCGACTGCCGCTTCGGCGTCCGCGGCGTCAGCGGTGGCGGCGGTTTGGGAGTCAGATTCCAGCATCTATTCAGCCTTCTTGAGTTGCCCGTTCAGGGATTGGGCGGTTTCGCGCAGCAAGGAGAGGACATCGTTGCACACACGGTCGAGGTCGTAGTTCAGGTGTCCATTCTGCCAGTCCAGGCGGGTGGCCGTGTCAGACAGGTGGGGGTCGGCTATGATCCGCACTTCAAGGTCTTCCAGACCGTGTTGCGTCCATTCTGGCATCCGGTCACGGATCAACGGTTCGATTTTTGGCGAGACATGGATGGACAGCGACGTGCTGCTGGCAGCCAGACGCAGGCCGGACCGCACCTTTTCCGTCACCAGATCGGCCCCGAAAGTGCTCAGAAATTCCGGCAGGATGCGTTCTGATGCGCCAAGCAGCAGATCAACGATATCCTTTTCCATGTCCTGACGCTGCCGGGAGTCGCGCAGGGCCAGTTCTGACAGCGCCTGACTGATCTCATCGGCGACCTGTGCGGCCTTGGCGGTTGCGGTCTCTTCCAGTTCCGCCTTCGCCTTGGCAGCGCCAACAGCGCGGCCTTCGGCCAATGCTGCTTCGCGGGTGTCCCGCATCAATGTTTCGAACTCTGCCTCGGTGAACATGCGGGTGGGGCGTTCCTTGTCGCCGCCCCCGCCAGTCAGCGAGATGGGCTCGAATTCGGCGTCGAAGTTGCGCAGGTTGAGTTCCATCACGCGTCCGCCTCAGTCATCAGCCAGGACCGCAGCACGCGCAGGACCTCATCGGGTTTGTCGTCGGCCATCTTCTGGATCGCATCCACCCGCGCCTTCAACAGGTTGCCGCGAATGCCCATGGTTTCGATGTATTCATGGTTGCCGTCTTCGGACGCAGGGTCGAAGGCGTTGACGGGCTTGATGTTTTCCGGCTCTGGCGTCGCTTCGGTCTCGGGAACGGGTAGGGCGCCGCCGTCAGCGGCTTCAGGTGTCTTGGCGTCCAGCGCAATGGCGTCTGCATTGTCGGGTGCGGGCAGCTCCGGATCGCGGCTTTCGCTGAGGTGGCCCAGCATCGGCCGTACGCCAAGGATCAGGATCAGACCCACCAGAAGCAGGGCCAGAAGTCCGCGCACGATCGGGACGATATTGTTGGCCAGCTGTTCGGTCATCGACAGGGAAACCGGTTCGCCCACATCCATCGAATAGTCCATGAAGCGCATGCTATCGACCGAAACACTGTCACCGCGGCCGGTGTCGAAGCCGACCGCCGTTTTCACCAGTTCTGCCAAGCGATTCAGCTCTTCGGGCGTACGTTCGGCATAGGACACTTCGGACCCATCCACATTGTAGATGCCGTTGACCAGCACTGCGACGGACAGGCGGCGCACATCGCCCGCTTCGCGGACAATTTCGCGGCGGGTGTTGCCGATTTCATAGTTTACCGTTTCACCGGACTTCGACCGCTGCGAAGACGCTCCGCCATTGGGTTCGGCCAGCGCGGCAGGGATGTTGTTTTCAACGCCTACGTTGCCGCCGGTTTCCGTGCCTGCCTGGCTTTCGGTCTTGTTTTCGGTCGAGCGGACAACCTGTTGCTCGGGGTTGAAGCTCTGCTCAACGATCACTTCGCGCTGCGTGGTCAGTTCGACGTTGACATGAACACGGGCATTCCCCGCGCCAACCCGTGCGGTCAGGATCTCCTGGATCTCACGCGACAGGCGGTCTTCGATGGCGACCTTGTTCGATTGCATCGTGACCTGGCTGTCTCCATTGGGGCTCTCGGCCAGAATGGTTTCGCCGCTGGCAGACAGAACGGTAACGCGCGCCAGATCCAGCTCGGCTACGGCCGAGGACACGAGGTTCCGGATCGCATTGGCCTGCTTGCGCGAGACGGAGCGACCGGGCACCGGGCGAACCACAACCGAGGCGCGCGGCATCGGGGTTTCGCGGGCAAAGGGCTCTCGTTCGGGCAACACCAGATGGACGCGCGCGCTTTGCACGCCGTCAAGTGTCTGGATCGAGCGGGCAAGTTCACCTTCCATGGCGCGCAGCTTGTTCACCTTCTGCAGGAAGGAGTTCATCGCCAGACCGTTGCTTTCGTCAAACAGTTCCCAGCCGGGTTCGCCGTCGATCGGGATGCCGGTTTCGGCCAGCACCATACGGGCGCGCACCATGTCTTCGCGCGGGACCAGAACGCTGGTGCCATCTTCGGACAGCTGAACGTTGAAGCCGGCGCTGGACAAGGTCGCCTCGACCGAATTGGCGGCGGTCAACGACAGATTTCGATAGAGCGGCGAATAGTCCGGCGATGTGACCGCACCCAGGCCGAACAGGATCGCCAGAAGCATCGCCGCAAGCGTTCCGCCAAGAACAAGCAGCCGCTGACGTCCAAGGCCCATGAGGTTGTTGATTATGTTCGGCACACTGCTCACCGTATTTCGGAGGTTTTTGTCTATCCTTGTAAAACCTTACCTTAAAAGTTTATCGCAAGTAAATATCCATATCTAATCTTGCAAAAGAAAGAAAAACACATGAATATAGTAATGAAGGATTGATAGAGTTTTAACCATGGCGAAACCAGCGCAGACCAAGAAAAAGGCGGATGAGGAGCATCTGGCGGCCGATCCTGCCGCTGAGGGCAAGGCCAAATCTTCGAAGAAGATGTTGGTCGCGGCTGCCCTGATGTCGATTGTCTCGCTGGGCGGCGGCTTTTTCCTTGCCCGGATGGCCTACATCGAAGACGCCTCTTCCTATGAACCGGACTATGTGGACGAAAAATCCGAAGATTCCGGCAGCGAATATGAGTCCGTCAAGTCCAGTGATCGTGGCGTGACCGATCCGCTGGCCAAGGAGGGGCATCCCGCCGAGCAGGCGATGGCCCTGAAGAAGGACAAGGAAAAGAGTAAAGACGACAGCGCCAAGAAGGGTGAGGATGGCGAGCTGGTCGACAATGGTCTTCTCGACTTCGGGGATATCATGACCAACATCCAGGGGTTTGACGCCCGTGGTGCGCCGACCAAGGCCTTTCTGAAAGTCAGCCTGATCATGGTCTATCGCACGGATCCAGGCGCTGCCGCTCTGGTGCGTGAACGCGAACCCTTCATGCGGGATCTGTTCAATGGCTATCTGCGCGGTCTGACCGAAGCGGATGTGCGCGGCATGGCCGGCATTCTTCACGTTAAGGCCGAACTGCTGAAACGTGCGCGGGCCGCGGTGGGCAACGATCTGCCGCAAGAAATCCTGATCAACGACCTGATCGTGCAATAGGGGTGTTTCGATGAACCGGATCCTGACACCACAGGAAATCGAAGAGCAGAAGGGCAACCTGATCGACGAGATCATCCGGCTGTCCGATTTCAGCTTTGAACGGATGCCGATGCTGGACATCATCGGGGAGCGTCTGGCCGAAAACATCGCCGTGGCGGTGCCGGATCTTGTGCGGGTGAACAGCGAAGCCTCGCTGAGCGCGCTGGACTACACCCCTTTGGCGCAGGTCATGGAATCCCTGCCCAGCCCGGCGATTTATGCGGTCTGTGGCGGTGAGCCGCTGGAAGGGGAGTTCCTTCTGGTAATGGACAGCACAATGCTGATGGCCGGGCTTGAACTGATGCTCGGCGGTGAGGCCAAGCAATTGGTCCCGCGCGAAACCGGCGACTTTACCGCCATCGAGCGGGGCTTTGGCGAGAAGCTTGCCAAGCTGATCCTGGAAGAGCTGGAGCGCAGCTTCTCTGTCGTGACCGATTCCCGTTTCGATCTGAGCGCGATTGAAACGGAAATTGACGCGCTGAATGTCGCGCAACCCGCCAGCCTTTGCGTCCGGATGAAAATCTCTGTCGCGATGGCCGGTCACACGGGTGAGATGGACGTGATCCTGCCCTATGACGCACTGGAACCGATCCGCGGCGTGCTGGGTAAAATCCACTTCGGAGAACGCAATGACGGCGGCTCGGTCTGGCGGGAGCAGCTGTCATCGCAGATTGAGCGCGCGCATCTGGAGCTGGAAGCGGTTTTTGCAGAGATCGAAGTGCCGATCCAGACCATCATGGACTGGAACAAGGGCACAACGATCGACCTGTTTGTCGAAGACGGGCACGAGGCGACAATCACATGCGCCAATGTTCCCATGTTCCGGGCCGTTCTGGGCAAACGGAACAATGGCGCCGCGGCGCTGCAGATCACCGAAGAACTTGAACATGAAGAGGAGGCAGAAAATGGCCGCAACAATCATTGATGGCATCATCATCGCACTTCTGTTGGGCTCGATCGCCTATGGCTATTCTGTTTCCCGTCGGGTTCAGACCCTGATGGCGGCGCTCAAGGAGCTTGAACCGCTGGTGCAGGAGTTCTCAACTGCGGTGGACAAAACCGAAGCCTCTGTCGACCAGATGCGCGAAAATATCGAACACGCCGAAGCGCAGGAACAGGCAGGTATGTTTGCCCGTGCCGAACAAGAGGCGCAGGACGAAGAACCGGCCTTCGCCAGCCGCCGTGTGCATCATCCGAAGATGCCGGGAATGCATCTGGTGGGTGACAAGCGGGACCTGGTTCGCATGTTCTTCGACGCGTCGCGCACTGAATCGAGGGCGTAAGCCATGATGCGTGGACTACGCGGAAAACTGCTGCTTGGCGGGCTGGGGATTACCCTGTTCGCCAAGGCGGCTGTTTCGGTTCCCTTGTCTCCGTTCCGGGCCGAAGATCTGCAGCCTGCGGATCCCATGGTGATGGCGGCGGCGGTCGAAGAGGACAAAGGCAAGGAGGCAGAACCGGCCGAAGATATTCCGCCGATTGTCGAGGGCCTGTCCGAAACAATGGGCGAATGCGAGACGCCCGAAGAGGTTCTGCAGTCTCTGGCGCATGAACGCGAGCTGGTGGCCGCACAGCGGGCTGATCTGGAAAGCCGGAAGTCGGAGCTGGCGCTGGCACGGGAAAAGCTGCAGATCGAAAAATCCCACCTGCTGGAGCTGCAGGGCGCGATTGGCGATCTGTTGGCACGTGTCGAAGCGGCCAAGACCGAAGACCTGGATCGTCTGGTCGAATTCTATCGCAACATGAAGCCCGCCGACGCGGCACGGATCATGGATGACATGGACATTGAGACGACGATCATGGTTCTGGGCACGATGAAGCCGCGTATCGCCGCGCCGATCCTGGCCAAGATGTCCCCGGTCCGGGCGCGGGCCGTGTCAAAGATCATCCTCGAGCGGTCACAGCTGCCGGGGGATCAGGATCTGACAGGTATCCGCCTGAACTGATCCTTGCGAACAGGGCTTCGGACCGGATCAGTCGGTCCGAAGCGACGACCCTTCGGGAGGATTGCGCCGCGTGTTGTTGTTGCGCAGATCCATCACGAAGCCGATGATCTCGGCCACCACTTCCCAGTGTTCTACCGGAATGACCTCATCAACTTCGATGCTGTCGTAAAGCGCTCGCGCCAGCGGCTTGTTTTCCAGCACGGGAACTTCATGCTCATGCGCCAGCTCCCGGATCCGGTGGGCCATGTTGTCGGCGCCTTTGGCAACACAGACCGGCGCGATATCCGCGCCCATCTCATACTTCAGGGCCACGGCAAAATGTGTCGGGTTGGTCAGCACCACACTGGCCTGGGGCACAGCCAGAGCCACCCGTTTGCGCGATTGTTCGCGACGCACACGGGCGCGTTTGGCACGCAATTCAGGCGAGCCTTCGGCCTCTTTCATCTCATCCTGAAGCTCCTTGTGGCTCATCATCTGTTTCTTGCGCCATTCATAGCGCCGCCAGATGATGTCCGCGATGGCCAGCGGTACAAGAAAGGCCGCCATGGCCATCAGGAGCTTTCGGGCCGATTCAAGCAGGTATCCGGGCAGGTTTTCCGGCAGGAAACCGATGCCCGTCATCATGTCGCGGACCATCGTGTTGGTGACCCAAAGCGCAAGGGTCCCCGCCACAAGAACCTTAAGCAGGTTCTTCAGAAACTCGATCAGGGCAGTGCCGCCAAACAGGCGTTTGAACCCTTCCTTGGGCGAAATTTTCGAAAGTTTCGGCTTGATCCGCTCCAGCGAAACAACGGTTTCCCCCTGGATCAGCACCCCGGCGATGGCCCCGAGGATCAGCAGGCCAAAGATGGGCAGCAGCGTCAGCACCACCGACAGGGTGAATTCCTGGGTCAGTTTGTTCAGCTCGAACACGCCTGTCTGACCATAGCTGACTGGCGTGCGGCCGGCCGCGTCGATCATCGCGGCAAGGGCATCTGCAAGGTTTCCGGCCTGCCAGGGCAGCGCGAAGACCACGATCATCAGCAGCGAGCCGACCACCATCATGTTCCCGGTCTCGCGGGAGGAGGGCACATCCCCTTTCCGACGGGCGTCTCGCAGCCGTTTCTCGGTTGGTTCGTGTGGTTTGGATTCGTCGCTGTCCTGTTGGCTCATGCCACCTCACAATCGGAAATCGCCAAGCCAGTCGACGAAGTCCTGCAAGAAGAATTCAAGCATGGAAGGGATCGCGGCGGCAAGGACGAACAGCCCGACCGCAATCAGAATGGAGGCGGCAACAAAGAAAACCGGCAGCTGTTGCATCATCCGGTTGGCCAGGCCCATGCCAAGGTTCAGCACGACCCCCATGACAAAGAACGGCGCGGCAACGAGGGTCCCGATGTACAGGCTGTGACTGCCGGCTTTTACGATCTGCTGTGCCAGCCCGCCCGCAACAATGTGCCCCGGCGGGAAGATCGCATAGCTGTCCAGCAGGGCCCGCAGGATCAGGTGATGGGCGTCTGTGGCAAAGATAGCGGCAATCGCACCAAGGATAAGTATGGTGGCGACAAGCGTCGCCCCTTCGAAAGAGCCAAGCGCCGGGCCAAAGGCATTGGCAAGGCCCGAGACCTGCCCAACCTGATATCCGGCAAACTGCATCGCTGACAGCAGCACCCGTGCCGTCAGGCCGATCCAGAGACCGATCAGCACCTCTGCGCCCAGCATCGACAGCATCAGCATCGGTTCATCCGGCATCTGGGCCTGAATGGGCGTGACCGGGTAGATGGCAGCGCACAGGACAAGGGCAAAGGCCATGCGCGGACGCACGGGGATCTGGGTTTCGCCGAACGCGGGCATATACATCAACGCCGACCCGATGCGGGCGACGACCAACATGTAGCCGAAGATCACGCTTGAGACATAGGCGTCCAGCGCCATGATCAGTTGCCTACATTGCCGACGGTCCGCAACGACGCCTTGCGGTGAACCTCATTGTGGGAAATCACCTGCGTCATCGGGCTGACGCGTTCAAAGATCGACCGGACATAGGGCCGTGTCGCGGGGGACACCAGCAGAGCAGGCCAATGATCGCCGGACGAGAATTTCTGGATTTCCTGACGGGCCGCCAGAACGAACTCCTGCACCCGCTGGGGGGACATCAGGAAAGTCTCTTCCCCGTTGGTATTGGTGATGGAATTGCTCAGCTCACGTTCCCAGTCCGATCCAAGGGTGATCACCGGAACATACCCTTGCGGGTCGGCCAGCGCCTGGCAGATCTGCTTTGCCAGCTTGGTGCGGACATGTTCAACTACGGCGCGGATGTTCTGGGTCGTGGCCGAAGCTTCGGCAACCGCTTCGATGATCCGGGGCAGATTGCGGATCGACACCCGTTCGGACAGCAGCGATTGCAGAACGTGTTGCAGCATCACGGACGGAGAAGAGCTGCTGCTGTCGTTGAGCAGTTTCTGGTATTCCTTGGACTGTCCTTCGATCAGCTCCTGGGTGGCTGCATAGGTCAGGATCTCGGGCATATGCTCCTTGATCACCTCGGTCAGGTGGGTCGTGACCACGCTTTCGGGGTCCACCACGGTCAGCCCCTGCAGTTCCGCATCGGAGGCGCGGGCCTCATCCACCCAGACCGCGTTCAGGCCAAAGGTGGGTTCACGGGTCTGTTCACCCGGCAATTCGATCGGGGCACCGGACGGGTCGATGACCATCATCATCATCGGACGCACCTCGCCGCGTGCGGTTTCCACCCCCTGTAACGAGATGGAGTAGGTGTTGCTGGGCAGGTTGGCGTCATCCTTGATCCGCACCGGCGGCAGGACAAAGCCGAAGTCCTTGATGAAGAGATTGCGCAGGCTGCGCACCTTGCCGGGCAGGGCGGCGTCGGACGAGGTGATCAGCGGCACCAGCCCGGCCCCAAGGTTCAGCCGCACATCATCCACACGCAGCATGTCGGCCACTGTGTCCTCCGAAGGCGGGGCGATGGCATCGGCATCGGCTGCTGCGGCTTCGGCCCGTTCCTTTTCAGCGTTGAACTGCTGCATCATGTAGCCCATCGCCGCCATCGCGGCAGACAGTGGCAGGAACACGGCCAGCGGGAAGCCCGGAAGCCAGCCAACACCAAAACAAAGCGCGGCAGCCATGTAGAGCGCCCGCGGGAAGTTGCCAAGCTGGCTCAGCACCGCTTCGTTTGCCGCACCCTTTGTGCCGCCCTTGGTGACCAGCAGGCCCGCTGCCAGCGACACGACCAGCGCGGGGATCTGGGTGATCAGCCCGTCACCAATGGTCAGAACGGTATAGTTCGCGGCGGCCTGGCTGATGCTCAGCGAATGTGACGTCATGCCGATCAGGATGCCGCCCACCACGTTGATCAGGGTGATGATAATACCGGCGACGGCATCGCCACGCACGAATTTGGAGGCACCATCCATCGCGCCGAAGAACGAGCTTTCCTCTTCCAGCACCTTGCGGCGCGAGCGGGCTTCGTCTTCGTCGATGATCCCGGCACCCAGATCGGCGTCGATCGCCATCTGCTTGCCCGGCATCGCATCCAACGAGAAACGGGCCGCAACTTCGGCGATCCGGGTCGAACCCTTGGTGATCACGATGAAGTTGATGGTCACAAGGATGATGAAGATCACGATGCCGATGACATAGTCGCCACCGACAATGAAACCCGCGAAGCCTTCGATCACCTTGCCTGCGGCCCCGGTGCCCGTGTGACCTTCGCTGAGGATCAGGCGGGTGGAGGAAACATTCAGCGCAAGGCGCAGCATGGTCACGACCAGAAGGATGGTCGGGAAGCTGTTGAAATCCAGTGGGGTCTGGATCCAGAGCGCCACCATAAGGATCAGAACCGCCAGCGACAGCGAGATCGCCAGACCGAAGTCCAGCAGAAACGGGGGCAGCGGGATGAACAGCATCGCCAGGATCATCACAACGCCCAGGGCGAAGGCCACGTCACGGTTCTTCAGCCCGTTGCGCAGCCAGTCAGGGATCGCGATTTGCGGCGTATTCACATCTCTTGCGCTCATGCAGTCCTCAGAAGTTTTCCTGATAATCAGGCAGATAGGGGCGGATCGGTTGTGTCGAATAGATCGAGAAGCTCTCGCTCCGGACTTCGTCACTTTCGGTGGTCAGGCCGGTGCCCCAGAACACCGTGGGCTTTGGGGCCGCTGCGGCGGTGGTCAGGGTGGTTTCCACAGTGGGCACGTCGCCCTGCCAGTCCAGCAAGGTCAGAAAGCGGTCCAGATTGGCGTTCGCCACTTTGTGGTTCCGGGCCAGATGGCCAAGGTAGATATCCTTGAACTTCTGCGTGGAGGAATGATAGCGGCCCGCGGCCTGCCACCAGTCGCCTTCCTCGCGATAAAGGCCCAGCAGATAACGGGCCGCGTAGTCGACATTTGCCCGCGGCGTGACGGCTTCTTCCAGCGAGGCGAAGCCCCGCCCGTGCCAGAGCTGGTTGACCTGCATACATCCGACATCGATGGATTGCATCCCCTGCGCCTGCTTGCCCTTGACCCAGGCCAGCAGATCACCCTGCGTTGCGAAGAAGGCGCCTTTGCCTTCGGCGTTTACCGCCCAGGGCCAGACCGTCAGCCCCCGGTCACCGTAGCGCCCGGCCTCCTGAATGCCGATGGCCAGCAGCAGATTGTCCGGGATGCCATACCGGCTTTGCGCCTCCAGGATCTCTGCGATGCAGACGGTGCTGTCCTCAATCGCCGCGCGCGGTCCTGACGGGCCTTGGTGCCGTGGGGCGCTGCGGGTGGTTTCACGCTGCGGGGCTGAGGACCCATAGAAGCCCGACCACAGTTCGGCCTGGGCCGGCCAGGAGATCGCCAGAACAGCGCCTGTGGCGGCGATGCCGATGAGGGTGGCCAGAAGTCGGTGCCACACGCCCACGGTCACACGCTGCCGCTGGCGATCAGATCAAAGATCTGGGCGGACAACCGCGACAGCGTTCCGAAGATGAAGGGGAGGGAGAAAGCCAGTGTCGCAAAGATCGCAACGATCTTCGGCACGAAGGTCAGGGTCATTTCCTGAATTTGGGTCAGGGCCTGAACAAAGGCGATGACCAGACCAACCAGCAAGGCCACGGCCAGAACCGGAGCCGAACCAGCGAGGACGGCCATGATCGTCAGACGGATAATTTCGTATGTGCTGACGGCGTCCACGTAGGGCTCTCCGGTTCAAAGTGTGGCGTATGCGGATCAGATCGGCATACGCATGATTTCCTGATAGGCTTCGACCAGTTTGTCACGGACAGCGACCGACACGCGGACGGTGCTTTCCATTGCCATCGTCGCTTCGACAACCTGTTGCAGTCCGGCTTGGCCGGTCAGGCCGGCAACGGCGGTGGCGTCGCCCTTGCGAACGGTATCGGCGGCATTGGTCGCCGCACGGGCAACCATCTGCGAAAACTCGCCACCCTGGCTGCCCTGTGACGCATCTGCGTTCTTGGCTTCGTCGCCCTTCAGGGCGCGGGTGTTGGTGTAAGCGTTCTGGACGGCAAAGGCGGAACGGACAGCGTTAAAATCGGCCATGGGTCACCTGTTGTTATTGCAAGAGGTCAATCAGGAGCTGCCGCATCTGCTTGGCATTCTCCAGCATGGAAAGGTTTGCTTCATAGCTACGGGCCGCTTCGCGCATGTTGCTCATCTCAATCAGCGGGTTCACGTTCGGCAGCTTGACGTAACCGTTTTCGTCGGCAGAGGGGTGCGACGGGTCGAAGAGCAGACGGAAGTTGCTCATGTCGCGATCAATGTCGGACACCTGGACAATCGCCGCGCCGGTGGCCTCGTCGAACCCCGTGCCAAAGGAGATGACCTTGCGGCGATACGGGTCCCCGCCCGGCATGTCCGCCGTGGTGTTCGAGTTGGCAACGTTTTCGGACACCACGCGCAGGCGCTCGGACTGGGCGCGCATGCCGCTGGCCGCGATGGTTGAGATTGATTTGAGAGAATCCATCCGTTCAGCTTCCTATGTCTTAGCCGCCCGCTACAGACATCATCATCTGGTGCGCTTTGCGATACAAGCCGGCAGCAAGCTTGTATTGTCCCGCAGTAGACGATGCTTCCATCAATTGTTCTTCGATAACGACGTTATTGCCCGAAAGGTCTTCGCCCCAGAGTGTTTTCGTCTCGCGCACTTCGGCGCTTGGCAGGGTCTCAGCCCCTTGGGCGTTCAGCAGGTAGCTTTGAAAGCTCTCGACATCCCGTGCGCGATATTCGGCCGTATCCGCATTGGCGATGTTTTCCGACAGCACCCGTTGTCTGTCGGACAGCCATTGCAGGCGGTGCGAGGCAAGCTTGAACAGGTTTGTTTCGCCGAAATTCATCATGGACTCCTGACCGATTGTCAGCAAGTATAGCAGTCGATCCAAAGAATAACAGGGGTTTATTCTTATGAGTGCCACTTTTTCAACTTTGAAGAGCAAGGTTTATTCCTTGGAGAGCACAAGAATAACGGGGCGTGTGAAGTCCATTGTCGGCCTGACCCTCTGTGCGTCAGGGCTGGAGCGGGCGGCCGGGATCGGGCAGCGGTGCCGGATCACCAGTCGTCATGGGGTGATCGACGGCGAAGTCATCGGGGCCCGCGATGGCGAGTTGCAGCTGCTGCCCTATGGCAGCTGGGATGGCGTTGCCGTGGGCGACAAGGTTGAGCTGTTGCATCATGATGATGCAATCAGCCCCGATGACAGCTGGATCGGAACGGTCGTGGACGCGTTGGGGCGGCCCTTGTCCTATACGCCGCGCCAACCCCGCAGCCGCAAGCGGCTGGCCCGTCGGGCGCCACCGCCGGGTGCGTTCGAGCGCCGCCGGGTGGGGGAGAAGCTGGAAACGCAGATCAAGTGTATCGACCTGTTCACCCCCATTTGCCGCGGGCAGAGGATGGGCATCTTTGCGGGGTCGGGTGTCGGTAAATCTACCCTGATGGCCATGCTGGCCCGCAATACCAATGCGGACGTGGTCGTGTTCGGTCTGGTCGGGGAGCGCGGACGCGAAGTCCGTGAATTCATTCAGGAAGATCTGGGTGAGGAAGGTATGGCGCGGTCGGTGGTCGTGGTGGCCACGGGGGATGAGGCACCGCTTCTGCGGCGTCAGGCGGCCTGGACCGCGACCTCTGTTGCCGAGCATTTCCGGTCCACGGGGCGTCAGGTTCTTCTGCTTCTGGACAGCGTGACCCGCTTTGCCATGGCGCAGCGGGAAATCGGCCTGTCCAGTGGGGAGCCGCCCACGACGCGCGGCTATCCCCCGACCGTGTTTTCCGAGCTGCCGCACCTTCTGGAACGGGCCGGGCCCGGCCGCGAAGGGGAGGGGGACATCACCGGGATCTACACGGTTCTGGTGGATGGCGACGACATGAATGAACCGATTGCCGATGCCATCCGGGGCATCGTGGATGGGCATATCGTGTTGGACCGCCGCATTGCCGAGCAGAACCGCTTCCCGGCCATCGACGTGCAGCGCTCGATCTCACGCATGCTGCCCCATTGCCATTCACCCGAAGAGTACAAGGTGATGAGCAAAGCGCGACAGGCGCTGGCGCGCTATGCCGACATGGAGGAACTGATCCGCGTGGGCGCGTATCGGATCGGCACGGATCCCGAGGTCGACGCTTCGGTCCGGTTCTTCAAAGAGGCTGATGCGTTTCTGTCCCAGCAACGCGCGGACAAGACGCCCGCCGATACCAGCTTTGCCGAGGTTTATCGCATGTTGCTGGAGGCGGGGGTTGATGATCCGCTGGCGCAGCCCGTGCCGATGGCGGGCTGAACGCAAAATGCCGACCACCGAGAGCATGGTGGCCGGCACAGTTCGACTGGAGGGTGTCGAACCGGGCTTCTCTATCCGAGAATGAACAACATCACTCGTTACGAAACCACGAGCGCGCCGGGTCAAGCCCGGCGCGACGGTGCTTAACGGAACAAGCTCAGGATGTTCTGAGGTGCCTGGTTCGCGATGGACAGCGACTGCGTGGCCAGCTGCTGCTGGACCTGATATGCCTGCAGACGTGCCGCTTCCTCTTCCATGTTGGCGTCAACCATTGCCGAAACGCCCGAATCCAGGGTGTCGGTCAGGGCGCCCAGGAATTCCATCTGGCCGTCCAGGGTCTTTTCAGTAACGCCAAGTTCGGTCGACGCGGTGATCGCATCCGCCAGCGCGCCTTCTGCGGTCACCAGGTCGGCGGCCAGGTCTGTCGAGGTCGACAGATCGATACCGTCCAGGGTGTCGCGGATTGCGCCCAGGTCAACCTGGTCAAAGGTCAGGTTGGTGGTTGCGAAGCTGCCCGAAGACCGGCTGATACCGGAGATCACGGTAACCGTTGCGGTGCCGTTGACCAGGTCGTCGCCGTTGAAGGTCGACTGGTCGATTGCGGCGGTCATACGGCTGACCAGTGCATCCAGTTCGCCCTGAACGTCAGACAGGTTGATGCCGTCACCCTGTGCGAAGGCAACGCGCTCGGTGAACTCTTCGGCCAGGTCGCTGACGGTTTCGGCGCCCAGACGAGCGGTCGCAACCGAGTTCTTGGTCGAAGTCATGCCTTCGTTGATGGCTTTGAACATGCCGCTGTCGCCGGACATCGTTTCCGAGATGGCGAAGTAGGCTGCGTTCTCTTTACCGGAACGAATGGCCAGGCCGCTGGATACACGGTTCTGGGTTTCGTTCAGGCCACGGTTGACATCGTTCAGGGTTGCCAGGGCAACCATTGCGGAACTATTGGTGAGAATGGACGACATTTAATGCTCTCCTCAACTTCTCATTATTTCAGTCTTTCTGACTGATGCCGAATGTTTTTCATTCGGTAATGTCGATATTGTGGCAGAGATTAAAGGCCGGTTAAGGTTTCATCCTCTTTTTTAGGAAAATCTCTCAGAACTCGCGATCTATTCGCAACTCTCCGTCCAGAACGTCGCCAAGCTTTTGGCCGGATTTGCCGTAGATTCCACTCAACCCATTGCGTTCATTTGTTTTTTCGATCTCTCGCACAATTGCGTGGGCGGCGGTCGACATCCGGGACAGCAGCTCACTGTCCTCGGTTGCTGCCTGTTTGAGGTCTTCCAGATGGCCGTGCAGGTTTTTCTTTTGCGCAAGTTCATGCGGTAGAAACGGTTCCACGACCGGCAACTTCAGTTCCAGCCATTTCAGCAGGTGGGCCTTCTTTTCATAAAGTTCGCTGACAATCGAAAGCTGGCCATTGTTGATCGCATCCACCTCGGTGCGCAGCAGCTGCACGGCCTCCTTGAGCGTCTCCACGAACGCATCCAGATTGTCTTCGTCTTCTTGTGTCAGGGTAATGTCTTTGGGTTCGCCCGACAGCCGGGCTTCCAGCCGCTCGGTGAACCTGAACTTGCGCCGTCCCAGCATCAAATCGCCTCCGACCGTGTCTTCTTCTTAGGTGGCATCGCGTCCTCGCTGGTAGGCGGAAATCGCGTCCGTCACATTCGCACTGAACCCGAAGCCGCCGTTTTCGGCCAGTTGTTCAGCCAGCGCCTCGGACATGAATGAGCGCCACATCTCGGCTTGTTTCTCACCGCCGAAGGCGCTGGGATCGACCGTCTTCATCATCTGATCCACGAATTGCGTCAGAAAGACCGCTTCGAACTTCTTGCCCAGGGCCTCGTCTTTGTTGGTGGCGGCTTGGGTGGCGGCAAGGGCGACCTTGGCTTCTGCGCCGAGCGGGGGGATGTTCATCAGATGATCTCCAAATCTGCGTGCAGGGCGCCCGCGGCTTTGATGGCCTGCAGGATTGCAATGGTTTGGCGCGCGCCGACGCCAATGGCGTTCAACCCGTCCACCAGCTCTTGCAGGCTGACGTCGCCTTGCAGGATGGTAAAGCGGCGCTCATTTTCCTGAATGTCGATTTCCGTCTCGGGCACAACAACCGTGGTGCCGCCGATCGAAATCGGTGCGCCCGGTACGATCAGAGAGGATCCACCCACATTCACCGGGCCGGGTTGGCTGACGTTGAAGCTTTCATCAACGCGGACGGTCAGGCCGCCCTGGGTGATCGCCACCTGACCAATCCGGACATTTGCGCCCATCACGATGGTGCCCGATTTTTCATCCACCACGACACGGGCGGTGGAATCCGGCTGTACCCGCAGGTTTTCAATGTCGGCGATGATTTCGGGGACATTGTCCTTTCCGGGGATGAACACCTCAACCGTGGCGCTGTCCAGAACTTCGGCCAGATCCGTACCCATCGCATCATTGATGGCGTTGCGCATGCGGCGTGCCGTTGTGAAATCCGGGGTGCGCAGGGAAATACGGACGCTGTCCAGGTCGGCCAGCTCAAAGTTGACTTCGCGTTCCACGATGGCACCGTTTTCGATCTTGGCGATGGTCGGCACGCCTTCGACGATACTGCTGGCGTTGCCCTGAGCCAGAAAGCCGGATGTGGCGATCGCCCCCTGCGCGACGGCATAGATCTCGCCATCCGCACCCGACAGGGGGGTGACAAGGAGGGTGCCGCCGCGCAGGCTGGACGCGTCACCGAGGGAGGACACGGTGACGTCAATAGGGGCGCCGCGCCGTGCAAAGGGCGGCAGTTTGGCGGTGACCATCACCGCCGCTGTATTCTTTGTCTTCAGCAGATTGGCGTCCAGGTTGGCAACACCAAGCCGTTCCAGCATGCCCTTGATGGACTCGCGGGTGAACGGGCTGGAGGCCAGCTTGTCACCCGTGCCCAGCAGGCCAACGACCAGACCGTAACCAATCAGGTGGTTTTCGCGCACGCCTTCAAAGCTTGCGATATCCTTGATCCGCACCTGTGCCTGCGCTTCGGGCGTCATGCTCAGCAGTGCGGGAACCGCCCCCAAAAGGGCCGCACACAGCGGAAAGACCGCTTTGAAGAAACGAAATTTATCTTTGCGCTTCATCATGAATAAACCTGCTCATTTTGCCTAAGGCAGCGTAGCATATACAAGAATAGTAAGTCTATCTCAAACCGTTAACTAAGAATAAATCTCATTTATTGTTGAATAAAGGAATTGACCTTGCTATCCATGAGGGACACGCTGATGCAACAAGTCTTTGGGAGGTGTTCATGCGCGCCTATGTCTTCGAACCGAGGGAAGATCGTCACACCTCTCTTGCGGCACAGCTTGGTGGGGTCGGAGTGGAAACACAGTTTGTGGCCGAAGACTTCTTCGTGACCGGCCTGGCCGCACTTCGCCAGCCGGGCCTTGATACCCGGGCCATTCTGATCGGCGAGTCGGAATCCGTTTATGACCAGATCCGGTCGGTGCGCGGGGCAGGGTGCTCCAATCCGATCATCGTTCTGCGGGATTTCCGCAACTCACGCGATACGTCGGCGTTGCTGGACAGCGGGGCGGATGATGTCATCGTCAGTCCGATCAAGGGCAGCGAAGTTCTGTCGCGGATCAATTCGATCATCCGCCGGTTCCACGGCCATGCTGCGGACAGCGTTGTGGTCGGTGAGCTGACGGCCTTCTTCGACGGTCGCGATCCGATCGTTTCCGGCAGCCGGATCAAACTGTCGAAGCGGGAACACTCGATCTTTCAGCACCTGGCGCTGAACTCTCATCGGGTGATTTCCAAGAACGCCATTTATGATGCCGTTTATGGCATGAGCGCGGATCAGCCCTTCGACAAGGTGATCGACGTTTATATCTGCAAGCTGCGCAAGAAAATCGCGGCTGCTGCGGAAAGCGGATGTCAGTATATCGAGACGATCCATGGCCGGGGCTACAAGCTGAGCCCGCCTGAGCATCTGGAGGCGCCCTTGCCGCGCCGGTCCATGCCATCGGCCACGGGGTACAACCTGCCGGCCTAAAGAACAAAGCCGGGCAGGACGCCCGGCTTCTTCATTTGTGGCAGAACTTACCAGAAATTACAGGTAGTTGAGGATCGACAGGTTGGAAAGCCGCGCCGACACCTGATAGCTGGCCTGCAGCTGGTTTTCGAGGCTGGTCATGCGGGTGACGGCCTCATAGGGATCAACCGTTTCGTAGTTCGCGATCTGTGTCCGCTGGACCAGGGACAGATCGGTCAGGCGCGTCACCGCGGTTTCGACCACCTGCTGGTTGAAGCCGATCCGGGCCGAGGTATCCAGCGCCCCTTCCTGACCCGCGCTCAATGCGTCGATCACATGGCTCATGAAGGCCTCATAGGCCTCGGGGTCATCAATCTGCGCCACATCGGTCGAGGCCAGCATGGACAGGCCCTTGATGATGTCGCGGAAGCCCTGATCGTTCGCCTGAACGCCATAGTCGAGAGCCTGGCCGGGGCTGATGCGTGCGGTCACCCTGTTGGTCGGATTGCCCGAGCCATCCTGCAGCGGGGAGCCCGAGAAATAGGTGCCTTCGTAGTTCCGCTCTGGATTGACCGTGTTGCTGGAGTCGAAGATCGCGTCGATTTCAGCGGTCATTGCCTGAACATCGGCGACGCTTGTCGGGCCGCTGCCCACGATACCCTCCAGCACGTCCTTCGGAGACAGGCCGGTTTCGGGGTTGGTTTCGCTCCACCGGGTCATCGGGGCTTCGTTGCTTTCGATCCCGGCAAAGATGTGATCGCCGTTATAGCTGGTGTTCAGCGTCGCAACGATGCTTTCCAGCGCGGCGCGGGCTTGTTCCTGCAGCGTATCGGCACCGTTCACCGGGCGGGACGCGTTTCCAAGGGCGGATTCCAGAACCGCTTGCGTCCGTTCGCGGATGGAATCCGTCGAGGTCAGCATCGCTTGCAGCTTGTTCCCCAGAACACCGTTGGACAGCAGATAGGCCTGGGTGTCCTCCTCGTTGGAGCGCAGTTTCAGCGCTGCGGCAGCGCGGGGGCCCAGATCCTTGAAAATATCGGCACGGCGGCCGGTCGAAACTTCGCGACCCGCGCTTTCCAATGCGGTTGTCGTGGTCGACACGTGGCGCCGGTTTGTCAGGTTCAATTGCAATGTGGACAGGCGGCCAACGGACAGAACCATGTCTTCACCTCTCAGACGGCGGCAAGCAGAGTATCCAGCATCTCGGACACCGCCTGCAGCATTTTCGAATTGGCAGCGTAACTCTGCTCAATCAGCAACAGCTTCTGCATTTCTTCGTCAATGTTGACGCCTTCGGCATTCTGCCGGGCGGATCGTACAATTTCTGCGGCTGAACTTGCCGCGTTGTAGTTGCTTTCAGCGCGGGCGCGCTCGTTGGACTGGCTGGTCACGAACTCCGCAGCGAAATCCGCGACCGTTGTTCCGGTTGGAATGCCGGTTCCGGGGTCCGCGTTTGCCGGAAGGGCCAGCGCATCGATGAAGGCCTGAATCTGTGTCGCGTCCGAGGCCTGCCCCTCCTGGGTGGCGCCCAGGCCGTCGCGCATCCGCCAGACTTCGCTGCCGGTTCCGGCGCGCACTGAATCATTGACGCGCAGGCGGCTTGCCAGGCCTTCCAGTTTGGTGGCGTCATAGGCGTAGCCATTGTCGGTGAAAAGGCCGGGTTGGCCTGGTGCCAGGGTCGCGTCGGAGTTCTCGAAGCTTTGGATCAGGCTGCGGGCGTATTCATCCAGCTGCAGCTGGAAGCGAGGAATGATTTCCTGGTTCAGCTCAGTCAGGCCCACCAGGCTGCCGTGCTCAAGCCCCTGGACACCGGCCCGGTTGGGGGTGATGTCCTGGCTTCCGGCGCGCAGGGTTCCGTCACCAGCGTAATAGGTGATGTCCTGAACCTGTTTGCCTTCCAGCAGAGCCGCGCCGCCCGTGGTATAAACGCTGACCACACCGTCGGTGGTTTCCGTGGTGCGGATGTCGATGATGCTGGAAATCTGCTCCAGCAGCGAGTCGCGCTTGTCCGCAAATTCGGCCGCGGCGGGGGAGCCGCTTCCGAAGCTGCTGGTGTTCTGGTTCAGTGCCGCCAGATCATAGAGCGCTTGATTGAGGTCTGCGACCTCATAGCGGATCTCCATGTCGACTTCGGACCGGGTGGTATACAGCAGTTCGCTGGCACCCCGGATGGATTGCGCCAGGTCTTCGGCTGCCAGAACCGCGGCGGTCTGCGCGCCGTTCGAGGACGGCATGTTGACCAGCGCAGTCATGCTGGTTTGAAAATTCGAGAACTTTTCGGCCGGGGACGTCCCGTCCCCGACCTGTCCCAGATAGATGGTATATCCGCGGAGCCCTTCGTGAACGGCCTGGTGGTGCGCCATCTTGGCGTTTTCCAGCCGTGACATGCGCACCAGCGATGCGTCGATCTCGCGCCGGATTGCCCCGACAACCGCCCCGCCCACTTCGGGGTTGGGTGTAACCAGGATTGCTTCGCGACGCACATAGCCGGGGGTCATCGCATTGGCGATGTTCCCGGCGGTGACCTGCGTCATCGCCTGGGTGGTTGTCAGGCCGTTTCTGGCAGAATTGAGCGCGTTAGTTAGGCTCATGTCAGGCTCCTGATGCGGTCAGAGATTACCGTTTCAGACGGGTGGTCTCTTCCATCATTTCATCGACGGTGGTGACGACCTTTGCGTTGGTCGAGAAGGCCCGCTGTACCTCGATGAGGTCGGTCATCTCTTCTGCGATGTCCACGTTGGCCGCTTCCAGAGCGCCCGCGTTGATGGCCCCGACGGATCCGGTGTTGGCGCGCTGTGCGATGAAGGCGCCGGTGTCACTGGACAGGCCGTAGGCGTTGCCCTTCTTCTCGATCAGGCCGTTCGGGTTTGCCACCGTGGCGACCGGGATCTCATAAAGCGGGCGGCGCTGGCCGTTGTCAAAAACGCCATACAGAACACCGGCTTCGTCGATCTCGGTGCGCAGCATCTGGCCGACACTGGAGCCGTCACGATCAAAGGACTGAGTGAAGTCGCCAGCGAACTGGGTGACGCCTTTGAACGACCCCGGAGCGCCGAGGTCAATTTCGATCTCCTGCGGTGTCGTGCCGTTGTCGATGGTCAATGTTGCTTTGCCCGTTGCAGGATCAAAGGCAAATCCGGCCGGTGCGGTCGCGGTCGAATTGATGTTCGAGTAGGATGCGGGAGAGCCCGCCGCGGCGCCGGAGTCATTGAAGGTGATGGTCAGCGAGCCCATCGGGTTGCCGCCATTGTCGCTGATGGTCAGTTCCCATTCGCTGGACGTGGAGGTCGGCTGCCAGGAGAAGCTGACCCGTTCGGACGCACCGAGGTTGGTGTAATATTCCGACGAAGTGGTAAACGGCGCGCCTGGGGTTGCCAGGCCGGTATCCTGCGACGGCAGGTTGCCCATGACGGAGATCGAAGTGGTGCCAGCAGCCGACAGGCCAATGTTGGCAATGTTCACTGTCTGCATCTGCGCAAAGGAACTGCGATCGATGTCCCCGATGGTGCCGTCCAGGCTGTAGGGGTAACCTGCCAGGTAGAAGCCTGCGGCGTTGACCAGGTTGCCATCCGCATCCGGCAGGAAGGCCCCTGCACGGGTCAGCATGTAGTTGGTTGCCACGGTTTCATTGGGACGCAGCGAAACGGCAAAGAACCCTTTGCCGCCGATGGCCATGTCGGTGGGCGAGTTGGTCGAGATCAGACCGCCCGCGCTGTTGATGTCGAGCCGCTGTGTCGCGACAACCGACAGGACGCCGGTTCCATCCCCGCCCGAAGCGGTGGTGGTGACCATTTGTGAAAAACCGCGACGATAGCCGATCGTATTGGCATTGGCGATGTTTTCGGAAATATCTCCCACGGCGCGGGAGTTGGCCTGAAGGCCGCTCACGCCGGTCTGGAGCGCGCTGGAAATGCTCATTCGAATAGCCCCTCTGTTCTTGCGGTTATCCTGCTATGGAAAGAAGTACAGCAGCGCTATTTAAGGGGGGTTAAAGAAAACGAGGTTTTTTATACTTTGATTTGTTCTATCAGGCAGTTTTTCGCCTTTAGGATTAAAATCCCGAGTCCTTGACCTTTTGCAGCGTGCGTTCAAGGCTTTCAAGGCGGCGTGACGCCGCGTCTTCGCGGAGCGGCATAATTCCGGCGGCAGGTTCAAGAATGCCCTTTGCCAGATTGATCCAACCAGAGGATTGCGTCAGGCCCGGGAAGCTGGCGATGACGGCGTTGGCCGTGCTGGTATCGCCAATGCGCCGCGCTGCAATCAGCAGGTAGGTGGCGTCTTCGGCGGTAAACTCATCCGAATGACCGGCCCAGAGGCGATCATAGAAGGTGACGGCCTCATGCCATTTTTCTTCCTGCACAAGCACCTTGCCGATGTTGCGCAGATGTTCGGCGTCGGGATTGGCCACATAGGTACGCAGAACAAGGTCCGCGTCACCGGTTTCGGCCAGAACCTTGGCCTTGAGGGAATAAACCTTCTCCCGGAATTTGCCATCTTCGGCGGGATCGATCTGGCTGAGTGTATCGCGCGCGTCGAAGTACTGCCCGGCCTGGTTCTGCGCGTTGGCAAGCTTGTAGAGAACGCGCATGCGTTTTTCGGTCAGTTCGTCTGCGGGAATTCTGTTGGCATTCAGATCCAGCAGGCTCAGCGTGCGCCGGTATTCGGTGATGGCGAGGCTGGTGCCACCAAGCTTCAGCGCGCGATCAGCCAGTTTCTCCACGTGATCGGGCAGGCGGGCAAAGGTGCGGAACATCGGCTGGATCCGCAGATGGATCTCCATCCATTCCGCCAGGGCCAGATTTCCTGCTGCGCCTTCATCATAGACCTTGTCCAACAGCTTTTCCGCCTCATCGCGGGCAAGCTGCGCCTTTTCATCCAGCGGGAAGCGGGCAACGATCTGCCCATAGGTCAAAAGGCCGCCGCGGTGATCGCCCAATCGGCGGTAAACAACTGTCAGGCTGTCCAGAATTTCGAATTCGTATTTGTCGCCGCGCCAGGAGTCGACGCCTTCCGAAAGCACATCGCGTGCGGCCAAAAGCGCGCCATGCGCCCCATTCTCCAGCGCCATTTCTGCGACGGCCAGCCGGCAACGCGCAGCATAGCGGTCCCAGCCGTTTGTCCCCTCAAAGAAGAACCCCAGCGCAGTTTTCTGGTTGCCCTCAAGCAGCGCCGCGCGACCACGCAGAAAATATCCAACGGGTGACTGCGCCAGATCGGGGATCGCATCCAGCAACTGGATCGCCTGATTGGCCAGCTGGCTCTTCTCCAGCGCGATGGCGGCCTCGATGAATGAGGGTAGAACCGCGCGCAGCACTGGCCTTGGTTGATAGACCATGCCCGCAAAGCCAAGCGCCAGGTTTTCCTTGAGCAGCTTCGGGTCGCTGGCGGCGATGGCGTGCAGCGTCAGCCAGAAAGATCGGTCCGGCCGCATTTCAAAGGTCAGCGGCGATGTGGTGATATCGGCAAGTGGTCGCCCGGCCAGCAGCGCTGTTGCGTCCTTCAGCGCCCGGTAGCGCTGGTTCATCTTCTGGGATTGCGGCCGTGTGCCGGCAAGGGCGGTTTCGGCTTCGAACAGCAGCATCTGGGACAGGTAGAGCTCGGTCAGGTTCATCATGACCGCTGGCTTTTCCGGGCCATGCGCATCGCTGAGTTCGCGGATCAGCATCGCGACGTTGTCGCGGAACATGTTCTCCGGCCAATGTCGCAGATCCAGATCCTTGCGCGATGTGTCTTCCGGGGTGCCGAACTGAGCGGTGGCCAGATCCTGTGTCATATCGGTCTTGGCCGTGGCCAAGCCCAGGGGGGCGGTGCCAAGTACCGCCGCAAGGAAAGCAACGCTGATCCGGTGTGTCGGCATGAAGAAACTGCTTTGTTCTTTGTTTAGAGGATAACTCTTGTATTAATCCTTGTATTGATGAATAGTTGTTCTTGCAATAGCTGTGCGATTTAACAAGGTTGGCTGTGCGGAACGGGTTCGGGAAAAGGGACTGATCATGGGTAGTACAAGCTATGTTTCCCTGTCTTTGGCGACGGCGCTTGAAAAGAGCCTTGATGCGACGTCGCACAACCTGGCGAACGCATCGACGGCGGGGTTCAAGGCGTTCCGCCCCCTGTTCGAAGCTGTTGAGGCGACGCCCGAGGGCAGCGATGCAGATCCGGTCAGCTATGTTCAGGATGGCGGTAGCTATCTGGACTCTGCACAGGGTGCGGTCGTTCCGACCGGCAATCCGTTGGACATCGCTCTGAGTGGGGATGGTTGGCTTGGGTTCGAAGCGCCCAACGGTCAGACCGCCTATAGCCGAAACGGTCGTCTGGTTGTGGATGTTGAGGGGCGGCTCACCAGTTCCAGTGGTCAGGCCATTCTGGACGCGGGTGGCGCGCCGATTGTTCTGCCGAATGATGTTGGGCAGAATATCGAGATTTCGCCGGACGGGACGATCACCAGTGGGGATGGCGCAGTGCTGGGCCGCGTCGGTTTGTTCGATGTGGACTCCGAAAGCCTGATGCAACCGATCGGCAATGGTCTCTACATTTCTCCGCTGGCCGCTGATGTTCCGCCGCCGGCGGAAAATGTGCGGGTGGCACAGGGGTTCGTTGAGACCAGCAACGTATCGCCGGTGATCGAAATGACGCGGATGATCGACATCCAGCGCGCGTATGAGAAATCCATCCGGCTGATGGATGAATCCAACGAACTGACCAAACAGGTCGTACAGCGTTTGGGTCGTGTGACCTGAACCGCTGCAGGAGGGCAGAATGAAAACACTTGGGATCGCCGCAACGGGCATGTTGGCGCAACAGACCAACGTCGACGTGATCGCGAACAACATCGCCAACGCAAACACCACCGGCTTCAAGAGCGGCCGTGCCGCATTCCAGGATCTGATCTATCAGACCCTGCAACGCGAAGGCGCGCTGACCTCCGAAGACGGGACCGCACGGCCGGTCGGTACCGATGTGGGCCTGGGTGTGCAGGCAGCAGGCGTCATCCGGCTGAATAGTCAGGGTGGGCTGCTGCAGACCGAAAACCCGCTGGACATGGCGATCGAAGGGCGGGGCTATTTCATTCTGAACCGTCCCGACGGGTCGCAGGCCTACACCCGCGCCGGCACATTTCAGCTGAGCTCGGAAGGGCAGCTTGTGTCGCTGAGCGGGTATGAGGTTGAGCCAGCAATCGTTGTCCCGACCAACACCCGTCAGGTTGAGATCAACCAGCAGGGCATCGTTATGGCCTACATCGAAAATGACCCGACCCCGGTCGAGCTGGGTCAGCTGACGATGGCGACCTTCCTGAACGAAGCTGGGATGAAACCTATTGGTGACAACATGTTGGAGGCCACGACGGCCTCGGGTGAAGCCACCGAGGTAGCGCCGGGCGATCCCGGTATTGGCGTCATCCGTCAGGGCTATCTGGAGAATTCCAACGTCAACATCATTCAGCAGATCACCGATCTGATTTCCGCGCAGCGGGCTTATGAGATGAACTCGAAAGCCATCGAAACCGCTGATCAGATGATGTCCACCGCCAACCAGATCAAGTAACCATGTTTTGCTTGCCCGGATTCCTGAAACGCCAAAAACCCCGGCTGAGCTTCCACCGCTCCAGCCCGGTTCGGTCGCGTCGTCTGGGATGGCTGTTCCTGCCGGTGTTTCTGGTCGCCGCGGCGCAAGCGGCGGCCACCGACATCAAGGATCTGGTCGCAGAGCGGGCCGAACAGGAATTTGGCGTGACCATGCCCGCGCGGGGATACTTCGATGTGCGTTTGGCCGAGGGGCTGATCCAGGAAGGCGAATACATCCAGGAATTCTGGACCGACCGCAAAACCGGGCAATTCATCGCCAATGTGGTTACCGCGCATGGCGAGGTCAAACGGATCTGGGGTGCGGCGATCCTGAAGGTGCCGGTCCCTGTGCCGCTGCGGCGAATTCTGCCGGAAGAGATCGTTCATGAAGCCGACATCCAGATCATTCAGGTGCCTTGGGCCCGATTGGGCGCGTTCGCCGTGGTGGATGAAACACAACTGGTGGGAATGCAGGTTCGGCGGATGCTGGTGCAGGGACGTCCGGTGCCCCGCAATTCCGTCATTCCGCCCACCATCATCTCCCGCGGGGAGAAGGTGAAGATCGAATTGAATTACGGTGCGCTGCATCTGGTCGCAAACGGCCGGGCGGTTTCCGATGCGCATCTTGGACAAGAGGTACGGGTGGTGAACCTGTCGAGCAACAAAACCATAACAGCAATCGCCACGGCAGATGGCGTGGTGGAGGCGATGCAATGAACATCAAGGCAAGAACACGAAAACTGCGCTTGCTCACGGTCCTGATGGCCGGGGCTGTCGCGTTGGGGGCTTGCGCCCAGTACAAGGAAAACCGGGACCCGCAGATCAGCGATCTGGTTCTGGACAGCAACACCATGCCCGAGGTCAACCGGATCAGCGTACCGATGCCGGACGCGCAGCCCTACATGCCTCCGAAACGGGCCGAAGCCTCCAGCCTCTGGGGCAGCAAGACCAAAAGCTTCTTCGGTGATCGCCGAGCGAAAAACGTGGGCGACTTGCTAACTGTCATGATCAACATCAACGATCAGGCGCAGTTGCGGAACGCGACCGAACGCTCGCGCAGCAACACGCAGGAATCCCAGGATCCGTCTTTCTTCGGCTACGGTTCACAGATCGACAAGATCCTGCCGGGGGTGGATCCGGCGGACCTGCCGACAGGCGGCAACATTGTTGATCTGAACTCGGCGTCGGGTGCAAAAGGCGAAGGTACCATTCGCCGGAACGAAAGCATCAGCCTGCGGGTGGCGGCGGTGATCATCAAGGTTCTGCCCAACGGCAATTTTGTTATTGCCGGGCGCCAGGAGGTCAAGGTGAACTACGAGCTGCGGGAGCTGCGCATTGCAGGGATCGTGCGCTCGGTGGACATCAACCTGGACAATACCATCAACTACGACAAGATCGCCGAAGCCCGTATCGCCTATGGCGGCAAGGGGCAGCTGACCGCTGTGCAACGTCCAAGATACGGCCAGGACTTCCTTGAAGTTGTCCTGCCCTATTGATGAGCGGCATGGATTGGCATGAAAAAGAAGCTATTGATAGCATTCCCAATTATCTTGGTGATGCTTGCGGCTGGCTATTTCCTTGAGCCCTATATCTTCCAGTCTGCTCCCGACTCCGAGGCGGTGGCAGACATGGAGCCGAAGAAGCCCAAGGTCATGTTGTTCAAGATGCCATTGGGGAAGTTCACCCTGCAGGTTGTGAAGGACAAGCGCAATCTGCACATGAACTTCAACATCGATGTCTATATCGCCGGGTCGGCCGAATTCGAGCGGATGAATGGTGCCATGGGCCGCGTCAAACTGCGGGATGCCACGGTTGCTGCCATTGCCGAAATCGCGGAAACGGCGCTCTGGGTTGATCGTGAGGATATTCAGAACATCGACCGGCGGGTGCTGGTCGAAGACATCGTGCGACGGCTTTATCGCACCTTCCCGATGGTCCAGACGGCGCGCATCAATGAATTCGCGGCAACCGTCTCGGTCAGGGAATAGGGTCTTGGATTAGAAACGGGATGGCGGTTCAGCGAACCGCCAGGACCGTATCCGAGGCCACGATTTCGTCCCCGGAAATCTTGTAGTAGAGTTCCCCGCCCTCAAAGAGCACCTCTTGGATATCGCCGCGGCGATAGCTGAAAGCGGGCACTGCTTCGCCGTCGCCATCCGTGGCGCGCAGGGTCAGTGTGTACATGCCGTCCAGCACTGGCTGGCCGTCATTGTCGCGACCGTCCCAGGCAATCGCGTGATCCTTGCCCGCTTCGACCGGCATGTTTTCGATCGTACGCACCAGACGGTCCAGCGGATCGCGAATTTCCGCAACCACCTCATCCGCGTCACCCACAATGCGATAGAAGCTCTCGTTCCCACCATCGACCTGGTTGATGCGATTTGTCGAAATCGTCACATCACGCCCCACCATGTTCAGCCCCGAAACCGCGGTCAGCCCGACGATCTGCGAGCCAAGCTTTTCAAGCTGGGCGTTGGTGCTGACGGCTTGTTCCACCTGGCTGAGCTGGGCCAGCTGTGACACGAATTGTGTGCTGTCCATCGGGGCCAGCGGGTCCTGATGCTGGACCTGTGCGGTCAGTAGGGTCAGAAACCGGTTGTAGTCTTCGCTGAGCTGCGACAGCGAGCTGGCGCTATTGCCGCCGGCGTTTCCGATCAGAGATGGGGTATTCGTGACGTCCATGTCCGGTCCCTCGTTCAGGTCGTAATATCAAGTTGGCGCCCGTCGATCACGTCGGAGCGCGCGGTTGTCGCGGTCGAGCCTGCATCGTCCAGATCGCCGTCGATGTCATCGGGTCCGCCAGAGTGCTGGTTACCCGTCCAACCGGTGCTGTCATCGCGCTGACGTTCCTGGAACTCCAGTTCGCTGCCGTCGGACATGCCGATGGCCTGGGCCAGCATTCCCCGCTCGTCCCGCAGGCTTTGCAGCACAGTCGGGTTTTCGGCCCGCACGGTGACTTTCAGCCCGGTTTCGGCGTCGCCCCGGATTTCAATGTCGATGTGACCCAGCCCCCGCGGGTTCAGGGCCACCCGTGTGCGTTCCTGATTGACGTCCGCGGCCTTGATCTGTGCGGTCAGCGCCTCGGCAAATTTGCGAGGGCCGGTGGAAGGCTTGTCTTCAACCGGGGCGCTTTTCTGTACGGGTGCTGGGGCAAGTCCCGCCTCGCTCCGCAGCGGAGCCGGGTTTGGCAGGGTCGGCGCATCGCTTTCCGGGGCCAAAACCTGTGCCTGGGCGGGCAACTCCGCGACCTGGGTCTGCTGAGCGGCGAAGGTTGGAACCGGTTGCGGCCCTGTTTGCAGCACCCCGGTTTGCTGGTGTGCCGTCGCCTCGGAGCCAGCGTTTGCAGTGGTCGTCGCAGCGGCACCGGACAGGGGCGGTTGTACCGGTGCCTTCTGCTCCACTCCCTGCACGATTTGGGCCGTTCCTGTTGATGCCAGAGGGGCCGCGCGGTCGGGTTGCCCGTCCCGTGGGTTCGCTGCTGTTCGGACCGGGGTGCCCGGTGCCTGCGGAAGCGGTCCAGCGGGTGCGGCCGGGCTTTGTGCAGCAATCAGCGAGGTCGTGGATTGGTTTCCGGCCACCCCGGCCGGTTGCCCACTGCGCTGGATTTGTGGTGCGTCGATGGGGGCTTGCCCTGTGGGGATACGGGGGGCTTCGGGCGCAGAATTTGGGTGCGGCCGGGCCAGCGGATCGGTCTTGGCTGCGGTTTGCGCCGTCGTTGTGGCGCCGATCTGGGGTTTAGCTGCGGCACCGGATTGCTGCGTGACCCCGCTGTGCTCGGGGGTCGCCTGCGGGGCAGCGACATTCGCGGTGGGCTGTGGTGTGCTCGGTGCGCTCTGATTGGCTCCGGCTTGCGCGGAAACCGGGCTTTCAGCAATCCCTGTGGGTTGCGGTTGCACGACGGGCGTTTGGAGGGTGCTATGCGCCGTTTGAGGTACGGTCGCTGCGCTGGCCTGGCTTTGCTGCGGTCGTGGTGCGATGGCGTTCGGCTGCGCGGCCTCCGTCGATGCCAAGGGCGCTTTGGCGGGTGCCGCGGCCACTTCCGGGGTCTGCGTGCTTGGTGTCTGCGGTTGGTTGGGCAGCGCGGGTGCAAGCTCTGTGGGAACCGCTGTTGCTGCGGGGCCTGTTACCGAAGTTTGTCCGGTCGGGGGAGAAACGCGCGGGTCTGCCCCAACAGCCGGTGCCGTTGCATTGGCCGGTTGCGGCGTTTCGCTGGCCTCAGTGGTTGAGAACAGCTGTACACTTGCCTGACCTGCGTTTGGTGCGCTGGTTTCTCCCGTTTTTTCTGGGACTTCGCCATTTGCAGCGGTCGGACTGCCGTCAGCTACGGCCGTCGATTTTTCAACGGCTACGGGGATGGGGGGCGTCGGAGTATCGGTGTTCGCGACGGAGGGTACTGGCTCAGCCGACGCGGTAAACACCGGGCTCGTCTGACTTGGTGTGCCTTGCCCCAATTGCTGTGCTGTCTGTGGCGTCGTGGCGACCGGGGGTGCTTTGGCGGCAGGGGTTTGCTGTGCCGTGTTTTGCAGGGCCGGAGTGACAGGGGCCGCGCCATGATTTGCCGTCGATTGCACGGGGTGCATGTCCGGTTTCACAAGGACGGCTGATACCTTTTCCGACTGCAGCAGCGCTGGCGTTTCGGCGCTGGCGACGGGCTGTTGCGTGGCGCCCACTGGCGTTTGAGCCGTCTGCGAGGGGTTTTGCCTTGAACCTGCGTCCCGAACAGGGGGCTGGGTGAGCGGCTGAACAATCGCCGCGCCCTGAATGCCGGCCGGAGAGGTCCGGCCTGTTTTCTGAGCAGATGCCGCAGGGCTTCCGGTGTTGGTGGCCGCGCGCTCAGCAGGAGCCTCGGTCTGTGATGCGCCAAGCTCTGCGCCCTGACCGGTTGCCGCCTGGCTTGGGATGGCAGGGGACGTAGGATCAGATTTGACGATCGGATTCGGCGTTTGGCTTGGCTCACCGCTCTGTTGGATGGTGCCGGAGCTGGCAACAGAGGGCGAAACAGCACTTGGGACTTTGATGTGCTGCCCTGCCTCTTCGGGAGCGACAGACGCCTGGACGTTCGGGGTCACGACGGCCTGTCGGGACGTTCCGGTCGGGTGCGTGATGGGCGCATCGGGGGGGCTGACCGGGCCAGATGTTGGGGCGGACTGGCCAACCTGCAGGGACGGGCTGTTGGTGGCAATACCGGGAACCACGCGTTTCGGGGCTGGAGCCACCGGGCCGCCTTGCGTGGGGGCCGCTGCAATTTGAGCCGCGGGCTGAGCGCCAGGGTGCGGTGCTTTGGGCGATGGATCGGACGGTCCGGCGGGTGTGGTTTCTGCCTTCGCAGGGAAGGAAACCGGCGTTGCGCCGGGGGTCAGGACCTGATTGCCGGATTGAACCGCAACCGCGGTCTGCGAGGTCAAGGTGCCACCACGCCCTGAGGACGGCGTGGGCAGCCCCGACAAGCTTTCGAAGAACACCGGAGCGCCGGGGGCAAATCCATAGGGTTCACCGGCCTTTGCAAGCGGCTTGGGCGCCCCACCTTTCGATGGAGCGCTGGACTGAAGCATCAGTGCGGCAATATTATTCATCGTTCTTCATGCCAGTATCGACGAAATCCCTCGCGACAGGAGTTCGTATTTCAGTTTCGACAGGGCCCGGCGTTCCACCTGGCGCAGTCGTTCCCGGCTGATCCCCAGCCGGAGGGAGAGCTCTTCGACCGTGTCAGGCTGCGCACGCAGGTTCCGGGAGAGGACGATTTCGCGTTCGATTTCGCACAGGTCCCGCATTGCTTCGGCGATGCATTGCCGCATCCGGTCGTTGTTGGATCTTTCGATCAATCGTTCTTCCGGTGTCGGATCCAGACACAGGAATTTCTCGACTTCGTTTTCCTCCAGTCCTTCGTAGCTGTTTTCGCTCAATATGGTTTCTTGTTCTTGCCCGTTCTGGTGTCTTGCTTGCGATGGCACGTCCACAACCGAATTCAGCCTGCTGAAGGCCGAAAAGACCCCGTTCTTGATCCACCAGCGGGCGTAGGTCGAAAATCTGACGTCGCGGCCCAGGTCGAAGACTTCGGCGGCCTTGATCAGCCCCAGCAGGCCCTCCGATATCAATTCTTCCTGGTCCGATTTCGTACGCCCCAGCTTGTGGGCCCAGGAAAACACCAGTCGCGCATGCGCGAGGATCAGTGTCTCCAGGGATTTCCGATTTCCATTCTCCTGCCAATCCCGGATCAGATGTCGCTCGTGATCATATTCCAGGAGCGGCGCCTCGCGGGCCGCTGCGTATGTGATTGCCATGTCCTGCCTCATCGAAATCAAACGTTTCGTTACGCAAACAAGACCACAACTGTCTGAGGTGGCAAAGACAATTCTGCTTAACAAAAGGTTAAACTCCTTGAATTTTATATATTTGCAACAAGTACCGGTGCGTCATTTGAAGGATAGGTAAGAATAAAATGACCCATATTTGTTCTTTTTGTTTCGCGTTTCGCCGTGGGTGCCACCTGTTTGGTGGCTTTCGGGGTTTGTCGTATTGACGGCACGTTTTGAGTAGCGCTCATTATTATTGAGATTGACTCATGCAGCGCCCTGCGGCTTTGCTGATCCCAGCAGTCACGGGGAGGGTGGCATGTCCGAAAAAGTGATCCGAATTGGCGGTGCTGCCGGGTTTTGGGGGGAGTCCGACATGGCTTTGCCCCAGCTCTTGCGCAGCGGGGGACTGGACTACATCGTCTTCGACTACCTGGCCGAGGTGACGCTGTCGATCATGGCACGGGCGCGCGCCAAGGATCCGACCAAGGGCTATGCCACGGATTTCGTCACCGCCGTTCTGGCGCCGAACCTTGCTGAAATCTCCCGTCAGGGTGTGCGGATCGTGTCGAACGCGGGCGGTGTGAATCCGGTTTCCTGCGCACAGGCCGTGCGCGATCTGATCGAACAGGCGGGGCTGGATCTGACCGTTGCGGTTGTCACCGGTGATGACCTGTTGGACCGGGCCCAGAGTTTCAAGGCACAGTCTGAGATGTTTTCCGGCGCGCCTTTCCCTGCGATGGATCAGGTTGCATCGATCAATGCCTATCTTGGCGCATTCCCGATCGCCCGCGCGTTGCAGGAAGGGGCGGATATTGTCATTACCGGGCGCTGCGTCGACAGCGCGGTCACATTGGGGGCTTGTATCCATGCCTTCGATTGGGCCGCTGATGATCTGGACAAACTGGCCGCTGGCAGCTTGGCTGGACATATCCTGGAATGCGGCCCTCAGGCGACCGGGGGCAATTTCACCGACTGGCGGCTTGCGATCAATGGGATCGAGGACATCGGCTACCCGGTCGTGGAAATGGGAGCGGATGGGGATTTCATCTGTACCAAGCCTGACGGCACCGGCGGGCTGGTCAGCCGGGAAACGGTTGGCGAGCAGATGCTCTATGAAATTGGTGATCCGTGCGCCTACGCGCTGCCGGATGTGCTGTGCGACTTCTCTGAAGTCATATTGGAGGAGGAGGGGCAAGACCGGGTGCGCGTTTCTGGTGCCAAAGGGTATCCCGCGCCTGACAGGTACAAGGTTTCTCTGACCTATGCGGACGGGTTTCGCGCCGGATCCATCGTGTTCTTCCAGGGCGAGGCTGCAGCCGAGAAGGCACGCCTTTTTGCCGAAGCGACATTTGCGCGGGCCCGCAAGAAGCTGCGCGCCCTGAATGCGCCTGACTTTAGCGAAACACTGGTTGAAGTGACGGGTGACGACAGCAGCTATGGCGCCGCCGCGCAGGATGTTGGTTCCCGTGATGTGGCGCTGAAGATCGCAGCGCGCCATCCCGACATGCGCGCGGCCGGATTGTTGATCAAGGAGATGACGGGCTTGGCGCTGGCCACGCCGCCGGGGCTGACGCTTTTTGCCGGAGGGCAGAGCCGCCCGTCCCCCGTGGTACGATTGTTTTCCTTTCTGGTGCCCAAGGCGGAGGTGCCGATCCGCATTGCCGTGGGTGATCGACAGATAGATATGCCACCGCAAACCGGCGCGGCCGCACCCGCCATAACGCCCCATGCCGGGCCCTTCCCGGAAGGTGAGGCGGATACCACCGTACCCCTGTCCCGCTTGGCCGTAGCACGCTCGGGGGACAAGGGCGATAAAGCCAATATCGGCGTCCTGCCGCGACGGCGTGAATATGCGCCGTGGATCTGGGCCGCTTTGAACCGGGCCGAGATAGCCAAGCGGTTTGCCCATTTCATCGACGGTGAACCGGAGCCCAACGTCGATCGCTTCTACCTGCCCGGCACGGCATCGACGAACATCCTGTTGCATGACGTTCTGGGCGGCGGTGGCATGGCCTCGTTGCGGAACGATCCACAGGGAAAGAGCTATGCGCAACTGCTGCTGGCCACCCCCATCCCGATCCCATCCAACCTGCTGGAGACCGATTGATGCCCGTCTTCGAAACCCGCCTGTCCCCGGGTAGCGAAAGCTACACCAAGAACCGCGCCGACATGCTGGCGCTGATTGAGCATCTGCGCGCGATTGAGGCGCGCGCACCCGCTGCGTCAGCGCGCCGGGACGCGACCTTTGCCAAGCGTGGTCAGCTGCCACCCCGCCAGCGTCTGGCGCGACTGCTGGATCCGGGAATGCCTTTCCTGCAATTGCACTCTCTGGCGAACTACCTGCTGGAGGACGACAATCCCGAAACCTCCGTGCCCGGCGCGTCGATTATCGCAGGCATTGGCTTTGTCAACGGTGTCCGGGCCATGGTCTGGGTCGATGACAGCGGGATCAACGCGGGCGCGCTGACCAAGGGCTCGATGGATGTGGTGCTGAGCCTGCAGGAGATCGCCAAGCGTCAGAACCTGCCGTTGATTCATCTGGTCGAAAGCGCAGGCGCCAATCTGATGGCCTATGAGGTCGGGTTGTTTGCGCGTGGCGGTGCCATGTTCCGCAACCTGGCGCAGCTGAGCGCGGCAGGTATCCCGACCATCGCGGTTTTGCACGGCCCTTCCACCGCCGGCGGCGCCTATATGCCGGGCATGTCGGACTATGTCGTCGGCGTGCGCGACACGGGCATGGCTGCGCTGGCGGGCGCGGCGCTGCTGCATGCCGCCACCGGCGAGGTTGCAGATGAGCGCGAACTTGGCGGCTCTGAAATGCATGCCACCAAATCCGGTCTGGTCGAATATCTGGCCGATGATGATGCCCACGCGATGACCATGGCGCGGGATGTTGCACGACGGCTGAACTGGAATGCTCGGCTGACGCCGCTGACGCGCACCGAATACCAGCCGCCGCGACATGATCCGGACGAACTGGCCGGCGTCGTTCCTGTGGATCACCGTACCCCCTATGATGTCAGAGAAGTGCTGGCCCGCGTGGTGGACGGATCGGAGTTTGAGGATTTCAAACCGCTCTACGGGGCCAGCATGGTTTGCGTGCAGGCCAGCATCATGGGGCTGCCCTGCGGTATTCTTGGCAACAACGGCCCGATTGATCCCGATGGCGCAACCAAGGCAGCGCAGTTCATCCAGCTGTGTGATCAGGCCGGGATCCCCCTGATCTTTCTCAACAATGTGACAGGCTATCTGGTCGGGACCGACTATGAACAGGCTGGGATGATCAAGCATGGTGCCAAGATGATCCAGGCGGTGTCCAACGCGCGCGTGCCGAAGCTGTCGATGTACATCGGGGCCAGCTTTGGGGCGGGGAACTATGGCATGTGCGGATACGCCTATGAGCCGGATTTCCTGTTCTCCTGGCCGAACGCGGCGATTGGTGTGATGGGGGGCGAACAGGCCGCGCGCACCATGAGCACGGTGGCGCGCGCCGGGGCTGCCCGCAAGGGGGTGGAGCTGGATGAGGCGCGCCTGGCGAAGCAGGAGGCCGCCATTGCCGCCCATTTCACCGCGCAGGAGAGCGCCTTTTACGGATCCGGCCGATGCCTGGACCACGGCGTGATTGATCCGCGTGATACCCGCAAGGTGCTGGGGTTTGCACTGGAAACCGTGCTGGAGGCCCGCAACCGGGATCTTCGGCCCAACGCCTTTGGCGTGGCGCGGATGTGAGGAGCATAGGACATGGCTGAATTCGATACTCTTCTGGTTGCCAATCGCGGCGAAATCGCCCTTCGGATCATGCGCACCGCGCGTGATGTCGGGCTGCGGGTAGTTGCGGTATATTCTGAGGCAGACACCGACGCCCCCCATGTTCGTTTCGCGGATGATGCGGTTTGTCTGGGCCCGGCGGCGGCCGCGGACTCCTACCTGCGCGGGGACAGGATCATCGCCGCAGCGCAGGCCACCGGGGCGGGGGCCATTCATCCCGGATATGGGTTCCTTTCGGAAAACGCGGGTTTTGCCCGTGCGGTGGCAGAGGCTGGCCTGGTCTTTGTCGGGCCATCGCCCGAAGCGATTGACCTGATGGGCGACAAGGCCCGCGCGAAACGCCGGATGATTGCTGCGGGCGTGCCCTGCGTGCCGGGCTATGAAGAGCAGGACCAGTCGCCCGACCGGTTTGTCGACGCTGCGGCGCAGATCGGCTTCCCCGTCATGGTCAAGGCTGCTGCGGGCGGGGGCGGCAAGGGGATGCGCCTTGTGCAGGAGGCGGCAGAGCTGCCCAATGCCCTGACGCTGGCGCGGGCTGAGGCCGAAGCCAGCTTCGGGGCCGGGGATCTGATCCTTGAAAAGGCGGTGATTCAGCCACGCCATGTGGAGATACAGGTTTTCGGCGATCACCACGGGACGATCATCCACCTAGGAGAGCGTGATTGTTCGGTACAGCGCCGCCATCAGAAGGTGATCGAAGAAGCGCCCTCCCCTGCCGTCGATGCGGATCTGCGGGCCCGCATGGGTCAGGCCGCGGTCGAGGCCGCCGCAGCGGTGGATTATGTCGGCGCGGGGACCGTGGAGTTTCTGCTGGATACGGACGGCAAGTTCTATTTCCTTGAGATGAACACCCGCCTGCAGGTGGAGCATCCGGTCACGGAAATGGTGACGGGGCTGGATCTGGTTGCGCTGCAGCTGCGTGTCGCGATGGGGGAACCGCTTGGCCTGTCGCAAGACGATGTCACGCTGTCAGGCCACGCCATCGAAGTGCGCCTTTATGCCGAAGACCCCGCCGCGGGGTTTCTGCCTTCGGGCGGGCCGGTGCATCTGTGGCATCCGTCCGGGCAGGCGCGCGTGGATGCGGGTGTGGGGGCAGAGGTGTCACCGCACTATGATCCAATGCTGGCCAAGATCATCACCCATGGCCCAACACGGGGGCAAGCGCTGGCCCGGTTGCGCAAGGCTTTGCGGAGCACGGCACTTTTCGGGCCGCAGACCAACCGGGACTTCCTGATTGATGCGCTTGGTCGCGACGCCTTCACCGATGGGTCCGCCACCACCGGCTTTATCGAACAGGTCTATGGCGATCGGTTCGACCCCGGCGCGCCCACGACGGCGGATTTGGCGGTTGCGGCGGTTCTGCACCGCGCTTTGGCCGAGCAGGCCGCGCGCGCCAAGGCGCCGGGGATTGCACCGGAGCTGCTGGGCTGGAGCAGCGCCACCCCGTTGGACAGCGTGGTTGTCCATGAGGAACAGACCATTCGCATCCGCCCCCAAGGCGATGGCTATGACGTGGTGCTGGATGAGGCCCACCATCACGTCACGCTGCGCCGGTTCGACCCGCCCTGCGCGGATCTGACGGTGGACGGCACAGGCATGAACGTCGTGTTCACCGCCCCCGAGGTGCGGGAGCTGCACGTGGCCTTGCCGGATCGGACCTTTGTTCTGCACGACAGCGGGGGATTGCCGCACGCGATGGCGGCGGGTGCGGCAGGTCTGGTGACGGCCCCGATGCACGGGCGCCTGGTCGAGCTCTGCGTGGCAACCGGTGACACCGTTGCGAAGGGGCAGAAGCTGGCGGTGCTGGAAGCGATGAAAATGCAGCATGAGCTCTGTGCCGAAGTGGCCGGAACGGTCTCCGAAACGCTGGCACAGGCCGATGCGCAACTGGCGGCGGGAGCGGCCATTCTGATGATCGAAGCCGGGGAGGGCTGAGCGATGAAATCTGCGATCTGTGACATTCTGGGGATCGAATTCCCGCTGGTGGCCTTCACCCATTGCCGGGACGTTGTAGCAGCCGTGTCGCGTGCGGGCGGTCTGGGCGTCTTCGGTGCCGTTTCTTTGCCGCCGGACCGTCTGCGGGAAGAGCTGGATTGGATTGACGCACATGTTGGGGGCAAACCCTATGGCGTGGACCTGATCGTGCCGAACTCTGCCGTGGGTCGGGGGCAGGGGCTGCGGTCCAGTGACATGCTGAAACAGCTGCCACCGCAACACCGTGACTTCGTCAAAACGGTGCTGGCCGAACATGGGATTGACGCCGATGGGCTGGACGATGCGGATCACGAGGTCGCGGGCTTTGTCGACAACATCCTGGACGAAACCGGGCAGGCGCAGCTGGAGGTTGCGTTCAGCTATCCGATCCGGCTGATCGCCAATGCTCTGGGCGTGCCGCCCAAGCTGATGCTGGACATGGGCCGCGCGCACAATGTCCCGGTCGCGGCGCTGGTCGGAACCCGCGATCATGCGATGGCGCAGGTTCAGGCCGGGGTGGACATACTGGTGGCCGCAGGAGGCGAGGCCGGTGGGCACTGTGGCGACGTTTCCACCATGGTTCTGGTGCCCGAAGTCGCGCAGGCGGTGCAGGCGGCAGGGGCGAAAACGCCGATCCTGGCCGCGGGCGGCATCGTCACCGGCGCCCAGATGGCGGCAGCGATGGCGATGGGTGCAGATGGGGCCTGGTGCGGCTCGGTCTGGTTGACCACGTCAGAGGCGGAAACCAACCCGGTGGTGAAGGACAAGATGCTTGCGGCCTCTTCCAGCGACACGGTGCGGGCGAAATCCCGAACCGGCAAGCCGTCCCGGCAATTGCGCTCCAGCTGGACCGACGCCTGGGAGGCAAAGGGCGCGCCGCCGACCCTGCCCATGCCTTTGCAGAGCCTTCTGTCCGAACCGGCGCTGCGCAAGGCCGACAAGCTGTCGCAATCGGGGCACGAAGGCGCAACCCGGCTGGCTTCATATTGGGTCGGGCAGGGGGTTGGTCTGATGCAGCAGGAAATGTCCGCCGCTGCCGTGGTCCAGCAGTTCAAGGAAGATTTCCTGCAGGCGCATGACCGTTTGTCGGGATTTTTGCAGGAATAAGCTGCCCCTCGTGTCGGATTCCGGCGCTCATGTCGCTTTCCGAGCAGAACGCGGCAGGGGATGCCGCACGATTGGGGTATGAAACCGATCTGTATTCCGAAACGTCTGGACCGTCGCGCAACAGGGTGTGACCTGGTCGCGTCAGCCTGATCGCTGCGCCCGCTCGCGGGCGCTGCCACTTGCGATCTGACACTGACAACTTTCGGAACCCTTCATGACAGCACAGATGCTGAGGCTCGCCATCGATATTGGCGGCACCTTTACCGATACCGTTCTGGTTCAGGGCGAAGACACCGTTCTGGCCTCGACCAAGACATTGACAACCCACACAAATCCCGCTGACGGGGCCATGCAGGGCGCGGCCCGTGTGATGGCACAGACCGGTCGCACACTGGCCGAGCTGACCGGCTTCATTCACGGCACGACCCTGGCCACCAATGCGCTGATCGAACGGCGCGGGGCGATCGTTGCAACCGTCACGACTGAGGGGTTTCGGGACATTCTGGAAATCGCTTATGAGCGGCGGTATTCGCAATATGACATCAACCTTGAAAAACCGGACCTTCTGGTGCCGCGGGAACGTTGCCTGACGGTGCGTGAACGCATGTCCGCCGAAGGTGAGGTGCTGATCGGGCTGGAAGATTCCGCGGCTGAGGCCCTGATCAGGGATATTGACGCTAGCGGTGCCGAGGCGGTGGCGATCTGCCTGCTGCACTCTTATGCAAATCCCGATCATGAACGCTGGTTGCGCGATCTTCTGGCGGCCCGGCGGCCGGATCTGACCGTTTCGATCTCGTCCGAGGTCAGCCCGGAGGCACGGGAATTCGACCGTTTGTGCACCACGGTGGCGAATGCCTACATCCAGCCGCTGATGGAAACCTACCTGAAGGCCTTTGCCGATCGCTTCGCGGAGGAGGGCGTGACCTGCCCGATCCTGATGATGACCGCAGGTGGGGGCATGTGCACGCTGGAAACGGCCGCGCGTTTCCCGATCCGGCTGGTCGAAAGCGGCCCGGCCGGGGGCGCCATTCTGGCCGCGCGTATCGCCGCCAGCGCCGGACTGGATGAGGTCCTGTCCTTCGATATGGGCGGAACCACGGCCAAGCTCTGTCTGATCGACAAGGCGCGCCCGCAGACCTCGCGCCAGTTCGAAATCGCGCGGGCGGCACGGTTCATCAAGGGCTCCGGCATGCCGGTTCGGATCCCGGTGATCGAGATGATCGAGATCGGAGCGGGCGGTGGCTCCATCGCCGGTGTGGACCGCTTGGGGCGCCTGACCGTGGGGCCCAAGTCTGCCGGGTCTGAACCCGGCCCGGTGGCCTTCGGGCGCGGTGGAACCGAACCGACTGTGACCGACAGCGACATCACGCTTGGCTACATCGTGCCGGACACCTTTGCCGAAGGTCACATTCAGATTGATCCTGCGGCCTCGAATGCGGCCTTGGCCCGAGTGATCGGCCAGCGGCTGCAACTGGACGGGATCGGGTCCGCCGACGGCGTCAGCCGCATCGTGGACGAAAGCATGGCCAGTGCAGGCCGTATGCACGCGGTGGAATCGGGCAAGGACCTTGGACCCCGCACGATGATCGCCTTTGGCGGCAACGGTCCGCTGCATGCCAGCCGCGTTGCCCGTTCTGCGGGCGTGTCGCGCATCGTGATCCCGCCCAACCCGGGCGTCGGTTCCGCCGTGGGGTTCCTGTTTGCGCCAGTATCGTTCGAAATCGTACGGTCCCGGTATTCACTGCTGGAAACCATGGACATGGCCAGCATCAACGGCCTTTTCAGCCAGATGATCGCAGAGGCGAAATCGGTCGTGGCGCAAGGGGCAGGCGACGCGCCAACAGAGGTGCAGCGCACGGCGTTCATGCGGTACAACGGGCAGGGCCATGAGATCGAAATCACCCTGCCTGACCGCGATCTGACAGCGGACGATCTGGCCCCGCTGACTGAGGCATTTGAGGCAGAATACGCCAAGCAGTTCTCACGCCCCGTTCCGGGCATGAAGATCGAAATCCTGAACTGGGCGGTGCGTGTGGCCACGCCTGACGCAGCGGTGTCCTCGGTTCCGGCCAAACCCGAGCTCAGAGACATTGCACCCACAGACCACCGACCGATCACCTGCGATGTGGATGGCACGGCGAAGCAGGCGGCTTTTGTGCCGCGTGACAGCCTGTCCCCCGGTGACCGCGTCCGCGGCCCGGCGCTGATCTCTGAGCCGCAGACCACGACGCTGGTGTCAGCGGATTTCTCCGCGCATGTGGACGCTATTGGTAATCTTGTCCTGATCCAGGATCAGAAAGGAGGCGCATGATGGCTGCCGAACTTTCCACCGCCCGCCTGCAAGTGATGTGGAACCGCCTGCTGGCCGTGGTCGAAGAGCAGGGACAAACCCTGATCCGCGCCGCCTTCAGCCCCATCGTACGCGAATGTGGTGATATTTCCGCCGGTATCTTTGACGTTCAGGGCCGGATGTTGGCCCAGGCCGTGACCGGCACGCCGGGCCACATCAACACCATGGCCGAGGCCGTTCTGCACCTGCGCGAGCGCTTCCCGGTGCAGAACATGAAACCCGGGGACATCTACATGACCAATGATCCGTGGCTGGCCTCGGGGCATCTGAATGACTTCCTTCTGATGATGCCCGCGTTCAAGGATGGCAAGGTGGTGGGCTTCACGTCCTGCACCTCGCATCTGGTGGATCTGGGGGGGCTTGGCATGGGCCCTGAAGGCTCGGACATCTATGATGAGGGCATGCTGATCCCGCCCTGCAAGCTGGTTGAGCAAGGCGAGCCGAACGCGCTGCTGATGGACATCATCCGGGCCAACTCGCGCGAACCCATCGCCAATGAGGGCGACATCTACGCGTTGATTGCCTGCTGCGAGGCCGGTGTGACACGGCTGGTCGACATGATGGAAGAGTTCCGCATCGATGATCTGGACGCGCTGGGATCCTACATTATCGAAACCTCACATCGGGGCACGCTGGAGGCCATCGCCGAGGTGCCCGAGGGGGTCTATAAAAACGTCCTGCGGATGGACGGCTATGAGAATGAGCTGGAGCTGCACGCGACGCTGACTGTCACCAGGGATGGCATGCATGTGGACTTTGCCGGCACGTCGGGGTGTTCCAGCAAGGGCATCAATGTGCCGCTGAACTATGCCACGGCCTATACCGTCTTTGCCCTGCGCTGCATCGTGGGTCCGGATATCCCCAACAACGCGGGATCGCTGGCCCCCTTCACCGTGGATGGCCCCAAGGGGTGCATCCTGAACGCGCAACGCCCGGTGCCGGTGGCAATGCGCCATACGCTGGGCCAGGTGACGCCGGATCTGGTGCTGGGGTGCCTGCATCAGGCGCTGCCGGATGAGGTGCCAGCCGAAGGGGCAAGTTGCATGTTCGACCTACCGATGCGCCACGCGCCGGAAGTCGCGCGCGACGGGGGGCGTGAGTTTGCCATTGAACCGGTACACAACGGCGGCACCGGTGCCCGGCCCCATGCGGATGGGCTGTCAGCAACGGCCTACCCCTCTGGCGTCTATGGCTCTCAGGTCGAAATCACCGAAGCCGTGGCCCCGGTGGTCATGTGGCGGCGCGAGCTGCGACCGGACTCGGGTGGTGCGGGCAAGTACCGTGGGGGTCTCGGCCAGCGGATTGAGATGACGGCCTCCAACGACGCGCCCTTTATCGTGTTCTTGTCGGTGGAGCGGCTGAAGTTCCCGGCGCTTGGCCGCATGGGCGGGCAACCTGGTGCGCCGGGCCGTATCCGCTTCCGCGAGGGCGTGCAGGACATCCCCGGCAAGGGCGAGCTGCGGGTGGAACCCGGCGACTACCTGATCTTTGAAACACCCGGAGGCGGTGGCTTTGGCGATCCGGCGGAACGTGATCCGCAGGCCCTGGCGCTGGACCTGAAGCGCGGCCTTGTCACGCAAGAAGGCGCAAGCGCCTATGGAGGTGCCAAATGATCCGCGCGGTTCCACATGTAGCCGCCATGGCGCCTTATGCGCTGGCGGATCTTGGCGGCGAGGGGGTTATCTCCCTCGCCCAGAACGAAAGCGCCTTTGCCGCCAGCCCCGCCGCGATTGCGGCGGGCAAGGCGGTATTGGAGCAGATGCCGCTCTATCCTGATCCGGAATGGCCCGACCTGCGTGCCGCAATCGCGGAGGTGCACGGGCTGGACCCGGCCAAGGTCCTGTGCGGCGCCGGTTCCATGGAGCTGATCGGCTGCCTGATCCGCGCCTATGCCGGGCAAGGGGACCGGGTGCTTGGGACCGACTATGGCTATGCTTTTGTCGCCACTGCCGCGGCGCAGGTGCAGGCAGATTACGTCAAGGCGCGGGAGCTGGACCTGACGGTTTCAGTGGACGACATCCTTGCAGCGGTCACGCCGGACACGCGCATCGTCTTTGTCTGCAACCCGGGCAATCCAACTGGCACGCTGATCCCCAATGCCGAAATTCTGCGCCTGCGCGCAAAGCTGCCCGCCGACGTCATGCTGGTGGTTGATCAGGCCTATGCCGAATTCGCCGATGCGGACCATGACCCGGCTGAGATTTTTGCGCTGGTGGAGCGGGGCGATACCGTGGTGATGCGCACCCTGTCCAAGGCTTATGGGTTGGCCGGGGCGCGGGCCGGTTGGGGCTATTTTCCGCCCGCCATTGCCGGCGAAGTGCGCAAGCTCCTGAACCCCAACAATATCTCCATCCCGTCGCAAGCCATGGCTGCCGCGGCGATGCGGGATCAGGCGTATATGCTGGACGTAGTGGCCAAGACGGCCACGATCCGGGACGGCTTTGCCAAAGGCTGCCGTGCGCTGGGACTGGACGTGCCGCAGAGCCATACGAACTTTGTGTTGCTCTGCTTTGCCTCTGCGGAACAGGCGCAGGCGGCAGACATGGCGCTGCGGGCAGAACACCTTCTGATGCGGGGCATGGGTGGCTATGGCCTGGGTGACTGCCTGCGCGCCACGATCTGCGGGCAAGAGATCATGGACCGTGCCCTGGCGGTGCTGAAAGGAGTGCTGAAATGACCCATGAAACCCGCACCCGCGCCAAAATCGGAGTGCTCGTGCCCTTCACCAACACCAATCTGGAAGCAGACATGATGCTGCTGCGCGCACCCGACACCACGGTGCATTTCCAGCGCATGGGTGGCTATGACGTGGATGAGATCCCGGGCTCTGACCAGATGGCCGGGCTGGGTGCGTCCGACATCAGTCATGACCTGCGCATGATCTCCGGCGTGCGGCCCGACGTGGTGCTCTACGGATGCACTTCTGCCACGCTGACCCATGGGCCCAGTTTCGATGCGCAGCTTGCCGAAGACATCAAAGCCGGGTCGGGGGCCTTGTCCCTGACCGCCGCAGGGTCGCTGGTGGCCGGGATCAAGGCGGTGGGCGCAACCCGTGTTGGCTTCTCCTCGCCCTATCTGGGCGAGATCAATCAGCAGGCGATGGATTTTCTGGCCGCCAACGGGATTGAGACGGTGAAATGCGCCGATGTCGGGCGTGAGCTGGGCAACTACGGTCAGGGGGAGCTTACGCCGGAGGAGGTTTTTGACCTGGCCTGTCAGGCGGATCACCCTGACGCTCAGGCCATCGTGCTCAGTTGCACGGATATGCGCTCGGTCGAGGCGATCACCCGGATCGAGGGGCATCTGAACAAGCCGGTGGTCACCTCGAACCAGGCAATGATGTTCTGTCTGATGCGGGCGCTGCACTTGCCGCGTCATGTGGGCCTGCCGGGCCGCCTGTTCGATCTGCTTTGACTATGGCGCGCGTTCCTGTCCATTCTGCCCGCGAAACAGGAGACAGCTATGCGCGCCTTTGTTGCCCTGCCGATCTCGGATGAGGTGGCGGACGGTCTGGAACGGTTGCAGAGACGGCTGGGGTTTGGCCGCCCCGCGCCGCGGGACAATCTGCATCTGACCCTGGCCTTTCTGGACGATCAGCCTGAGGTAACGCTGGAGGCATTGCACTACGAATTGTCGGCTCTGCAAGCGCAGCCCTTCACGGTAATTCTGGCTGGGCTTGGGGTGTTCGGGACAGCCGTCCATGTTCCCGCCGTTGAAAATCCCGCGCTGGAGGCTGTGCAGGACAAGGTGGTCACGGCCTGTCGCCGCTCCGGGATCACGTTGCCGCGTCGCCGCTTTCGCCCGCATGTCACGATCGCCCGCCTCGGCAAGGGGCAAAGCCCGCCGCCTCTTCGGGCGGATCTGTCGGATTTCCTGCTGCCTCCGATGCAGGTGACTGGCCTGGCGCTCTATCAGTCCACTCTGCACCCAACAGGTGCCCGCCACGACATTCTGGCGGATTATCCGCTCTGACCAGCTCTTCTTTTCATCTCGCCTTAAAACTCCGGGGAGCGCGAGGGGCT
>JALEGX010000110.1 GCA_022763485.1 Paracoccaceae bacterium | reverse complement strand
GGCATCATCGCAGACCCGATAATCCCAAAAGCGTGCTCGATACCGTGCATCTGAAGCGTCTTTACAAACGCCTCCTCCGTCGTCATCCGCATTGCGTGAACTTCCTCTAGCTGGTGCAGGCTGGCTGCCGGTTGCGGGCCGTATAGTGAGACCGTTGGTCTCAGAATGGCCCGCGAAGCAGCTGTACCGATAGGGCCAGTTGGCCCCTTGAATTGAGGCCAACCCCTCCCCGACCGCTCAGGACGAAGCCGTTTGAAGCACCGGGTCGCCCGGGGTTGCCCAGCCCAGAGGGCTCTCACTGGCTGGTGAACCAGCTCCCCATGTCATCAACCGGCCGCACGCAGGGGGCACCGCAGCCGACCTGCCCGTGACCGTCCTGACAGGACGATGTGGCAAGGCGCGGCGCCTGAATCGAGGTTACCCAGCTGGAGGGCACGGAATGGAGCAGGAAAACAGCGACGACCAATGCCGACATCGCGTTCAGGAACTGATTTTGCATCGAATATCTCCTATGCAGGTAATTATGTTTGTCGGAATTCTGTGGGAAGTGCCCCCTCCCCCATTAAAGTGACGGGGAAGCGGGGCGTTTTTCAGAGCCCCAGCTCTGTCAGGCCGGGGTGTTCTGCGGGCCGGCCCCCCAGGGGCCAGCGGAACAGGCGTTCGACCTCGGCGATCGGGGTGTCATTGATCGACGCGATACGCCGCGCCATCCGACCGTCCGGTGCGAACTCCCAGTTTTCATTGCCGAAAGAGCGGAACCAGGAACCGCTGTCATCCTGCCATTCATAGGCAAAGCGCACGGCGATCCGGGTCTCGGCACATGTCCAGAGCTCCTTGATCAACCGGTAGTTCAGTTCGCGCGCCCATTTGCGTCGCAGGAAGGCTTCGATCTGGGTGTGGCCCGCCAGAAATTCAGCCCGGTTTCGCCATTTGCTGTCCGGCGTATAGGCCTGCGTGACCTTCGCGGGGTCCCGGCTGTTCCAGGCGTCTTCGGCCATCCGCACCTTTTGTGTGGCCGACTCCGTGTCGAACGGAGGCAAGGGGGGGCGGGTCATCATGTTTTCTCCTTGGTCAGATCAGAGTGGCGGCCAATAGCGCCAGGGTCAGAAGCAAAGGGCCGTGAGCTATGGGCAAAAAGGCGGATGTGCGTTTCATTGAAATCCCCAAAGTGAACAGATCGGTTAATCTTGCAGGTCAGTTAATGAACAGATCGGTAAACCTTTTCAAGTGAAAAATTCATGTCAGTCTTTCCTAACTTGAATAAATCACGGGAAATCACGGCTTTATGAGCCCGAGCCACGCTGGATTCTGGCACCAAGATTGCTATAAAGATGTACTGATCAGTTTCAGATTGAGGCGAATCATGCGACCCAACAAGCGAGATGAGCTCGTCCGGAAGGCGCTTCAGGTGTTCTATCGGAACGGATTTCACGCCACCGGAATGGATATGCTGGTCCGCGAAACCGGGGTGTCCAAGACGTCGATGTACAAGCATTTCCGCACCAAGGAAGAGCTGATCCTGGCGGTGCTTCGGTTGCGGGATGAGAACTTTCGCAACTGGTTCCTACGCCGCACCGAGGAGCTGGGCGATACGCCACGGGAGCGGTTGCTGGCCATGTTCGACGCCCTGGAAGAATGGTTCACCCTGCCGGAGTACCAGGGGTGCATGTTCATCAAGGCCAGCGCGGAATTCCAGGACCCCGAACATCCGATCCACAAGCAATCCGCTGAACACAAAAGACTTCTTCTGGAACACACCAGCAAAGTCGCAAAGCTTGCGGGAGCAGAAGATCCCGACACCCTGTCCTGTCAGCTGATGCTGCTGAAAGAGGGTGCAATCGTCACCGCGGTCATGGGCAACCGATGCTCTGCGGCCAAGGATGCGCGCCGTGCGGCCGAGCTGCTGATCGCCGTCGCGCTGGGAGAGCCCCTGCCGACTGCGGCCTGATCCGGGACGTCTGGTTTTCGGATTCGCGGAACTGGACAAGCCCGGATCGGCTTGTTATATGGCGGGTTCCTGCAATTCCTTGCAAATCCAACTTAGAAAGGTGGTGAAAACCACATGCAGGTTAGTGTTCGCGACAATAACGTCGATCAGGCGCTCCGCGCCCTGAAGAAAAAGCTGCAGCGTGAAGGCGTCTTCCGCGAAATGAAGCTCAAGCAACATTTCGAAAAGCCGTCCGAGAAAAAAGCGCGCGAGAAAGCTGAAGCGATCCGCCGTGCCCGTAAACTGGCACGCAAGAAAGCCCAGCGCGAAGGTCTGCTCTAAGCAAACCCAGCTTTGGACACAAAGTTAGACGACCCCCGGTGGCCCCGCCTCGGGGGTTTGTCATTTCCAGTCCCCCAATTCCAGCCCCCAAGAGTTGACGCAGGCCGCGCGAACGGCCAGCGCAATGCTCTGGTCAGGCGCGGGACATCAGGCGCCCTTCGCCAAGGGAATGGTCTGCGAATGCAGCAGATGCTTGAGGATTTTTCCGGTCGGCGCAGCGGGCAGACGCTCGGTCAGGACAATCCTGGACGGCCGCTTGTAGCCCACAAGGGTCTGTCCCACGAAGGCGCGCAGGTCCTCTTCGCTCGGGTGATCGTCGGGTGAAACCTCGACATAGGCCCAGACCTTCTCATCTCCGCCCTCCAGATGACCGATCACGGCCGACTGAATGACCTTCGGATGGTCGTTCAATGCCGCTTCGACCTCAGGCGGGTAGACGTTGAAGCCCCCGTGGATGATCAATTCCTTGGACCGTCCGCGAATGTTCAGGTTGCCTTCAGTGTCCAGCTCTCCCAGATCCCCGGTGCGCAGCCAGCCATCTTCGGTAAAGGCAGCATCCGTGGCCTCTGGATTACGGAAATACCCTTTCATCACGTTTCCACCGCGCACCAGAATCTCGCCTACGGTGCCCTCTCCCCCCGGAGCGTCCGTATCAATGCGCAGTTCCACCCCCGGAAGGGCCGGGCCGACAGAGATGTCATCGCTGGTTTTGTCATGCTGGGTGACACAGACACCGGCGGTGGCTTCGGTCATGCCATAGCCGTTCTGCAGCGGCAGCCCAAAGAACGCTTCCGTCCTGCGCTTCCAGTCCAGATCAAGCGGCGCAGCCCCCGAGGAGACATATCGCAGCTGCGAAGCCGGTAGCCGTGTGTGGCCCTGCGTTTCAGTATAATGCATCAGCTTGGCCAGCATTTGCGGCACCGCCGAAAGCGCGGTGATCCCGTCTTGTAGCGCCTCATACAAGCGCTTGGGATCATAGCGCGGTTCCAACCGGATGGCCGCGCCTGCCAGGGTGCAGGCAACGACAATGGACGACAGGCCGAACACATGGCTGACAGGCAGCACGCCATAGACCACATCTGCCTCGGTCAGGCCGCGCACAACCCGTGACGCGTTGCCCCCGAAGATCAGGTTGTCATGGGTCAGCATGACCCCCTTGGGCTTTCCCGTGGTCCCCGTCGTGTACAAAAGCACGCCAACGTCAGCCATATCCGTATCCGGGTCTGACGGCAGGGATCTGAGGTCGAGGCGACCAAAGATGCCCTCAATGCTGTGCGCGCCCATTCTGGCGGCATGTGCTGCGGCCTCAGTCGAAATATCGGACGTCATCAGCACGGCCGCCGGGGTGGCGTGGTCGATGACACGCGCGACTTCGGCTTCGGACAGCCTGGCATTGCAGGGAATGGCCACGGCACCAAGGCGGGACGCCGCATAGATCGCCGCAATCGCCGGGGCGCAGTTTTCGACAAGCAGCAGAACCCGATCGTCTTTGGCGACCCCGGACGCAGCAAGCTGTTCTGCCAGCGCATCCACGGCGTGATCCAATCCGGCAAAGGTCCAATCGTGGCCCAACGTGTCACGAATGGCAGGTGCATCCGGACGCCGCGATGCCTGATCCGATAGAGCTTGGTCCAATCTCATAACGCGTTTTCCTATGTCTTGATCTGTGCTCATCCGCGATCCCGCGGGAACTTCGGCGCGCGCTTTTCCAGAAAGGCAGAGATCCCTTCCACCGATTCCGGATGTCCCTGCGCTTCGGCCATATAATCGGCCTCAAGGTTCAGCATCTCCTCAAGGTCGCTTTCCGGTGCGGCGCGCAGAAGCGCACGAATACGCGACTGTGCGTGGCCCGCCCCCCTGGCCAGTTCTTCGGCCAGATCCTGCGCTGCGGCAAAGGTTTGCCCCTGTTCGGTCAGCGTGGTGACAACGCCAAGACCATGCAGCTTTTCCGCGCTCTGCGGGCGCCCCAGAAGGCACATCTCCATCGCCAATTGCTTGGGAAGGCAGGCGGCAAACGAATGGGTCAGACCACCATCCGGGGTAAGCCCCGCATTCACATAGCGCGCCGCAAATTGCGCGCCCTCCGCCGCCACCAGCAGATCACAGGCCAGCGCAAGCGACAGGCCCGCGCCTGCGGCCCCGCCCTCCACCGCACAGATTGTCGGAACCGGGGCATGTACCAGGGCACGCACCACATTGTGCAGCTTTTCGATGATCGCGCGTCGTTCCTCCAACGGCAAGCTCTGCCGGGTCCGGATCAACCCCAGATCCCCGCCCGCGCAGAAATAGCCCTGCCCGCTCAGGATCAGGGCGCGTTTGTCACCCGCCATCCGGCAACCTTCCAGAATTGCGTCATAGAATTCCGGCGACAGCGCCCCGCGTTTTTCGGCCCGGTTCAGGACGACAATTGCCTCTGCGGTTTCTTCGATGCGTACGCTCATGCGGCACCTTTGCTGAGCGCGATGAACCGCTCCAGATGGTGATCCGTGTCGCCGAACCGGTGGTCCGCCATGATGATCCGCTTGGCCAGGCGCCCCAGCGCATATTCATCCGTCATCCCGATACCCCCGTGCAGCTGGATCGCGTCCTCAGCCACCAGCCGGCCCATCCGGCCCAACAGGTTCTTGCAAGCGGCGATGTCGATGTCCTGCTCGGGTCCGTTCAGGCTGGCCGCGGCAAGCAGCACTGCGGAGCGCGCCTGTTCCACCGCCAGCATCATGTCGGCCAGCCGGTGGGCCAGGCTTTGAAATGTGCCAATGGCGCGCCCGAACTGCTGGCGCGTGGTCAGGTATTCGCGGGTCATATGGGCCGCCTGCTCCATCGCGCCAAGGGTGTCCGCACATTGCGCCAGCGTGGCCGCGGCATAGGCACGCTCCAGGGCGGGCAAGGCCTCTTCCAGCACCAGCGTGGCAGGCGCGTCGGACAGGGTCAGGTCCGCGGCCTGCGCCCCGTCGATGGTCTGATAGGCATTCAGCGACAGCCCCGGCGCATCGGCGTCGACCAGATAGAGGCCAATGCCATTACGATCTCCGGGTGCTCCGGAATGCCGCGCGGTGACCAGGAAACGCGCCGCCGTCGGGGCGCCTGTCACAACAGCCTTGTCCCCGGTGATCCGACCATCCGACACCTCGGTTTCGACCCAGTCCAGATCGTAGCGCGCCGCGACCTCTGCATGGGCCAGCGCCAGCTTGTCCGTCCCGGCGATCACGCCCGACAGATCCTGCCCCGCTGCCCCCAGCAGCAAACCGGGCAGCAAAGCGCATTCGATCAGGGGAACCGGGTTGCAGGCGCGGCCGATCTCTTCGAACACGACGGCCAGATCGGCGCCGCTGCCGCCAAAACCGCCCTGCGCTTCAGGGAACAGCGCGCCGATCACGCCAAGCTCGGCCAGCTCGGACCAGGCATCGCCTTCGGCCTCGGCCAGGAACCGGACCAGCATGTCCTTGAGCATGGTCTGCTCTTCAGTCAGGTCAAACATGTCAGCCTCTCAGAATGGATTTAGAGTAGATTTCGCGCTGGATCTCATTGGATCCGCCAAAGATCGAAAGCTTGCGGTTGTTAAAGAAGCTGCCCGCCACGGCACCCGCGTCGAACGGATCCGGCAAGGGCGTGTTGCTTTCCACCGCTTCCGACTCAAAGGGCATCGCCATGGGGCCCACGGCCCGGCGGGCCAGATCAGTGATTTCCTGCCGGATCTGCGTGCCCTTGATCTTGAGCAGCGAACTTTCAATTCCCGGCGCCTGCCCCGCCGCAGCCTTGGACACGATGCGCAGGTTGGTCACCGCCATGGCCCGCAGGTCGATTTCGACCTGTGCCACGCGGGCGGCGAAATGCGGGTTTTCGATCAACGCCTCCCCACGCTGGCGCACGTTTGCAGCAATCCGTTTGACCGCCGCCAGCCCGGCACGCGAAAAGCCCACGCCCGAAATATTGGTCCGCTCATGGGTCAACAGGTATTTGGCGTAGGTCCAGCCCTTGTTCTCTTCACCGACCAGGTTTTCCACCGGCACACGCACATCGGTGAACCAGACTTCGTTCACCTCGGCCCCACCATCGATCAGTTTGATCGGGCGAACCTCCACGCCGGGTGTGCTCATGTCGATCAGCAGAAAGGAAATGCCCTCCTGCTTCTTGGCATCGGGATCCGTGCGCACAAGGCAGAAGATCATGTTGGCGTGCTGGCCAAGTGTGGTCCACGTCTTCTGACCGTTGACGATGTAGTGATCGCCGTCCCGCACTGCGCGGGTCTTGAGCGCAGCCAGATCCGAGCCTGCGCCGGGTTCGGAATACCCCTGGCACCACCAGTCCGCCCCGCTCAGGATACGCGGCAGCCAGTAGTCCTGCTGCGCTTTCGATCCGAACTTCTGCAACACCGGGCCAAGCATCGAAAGGCCGAAGGGAACAACCCGGGGCGCATGGGCCAGGGCGCATTCCTCGTCAAAGATGTGCCGTTCGATTGCGGACATTTCCGCGCCACCGAAGGCCTTGGGCCAGTTCGGCGCCAGCCAGCCGCGTTCGTTAAGCTTCGCATGCCAGAATTCGTGATCGGCCTTGCCGAGCGACTGGTGACGGCGCACCCGGTCCGCCAGCTCGGACGGCAGCGCATCGGCCAGAAACGCACGCACTTCGGCGCGGAACGCTTCGGCCTCTGGTGAAAGGGTCAAATCCATGATGTGGCTCCCTCAGTAGATTTCAAACAGGCCGGCGGCGCCCATGCCGCCCGCGACGCACATGGTGACAACGCCCAGCTTGGCACCACGGCGGCGCCCTTCGTGCAGGATGTGACCGGCAAGCCGGGCCCCGGTCATTCCGAAGGGATGTCCCACCGCGATCGAGCCGCCGTTGACGTTCACCTTTTCAGGATCCAGCGCCAGTCGATCCATGCAGTAGACTGCTTGGCTGGCGAAGGCTTCGTTCAGCTCCCAGAGGTCGATGTCCTCCATGCTCAGACCGTGGCGTTGCAGCAGCTTTGGCACCGCGAAGACCGGACCGATCCCCATCTCTTCAGGGCCGCACCCGGCTACGGCAAACCCCTTGAACGCGCCCAGCGGTTGCAACCCGCGGGCCTCGGCCTCCTTGCCGTTCATCATCACCAGCGCCGCCGCACCATCAGACAGCTGGCTGGCATTGCCTGCGGTGACTGCGCCGCCCTCATTCACCGGGGCCAGCCCGGCAAGCCCGTCCAGCGTTGTATTGGCGCGGTTGCATTCGTCCCGGGTCACGGTCACAGCCTGCGTTGAAACCTCGCCGGTCTGCTTGTCCTTGACCGCCATGGTCGTTTCCATCGGAATGATCTCATCCGCGAATAGACCGGCCTCCTGCGCGGCGGCGGTCCGCTGTTGCGAGCGTAGCGAAAACGCATCCTGCGCCTCACGCGAGACGCCGTAGCGGTCGGCCACCAGATCGGCGGTCTGGATCATCGTGTGGTACAGCTGCGGCATCTCTTGGGACAATCCCGGTTCCGGCACCCGCCGCACCTTGGGGATCACCATGGAAATGCTTTCCACCCCGCCGGCGATCTGTGGCCCGGCGCCTTGGGCAATGGCCCCTGCGGCGGCGGCCACGGCCTGCAACCCGCTTGCGCAGAAGCGGCTGACGGTCTGCCCGGCAGAAGTCTGCGGCAGGCCCGCCCGGAATGCCGATTGGCGGGCGATGTTGCCGCCGGTTTCCCCTTCGGGATACCCGCAGCCCATGATGACATCGTCAATCTCTTGCGGGTCCAGACCGGAACGGCCGACCACTTCGCGCAGGACATGCCCGGCCATCGTGGCCCCATGTGTCATATTGAAGGATCCGCGATGGGATTTTGCCAGCCCGGTGCGACCGGCGGACAGGATCACGGCTTGTGTCATGAGAATTCCTTGGTTCAGAGTTTCCATAGCCGCACCGCAGGCGCGACCGGGCCAGCGGGGACGCTGGCGTTCAATAGGGGGTGGCTGGTCAGGCGGGTCAGGCGCGGTGGCGCCGGCTTATCCGCGACGACCCGGCCCGTTCAGGTCCAGCGAAATGCCCGTGGCCTGCTCCAGCTCCAGCACGACATCGCGCAACGCCGGGCCGACCTCTTCGAGGATCCGCTGATCGGACAGCACTTCGGGCATGGCGCCCGCACCAAAGACTACCGGCGCACCGATCTTGCTGGCCAGATAGGGCCGCGCCACGGCATGCACATTTGCCGAAAACCGCGATCCGCTGGGCAGGAAGGTGAAGCCATAGGACTTGAGCTGCTCCAGACCGGTCTGCCGCTGCTTGCGCAGATCCGCATCCGGCTCCATCGCCTCGAACTTGTCCTCGCTGAGCGCTGCCAGATAGGCGGTCCCGGTCGAAGAGCCTGCAACCGGAACGCGGTTGCCGACCTCAAGCCAGAGCGACGCCACGCCCTGCGGCCGCCAGGCATCGACCAGTGACATTGCCCGGTCATCCCCCACTGCCATAAGGGTCAGCGTGCCCGTCTTCGAAGCCAGATCCTGCATCGGGCCGCGGGCCAGATCCAGGAAGGATGTGCCGGCATAAGCCACCGAAGCCAGCGCAAGGCAGGCGGGGCCCAGACGGAACACGCCCCGGCTTTGTGTCAGATACCCAAGTTCGCACAACGTATAGCTCAGCCGGGTCACCGTGGCCGGGGCCAGCTTG
>JALEGX010000109.1 GCA_022763485.1 Paracoccaceae bacterium | reverse complement strand
TGTCGCCGTCGTCGCCGCGAATCCGGTCGCCGTAGATGGTACCGGTAATCCGTTCAACATTGGTAAACACCAGCTGCTCGCTGTCGTCGAAGCTGCGCCCGGTGCCCGCGCCCAGATCGATGTCCAGCCGGTAATCCACGTTGCGCTGCCCGGGCAGCATCCCCAGATTTGAGAAGGACACCATGTCGTTGCCGGCCCCGCCGTCGATCGTGTCGCTGCCACCGCCCGGGTTGATCCAGTCCGCCCCGCCAAGCGCGTTGATGACCTCGGGGGCCAGGCTGCCATTCAGCCCATTGCTGAGGTTGTCTCCGGTAATGGTGGGGATCGGGGCCAAGGCCCGCAGCTGGAGGTAGCTGAGCGTTTGATCAGAGAATGCGATTTCTTCGATGTCGGTCATCACCAGATCCTGACCTTCAGTCGAAGTGATCAGCATCCCGCCTGCGCCGAAGCTGACGGTGATGCTGTTGCTGGCCACGCCAAAGATCGCCCGGTCCAGACCCGCGCCGCCGCTGAGTTCATCATCGCCCATGCCACCGGTCAGATGGTCGTCTCCGTCCTCCCCGATCAACGTGTCATTGCCGTCCTGGCCCAGCAGCGTGTCGTTGCCCGCGCCACCCTGGACATGATCATTTCCGTCCAGTGCATCGAAGCGATCATTGCCGCCCAAGAGTTCATAGCGGTCGTCATTGACGGTGCCCTGAAGCGTGTCATCGCCTTCGGTTCCCTGTACCGGAAAGATATCCGTCGACACGTCAAATATCTGCACCCGGCCTTCGCCCAGTCCGCGATCCCAGTCGTCCACGTAGGAAATGGCCAGGCGCCCGTCCGCCAGGAGGATCGCATCCATATATTCCTGATCACCCGCCAGATCCTGTGACAGCCGCACGAAGGGGCTGACCTGTGCTTCGGCAGCGTTGAAGACGGCCCCATAGATGTCATATTCGCTGGTCGAACCGTCGATTTCGGCCAGAACGATATAGCCGCCATCGGGCAGGGGCACGATTTTTGGCGGGCGGTTCTGGTTCAGGTTCAAGCCGGCGGAGGCAAAGTCGATCTCACGCGGGGAAGGCACGGAACGGTGGGTCGTCCCGTCATCATTGAAGAGCTCGACAAAGGTGCGCTGGACGTCGCGGGCCAGCCACTGGCGGTAGATCACCGCATATCCGCCGCCCGGACGTTCGGCAACGTCCCAGATGGTGACACCATTCAGGGTCTGCCCGGCTGGGATGTCCAGAACATGGTTCTGGGTATCTCCGATCTGCTGGCCGGTTGCAGAGTTGAAGAACCGCAGTTGCCAGTTGTCTTCGGAGTTCGGGGTCGGGTGGTCGTGTTTGGACAGAACCAGCGTCTGCCCGTTGGAGAGATTCAGCGCCTTGATGAATTCCAGATTGTCGATTTGGGATGGCGTGCCGATTTCAGTACCGGCAGAGGTGAAGAAGCGCAGTTCGAAATCGTGATAATTCACCTCCTGAACAAAGAGGAAGCCGCCCGATGTGGTGAACACCTCCGGTTCGTCGACATAGTTCAGCTCATTGGGGTCATCGAATTCGCGGATCGTACCCTGGGGCACACCAGTTGCCGAAAAGAGTTGCAGGTAGTTGCGGCTGTCGGCGAGATTTCCGACAGGGATGTCCGATTGGAAGGTCGCAACAACGCCGCCCGAATCCAACGCCGCTACAGAAGCGAAATCGACCGCGTTGTAGAAGGTTGCACCGAACCTGCTGCTCAGATCGCCAAGGATCGCATTCTGCGCAACTTCAGCCCCTGTGGCCGGGTTGAAGAACTCCACGATACCGGGCAGCGTCGTGTGCCAGGAAAAGGCCACGGTTCCGTCTGACAATTGGGTCAGCTGGGTGCGGCCGTCGCCGGGAAAGAGGGTGGTTTGCGCGCCTGTCAGAGCATTGGCGCTGAAGAGAAGCGTATCGCCGGATTGAATGAAATTCATGGGATGACCTGTTTCTGAATTCTGCGGGTCGTCAGCCGTGTGTGACCGTGGTCTTCAGAACTAACGCCACGGCCTGCGGGCGGGATGACCAATTTGGGCTATCGTCTCAAAAAAATCTGCCTTGGCGCGCTGGGTTAGGATGCGCGCTGGAGGGGGGATTGTCGTGATGGCGGGTATGAAAGTCGCAATTTCCGGTTTCATTTTGGGCCAGACAGGTCAATTTGACCCTGATTTCAAAGTGGAGCGGGCAAGCGTCCCCCATTTTGTCATCCTGACACGGGATGTCGGGGAAGGGGGTTTTCTCCTGCCGGATCCTGTGGTCTGGACAAACAAAGCGGCCCGCATTGGGCAGTGAAGCCTTGATCAGGAAGGGATGCTGGCACGATGTCAGACTTGTGGGAGGGCATATCCCAGGCCTTCTGGCTGGTGTTGCAGCTGGATGCGGATCTTGTCGAAGTCACCCTGCGATCGCTGCAGGTGACCTTGACGGCATTGGCGATTGCCTCCTGTATCGCGTTGCCGATGGGGGCATTGCTGGCGGTCCGCCGGTTCCGAATGCGCCGGGTGACGATCGCGGTGCTGAACGCTCTTATGGGGCTGCCCCCGGTGGTGGTTGGGCTGATCGTCTACGTGATGCTGAGCCGCTCTGGCCCTCTGGGGGTGTTGGGGCTGCTATTCACGCCGACCGCGATGATCATTGCCCAGGTGGTGATCATTGTGCCGCTGATCGCGTCGATTGCCCATCAGGCCCTGCGGGAGCTCTGGTCGGATTATCATGATCTTCTGATCTCGATGAATGCAACACAGCTGCAGCGTATGCAGGCGCTGCTCTGGGATGGGCGCCGAGCGTTGCTGACCGCCGCTCTGGCCGGGTTTGGCCGCGCCATTGGTGAGGTCGGGGCGATCATGGTCGTGGGCGGCAATATCGACCATCATACCCGCGTGCTGACCACGGCCATTGCTCTGGAGACCGGCAAGGGTGATTTCGCGATGGCGCTGGGGCTGGGCTTTGTGCTGATCGGCCTGGCAATTTCGGTCAATCTGGCGATCCACTGGCTGACCCAGACAGAGCGGGAGGGGCGCTGGTGACGATGTTCCCGATGCAGGCGCAGGGCGCAACGGTCCGCAGGCGTGGCAAGGTTCTGATCGGACCGGTGGATCTGTCCCTGCAGGGGCAGGGCGTATCGGTGGTGATTGGTCCCAACGGCGCTGGCAAGACCTCCTTGCTGCGGATGCTGCATGGCATCGCCCGCTTGCGCGAAGGGCGCATCGACTGGGCCTGTCCGACGGATGAGGCGCGGCGCAAGCAGGCCTTCGTGTTCCAGTCCCCCGTGATGCTGCGCCGGTCGGTGCGGGACAATCTGGCGTATCCCCTGCGGCTGGCGGGACAGTCCCGACGCGAGGCGCGTGCCATGGCCGAAGACTGGGCCGGACGCGTGGGACTGGGGGATATGGTGCGGCGTCCGGCAACGGTTCTGTCAGGGGGCGAACGCCAGAAGCTGGCATTGGCGCGGGCGCTGATCCGTGAACCGGAGCTGCTGTTTCTGGATGAACCCTGCGCCTCGCTGGACGGACGCGCCACGCGTGAGATCGAGGCCATCCTTCAGGGGGCCACAGAACGGGGAACGCGGCTGATCATGTCCACGCATGACATGGGACAGGCGCGGCGACTGGCGACCGAAGTGATCTTTGTGCTGAGAGGGCGTGTTCATGAATTCGCCCCCGCCGATCGCTTCTTCGAGGCACCGGAAACACCACAGGCACAGGCATTTATCAAAGGAGATATCGTGGAATGAAACGTCTGATTTTGGGGGCATTTCTTGCAACATCCATGGCGGTTTCAGCCATGGCGGACGAGATGAAAATGGCGGTGACCACGTCATTCCATAATTCGGGTCTGTCCGATGTTCTGCTGCCCGCGATCAAATCGGATCTGGGGCTGGATGTTCAGCTGCTGGTCGTAGGCACAGGCCAGGCGCTGCGCCTTGGGGCGGCGGGTGATGTGGACGCGATCCTTGTGCATTCCCGCAAAGCGGAAGAGAAGTTCCTGGCCGAAGGCAATGGAACCCACCGCCGGGAAATCATGTACAATGATTTCGTGTTCATCGGGCCGAAGGCGGATGCCGCGGACATTTCCGCAGCGACCTCGGCCGCCGATGCGCTTAAGCGGATTTCCGAGGCGCGGGCCGCCTTTGTCAGCCGCGGCGACGACAGCGGAACGCATAAGAAAGAGTTGAGCCTCTGGAGCGGCGCCGGGCTGGATGCCGAGGGCTTTGGCGACTGGTACCGCGCTGTTGGCGCCGGTATGGGCGCGGCGCTGAACACCGCGTCCGGCATGGATGCCTATATCATGTCGGATCGCGCCAGCTGGCTGAACTTTGCCAACAAGGGTGGTCTGGCGCTGCTTTATGCGGGTGATCCGGTTCTGTTCAACCAATACGCCTTCATCCCGGTCAACCCGGCCAAACATGCGCATGTAAAGACCGATCTGGCCGCAAAGCTGGAAGCATGGCTGGCGTCTGAAGCGGCAAAAGAGCTGATCAACGGCTATCAGATCAACGGCGAAACACTGTTTGTGTTCAACGCCAAGGCCAAGTGACCTTATGCTTGCGCCCCGGCCTGGTCGGGGCGCGGGCCTGCTGGCTCAGCCGCCGGTATCTCCGTGGACGGCGAATTGGGTCAGATCCGCTTCGGGCGCTTCGATGGCGCGGTAGCTTTCCTTTACCCCCGCTTCGGTCAATTCGCGCGCCACGGTGAGCAAAGTGTTCACCGGGTGGTCTTCGCACAGGTCCTGCATCTGTGCGAGCTCTTCGCGGGCAACGGGGCGCGCTGTTGCCACATCCGGGGCGCCGTAGTGTGAAACGAAATGCTCGGCCAACAGATCTGTCAGCCGGTCCAATTCGGTATCTTCGATCGCGGTAACAGCCACGAAGGTCACGCGCCCTGTTGTTTCCAGTCCCAGCCATCCGTTTGCAAAGGCCTGTCGCGCCTTTCCCGCCAGATCGTCCTGCGTCCAGTTGGAGAATTCAAACCCACCCGACAGACACCATTCGCCCGTGCGTGCAGGATTGTGAAAAACGTATTGATCGCTTTCATCCATATGTACGGCACGCGCGAGCTTCATTGTCTGATCTCCAGAAGTGAGGTGAGGGGGAACCGAACCGCGTCCTGGTCCGAGCGCAGGATGAGGGCGAAGGCTTCGTCCACATCTTCGAATATACCGTGGTTGCCCTGTTGGGTCAGTGGCTTACCGATACCCCAGGCCAGGCCGCGCCAGTTGTCGCGCAGCGGGTGGCCCCCATCGGTTTCCCAGCGCGCCACCCAGTTCAGGACATGGCGCGCCCAGGTTTCCAACAGCGCCTGCGGGGACACATCGGTGCAGCCTTCGGCAAAAAGCGCGGTGGTGTCCGGGGTTGTCCCTGGATCGGTATCTGACGGCGGCCAGAGCGGCAGGGTCAGTGTCACGACCAGCCAGTCCGGGACCGCATCGACAGCATTGTCCGACGCCGCGATGCCCAGGCCCCCACAGCGTGCGCCGTTGAGGCGCAGACCGCCGTCCCAGTCCAGATGAACGGCAAGTTCGGGCGGGGCCAGCGATCCCAGCGCCGTCTGAAAGGCCACCGCGCAGAGCGGCAGCATCATCGCAGCTTGGGACAGCGGGACCTCTGGGGCGAAGACCAATGCGGCCTGCACGTGGTCTTCGTCCAGCGAGAACAGCAGTTGCCCTGCATCGCATCCGGCGGCGGCCATGTCACAGGCCGTGTCCAGCGGTGTCGCGGCACCGGTAACATCGGTGCCGACCAGAAGCGGCGGCAGGGTCAACGCAATCGTCATGCCACGCCTTGCGCCACCAGCTGATCCGCAATCGTGTGGAAGGCTTGCGCCTGCGCACTGTCCGGAGCAGAGACCACGACCGGAGCGCCGCCATCAGCGGCGGTGCGGATGTCGATATGCAGCGGAATTTCCGCCAGCAGCGGCACCTGCATCTTGGCGGCTTCGGCGGCAACGCCCCCATGGCCAAAGACATGTTCCTCGTGTCCGCAGTTGGAGCAAACGTGGGTGGACATGTTTTCGATCAGCCCCAGAACCGGCACCTTGAGGTGGTTGAACATGTCGATGCCCTTGCGCGCGTCCAGCAGGGCGATGTCCTGCGGCGTGGACACGACGATAGCCCCGTCAACCGTAGCCTTCTGCGCCAGGGTCATCTGCACGTCACCAGTGCCGGGCGGCAGGTCCACGATCAGCACGTCCAGGCCGCCCCATTGAACCTGCATCATCATCTGCTGCAGCGCGCCCATCAGCATCGGACCACGCCAGGCAACGGCCTGATCTTCATTCGTCAGCAGACCGATGGACATCATTGTCACGCCGTGGTTGCGCAGCGGCAGGATGGTTTTGCCGTCCGGGCTGGCCGGTCGACCGGAAATGCCCAGCATCCGCGGTTGCGACGGGCCATAGACATCCGCATCCAGCAGACCGACCCGGCGCCCCTTCATGGCAAGGGCACAGGCCAGGTTGGCCGAGACGGTCGATTTCCCGACGCCGCCCTTGCCCGAGGCCACGGCGATCACGTGGTTCACGCCCGGAATGGATTGAGGGCCCTGTTGTTGGGGTTTGGCCTTGGGCTTCAGGTCCGGCGGCGCAGAGGGCGCGCTGTGGGCGGTCATGGCCACCTGTGCCGCGGCCACCCCGGGCAGTGCCTTGACCGCTGCTTCGGCCGCGTCACGCACCGGCGTGAAGACGTCCGCGCGCGCGGGATCAATTTCCAGGACGAATCGGACGTTCCCCCCTTCGACGTTCAGAGCGCGCACCACACCCGATGCCACGATATCCGTCTGGGCGACGGGATCCTTGATGTTTTTCAGCGCCGCTAGGACGGCTTCGCGGGTTACAGTCACTTGCTGTAGTGCTCCATTGCTGTGAACGATGGGCGGAACAGCGGTGCTGAACCGAGCATCGGGGGGACGGGTTTCATTTGATCAGGGCGGATCCGGATTCCGGCGCGGCTGCGTCGGTACGGGCCTGACATGAGCCGAAAATACGTCTCATCCGGTGGGCTTCAAGTCTCATCCCGCTCTTCCAGATAATCGCCTGTTGTGCGTGGCTTCGGTCGGGGTCCCCCCTGGAACGGATTGTCCGAGACTTTGAACTGCGCGTTGACCCGGCAGTCATCACACATCTGGATCATCCGGGCGGCGGGGCCGGATTTGAACATCTCATGTTTCCCGGCCAGCTGATCCATGATCCGCTCGATGGTGGAGCGTACGCCAAACGGGGTTCCGCATTCGACGCAGGCAAAGGGTTCCTCTTCATGCAGGACCACCTGTTCCAGCGCCGTGTGGGTCAGGTTCAGGCGGGGTTCATAGCTGATGGCATCCTCAGGACACACATTGGCGCAAAGCCCGCATTGCAGACAGGCGTCTTCCTGAAAGCGCAGCTGCGGCAGGTCCGGATTGTCCCCCAGCGCTCCGACAGGGCAGAGCGACACGCACGACAGGCAAAGCGTGCAGGCATCGGTGTTGACAAGCACGGCGCCATAGGGCGCGGCCTCGGGCAGGGGGAGGGTGGCACTTTCCGGGTTCAAAGCCTTGGCGGCGACGCGGGTCACCTGCCTGCGGGTGCCAAGGGGGCGCACTGGCGTTGTGATCGGGGCCGCAGGCGTGGCGGCATAGAGCTGATCGGACAGCTGGGCCGGGTCCATCAGGTCCAGAACCGTGACCTGCGCCCCAAGCGCGCGGGCCAGATCGACCTGTGTTTTCAGGGCGTCGTGGTCGGTACGTTGCGACAGCAGAAGCGCGACATCGGCAAAGCCGGCGGCCTGTGCAACCAGCATTTCGGCGTGGCCGAAGGTGTTCAACGCGCCCACGTCGAGGGGGATGACGTCAGCTGGCAGGCCGCGAGCAAACCGGGCGGCCAATTGGATCATCTCGCTGCCGAAGTCATCCACAACCAGCAGACGCGGGGCAACCCCACCTGCATCACGGTACGCCCAGGCAAGGGTCTGAATACGCTGGAACAAGGTGTCGGGGCTCGGCGCGTCATAGGAGATGGCGCCGGACGGGCAGGCCGACGAACAGGCCCCGCATCCGGCACAGATCTGCGGGTCTACCGCCACATGGTCGCCCTGGCTTGTGATCGCGCCGGTAGGGCAGAGGTCCAGACAGTTCGAACACGCGGTCTGCCCGGCCCGCGAATGCGCGCAGATCATGCTGTCCAGCCGGACGTAGAGCGTTTTTTCGAAGGTTCCGGTCAGGTGAGACGCGGCAAGGATCTGTTTGGACACCTCTTTCAGGCTGCCGGGGTCAGCCCGCAGATAACCGTCCCGCTTTTCGGGCGCAGGAAACAGCGGTGTTCCTCCACTCAGATCCAGAATGATGTCGCAGGTCGAACGCGCGCCGTCCCGCGGGTCTTCGAAGCGCAGCGCACCGCGGCCGCCGGGTTGCAGCAGGCGGGCCCCGTCGAACCGGACAGTGAAATTGCCCAGCGACCCTTGCGCGTTTCGGACGTGGCCTCGCAGGACGTCGAACTTGCGGGACGCCGGGGCCTCTGTTTCCGCGCTCAACAGCACCGTAACGCTGAGGTGTTCGGAAAGTTGCTCGGCCGCGTCCAGCGCGATTTCGTCGTGTCCGATGATCAGACAGGTCCCGGCGGATTGGATGTCGATCGACTTCTCCGGCGGCAGGTTCAGCCCGGCGTCCGCGACCAGCGCGGCCATTTTGGGTAGTTTTGACCCTGGATCATCGCTCCATCCAGCCCGGTCCCGGAGGTCCAGACAGGGGGGCTCGTCGACCTCATTCTGGATCGCCAGCTGTTCAAAAAGCGCCTGTTCCTGAGCACAGCAAATAATTGCGTTCCCCCCTTGGATCGCGGCCTGGGCCTGCTCCAGCTCACCCGTGCAGAGGGCGGAATGTACCTTGGAACACCGTAGACCGGTCGCGGCTTCCAACCCATCGGAGTTCAGATCCTGGGTTCCAAGACAATTACATAATATCAATGATTTATGCATCGTTTCCTCGCGCGGCGTTGTGGTGTTTTTCGCCCGTTTTGTCGGGCTGATTGGCGTTCAGCTACGCATGATTCTGCGGCGCGGTAAACCAGGTTTCTTGCGCATCGGCTATCGGTCCAGAGCCGAATCACCGGGGATGATTCGCGTCGCAAACCGTCATGCCTGTATCCCGACGAAAACAGTCAAAATAGACAAAACGTCCCTTGCGGAAGGTCGGGATTTTTCGACCTGCCCAAAATGTCCGAATTGCGCGTTAAGTGAAAATTATCGCCTGAACAGACTTTGTTCGCCCGGGCCGCTGATGCACGTTTCTTGGGCAGCCGTTGAAGGGGAGACTTCGGTCCAGTGATCCGCAATCCAGAAAAATTTGCTCAGATGCGTTGTGGCGTCGTGATGAAGCGCTCGCCCGGGGCAACGCGCTGGGCGAAATGGTCGTGGAAGGCAACTGCGGTGCTGCCGGGGGCTGCGGATGCAAAGTGGAAGCCGTTGCAGGACGCTGGCGATCACCGTGAATTCCACGTGTCGACCCCCATGCTGGAGCTGCATGGCGCAGAAACCGACGCCTATGTGCATGGCCTGCAAGCGCAGGTGCCCTGCGTCTATGTCGTGCTGCGGGCAACCGACGATGACGCGCAGCCGTTCGACGTCGTGCTGGCCACTGTTTCGCCCTACGAGGCGCAGGATTACGCCGACAGCGGCGAGGAGATTGTCGAGAAGATCGCCATGCCCGCCGCAGTGCGCGCGTTTGTCGAAGATTTCGTGGACCAGCATCACATTGAACAAGAGTTCAAGAAACGTCGCCGGGATCGCAAGGACGTCCATTTGCACGAAGACGGGATCGGGGACGCACGTGTGGCTCAGCTGGCCGATGTCTATCGCACACCGGCGTCGATGCGGAAGGAGCGTCTGCAATGAGCCGCAACTTCTGGAGCGAGAGACGCGCAGCGGTCGCCCGTGAAGAGGCGGAGGACGAGCGCCGCGCCGAAGCTGAGCGCGCCGCCGAACGGGAGCGCGCGCTGGCGGAGCGGTCGGACGAAGACATTCTGGAAGAGCTGCAATTGCCCGATCCCGACACGCTGGAAGCGGGCGATGACTTCAAGGCCTTCATGACCGATGCCGTTCCCCAGCGGATCAAGACACGTGCGTTGCGCCGTCTGTGGCTGAGCAATCCGGCGCTGGCGAATATTGACGGGCTGGTCGACTACGGCGAAGATTTCACCGACGCCGCGACCGTGGTCGAAAACCTGGCCACCGCCTATCAGGTTGGCAAGGGCATGACGGCCCATGTCGAGGAGATGGCGCGACAGGCCGAGCGACAGGCCGAAGCCGCGACAGAGGACGGGGACATAACTCCGGCCGATCCGGAACAGGCGGATGACACCGAAGACAGCAATGTTGAGGAGCCAGCAATCGTTGCCGAGGCTCCCACCGCACCGCGTCCGGAGGCTGCACTGATCAGTGCCGAACAGGCCGATGCGAACGAAGATCAGACCGTTTTCGAAGCGCCCAGACCACCAAGGATGCGCGTGACGTTTGAACGTGGGGTAGAGGCATGATGGAGGCCCAGTTGAACCAGAAGCCGAACGAACCGGCCCGAATTGACGCCGAAGACCAGATGCGGGCGGATATGTACAACCTGATGGGGTTGCTGCTGGCCGGCCCGCCTGATCAGGGTACTTTGGATGTGGTTGCTGGTCTGGCTGGCAATGAAACCGATCTGGGGCAAGCGGTTGAGGCCTTGGCCACCATGGCACGTAGCACACGGCCCGCAACCGTCGAGCGCGAATTCAACAGCCTGTTCATCGGCCTTGGCCGGGGCGAACTGCTGCCCTATGCCAGCTTTTATCTGACCGGTTTTCTGAATGAGAAGCCGCTGGCGCTCCTTCGCCGCGACATGACCAAATATGGTCTGAGCCGCGCCCCCAACGTTTATGAGCCAGAAGACAACGTGGCCTCATTGATGGAGATGATGGGGGCGATGATCGCAGGCCGTTTCGGCCCTCCTGCGTCGCTGGAGCGGCAGAGGACCTTCTTCAACAAACACCTGGCCCCATGGGTTGGGCATTTCTTTGCAGATCTGGAACAGGCCAAGACCGCCGAATTCTACGTGCCGGTGGGCACGATCGGCCGGGCCTTTGTGCAGATCGAAGTGGAAGCTTTCAGACTGTTGGCTGACCAGTCAGCCGAAGCACATGGGATCTGACCCTGTGCAGCCCATACGGACCATCGCACTGAGCCAGCGGCGGGCCGTTACCGAACCGAGAGGAGGAGCACGAATGACTCAAACTACGGACAAGACCAGAAACCGCCGCGAGTTTCTGAAACTTGCAGGAACTTCGGTGCCTGTGGCGACGTTGGCGGTTGCCAGCGGCACGCAGTCAGCAGAGGCAGCCGAAGTGGATCCCACCTCGGACAAGATGCAGGATACCGCGCATACCCGGGCCTATTACGACAGCGCCCGCTTCTGATTGATCCCGCACATACCCATCATCGGTGCGGATCTGAAACGACCCGCCCGCGTTTTCTAAATGACCAAGCTTGACCTCTAGAGGTTGCTAGGGAGGAACAAATGCTAAGGAAAAAGACCAACGGGGTATCCAGAACGCCCCAACGGACCAGCTTCCTGACCGACGCGGTTTCGCGTCCGGTCGATCGCCGCACGTTTTTGCGCGGCAGCGGGCTGGCGATCGGCGGTCTGGCCGCGATCAGCGCGACAGGTGGAACCGTTACCAAGGCCAACGCCGCAGCGGCGGCCACCGGCACGGTTGAGAGCGTGAAATCGGTCTGCACCCACTGTTCGGTCGGCTGTACCGTCGTTGCCGAAGTGCAGGATGGCGTCTGGGTTGGGCAGGAGCCCGGTTGGGACAGCCCGTTCAACCTTGGGGCACATTGCGCCAAAGGGGCTTCTGTCCGCGAGCACGCCCACGGTGAACGCCGCCTCAAGTACCCGATGAAGAAAGAGGGCGGTGAGTGGAAGCGCATCAGCTGGGAACAGGCGATCAACGAGATCGGCGACGGCATGATGCAGATCCGCGACGAAAGCGGGCCCGACAGCGTCTACTGGCTTGGATCGGCCAAGCACAACAATGAACAGGCCTATCTGTTCCGCAAGTTTGCCGCCTATTGGGGCACGAACAACGTGGATCACCAGGCGCGGATCTGTCACTCTACCACCGTTGCAGGCGTTGCGAACACATGGGGCTACGGCGCCATGACCAACAGCTACAACGACATTCATAACTCCAAGGCGATCTTCATCATCGGCGGCAACCCGGCCGAGGCGCACCCGGTCTCGTTGCTGCACGTGCTGAAAGCCAAGGAAGAAAACAACGCGCCGCTGATCGTCTGTGATCCGCGTTTCACCCGCACCGCGGCCCACGCCGATGAATACGTCCGGTTCCGTCCCGGCACCGACGTTGCGCTGGTCTGGGGTATCCTGTGGCACATCTTCGAAAACGGCTGGGAGGACAAAGAGTTCATCCGCACCCGTGTCTGGGGCATGGAGCAGATCAAGGAAGAAGTCGCCAAGTGGACGCCCGAAGAGGTCGAGCGTGTCACCGGCACCCCCGGTTCACAGCTGAAGCGGGTTGCCCGGACGCTGGCCAACAACCGTCCCGGCACGGTGATCTGGTGTATGGGCGGCACCCAGCACACCAATGGCAACAACAACACCCGCGCGTATTGCATTCTGCAGCTTGCGCTCGGGAACATGGGTACCTCCGGCGGCGGCACCAACATCTTCCGCGGCCACGACAACGTGCAGGGTGCAACGGACCTTGGAGTTCTGTCCCACACGCTGCCTGGCTACTATGGCCTGTCGGCCGGCGCCTGGGGTCACTGGTCCCGCGTCTGGGGCGAAGATCCGGAATGGCTGACTGCGCAGTTCGACACGCTCAAAGGCGCGGACGGTGAAGAGAAGAGCCTGCAAAATCTGAAAGGTATCCCGGTTTCGCGCTGGATCGATGGTGTTCTTGAAGACAAGGATAACATGGATCAGCCCAACAACGTCCGCGCCATGGTGCTCTGGGGCCATGCGCCGAACTCGCAGACCCGCGGGACGGAAATGAAAACCGCAATGGAAAAGCTGGACATGCTGGTCGTGATCGACCCGTATCCCACGGTTTCCGCAGTTCTGCATGACCGGACCGATGGTGTCTATCTGCTGCCGGCCTGTACGCAGTTCGAAACCCGCGGCTCCGTGACCGCGTCTAACCGTTCGCTCCAGTGGCGCGACAAGATCGTTGAGCCGCTGTTCGAATCCAAGACCGATCACGAAATCATCGGCATGTTCGCCAACAAATTCGGTTGGGCGGACCGGTTCTTCCGCAACATCGAAATGGAAGACGCGAATACGCCGAACGTGGAAAGCGTCACACGCGAGCTGAACAGCGGTTTGTGGACCATCGGGTATACGGGGCAGTCTCCGGAGCGTCTGAAGATGCACATGGCCAACCAGCACACGTTCGACAGAACCACGCTGCGCGCCGTCGGCGGACCGGCAGACGGGGACTATTACGGTTTGCCGTGGCCGTGCTGGGGCACCGCCGAGATGAAGCACCCCGGAACGCCCAACCTGTATGACATGTCCAAACCCGTGTCCGAAGGTGGTCTGACCTTCCGTGCCCGCTTTGGCGTTGAACGGGATGGCGACAATCTGCTGGCCGAAGGCGTGTACTCTGAGGGATCGGAGATTCAGGACGGGTATCCCGAATTCACCATGCAGATGCTGATGGATCTTGGATGGGATGGCGACCTGACCGCTGAAGAGCGCGCCGCAATCGACGCGGTGGCCGGGCCCAAGACCAACTGGAAAACCGACCTGTCGGGCGGCATCCAGCGGGTCGCGATCAAGCATGAATGTGCGCCCTTCGGCAATGCCAAGGCTCGTGCGGTCGTGTGGACCTTCCCGGATCCGGTGCCGCTGCACCGCGAGCCGCTCTATACCCCGCGTCGTGATCTGGTGGCGGACTATCCGACCTACGAAGACCGCCAGGCTTATCGTCTGCCAACGCTTTATGCCTCGATCCAGAAGAACGACTTCTCGCAGGAGTATCCGATCATCCTCACCTCGGGGCGTCTGGTCGAATATGAAGGCGGCGGTGAAGAAACCCGGTCCAATCCGTGGCTGGCAGAGCTGCAGCAGGACATGTTCGTGGAGATCAATCCGCGGGATGCCAACAACCTTGGGGTTCGCGATGGCACGCAAGTCTGGGTCGAAGGACCCGAAGGCGGACGTGTGAAGGTCATGGCGATGATCACCGAAAGGGTGGGGGCTGGCGTTGCCTTCATGCCCTTCCACTTTGGCGGTCACTTCCAGGGACAGGACCTGCGGAGCAAGTACCCCGAAGGGGCGGATCCCTATGTCCTGGGCGAAAGCTCGAACACGGCACAAACCTATGGCTATGACTCGGTAACCCAGATGCAAGAGAGCAAGACGACGCTCTGCAAGATCTGGGCAGCGTAAGGAGACAAGAGAATGGCAAGAGCAAAATTCCTCTGTGACGCCGAACGCTGCATTGAGTGCAACGCCTGTGTGACCGCGTGTAAGAACGAGCATGAGGTGCCCTGGGGCATCAATCGCCGCCGCGTTGTGACCATCAATGATGGCAAGCCCGGTGAGCGGTCGATCTCGGTCGCCTGCATGCATTGTTCCGACGCGCCCTGCATGGCGGTCTGCCCGGTGGATTGTTTCTACCAGAACGAAGAAGGCGTGGTCCTGCACTCCAAGGATCTCTGCATCGGCTGTGGTTACTGTTTCTACGCGTGCCCCTTCGGCGCGCCGCAGTATCCGCAGGCGGGCAACTTCGGCAGCCGCGGCAAGATGGACAAATGTACCTTCTGCGCCGGTGGTCCGGAAGAAACCCACTCGAACGCCGAGTTCTCCAAATACGGCCGCAACCGTATCGCGGAAGGCAAGCTGCCCATCTGCGCAGAGATGTGTTCGACCAAGGCGCTGCTTGCAGGCGATGGGGACACCGTCTCGGCGATCTACCGTGAGCGCGTTGTGGCGCGCGGCTTCGGCACCGGCGCCTGGGGCTGGGGAACGGCCTATAACCAGAAAGGCGGCTAAGGCCTGCCTGAACTCCTGGCGGTGGACAACTTCGCCGCCAGGGGTTTCGCAATCACATTTGTGAAACTTCTGCGCGGATACCTGTGGGTAGCGTGCGGAAAATGACGAAAAATCAACTTCAGAGGTCACGATGCGCGCGTTGATTTGCATGGTTCTGTGTCTTGTTCTGGCGGTTCCGGCATGGGCGCAATCCGCGTCTGACCGTGCGTCCACGGGTGGCGCCCAGACGCTTGAGGATATTTTGGCGCGCCAGAAGGGCGCACAGATTGATGATGCGTTTCGGCGCGATGCGACCGGCGATCCGGATATCGCGGCCGGCATCACCGAACAGCTGGGCACCCTTGGGGGTGTCTCTGACCCGGAACTCTGGCGCGCGTTGCGCTATGGTTCGGCAGATATCAAGGTGTCGGCCGGTGGCGATGTGGCCACAGTGCTGGTGCAGGACGGCGGCATGAACTGGTTGACCCTGCGGGACGGTCCGCTGCGCAGCTATGGCGGCTGGGGCCTGTTGGGCACGCTGGCCGCCCTGGCAGTGTTCTACCTGTTGCGGGGGCGTATCCGCATCGATGGTGACAAGACCGGCCGCACGGTGACGCGCTTTGCAGCGATCGAACGTTTTGGCCATTGGTTGCTGGCCGGATCCTTCATTCTGCTGGGCCTTACCGGTCTGGCGTCGCTCTTTGGGCGCGTGTTCCTGGTGCCTTTGTTGGGAAAATCCATGAATGCAGAGATCCTGGCGATCTCCAAATGGGTCCACAACAACGTGGCCTGGGCCTTTGTGCTTGGGCTGATCATGGTTTTCGTGATGTGGGTCGTCCACAACATCCCCAACCGCACGGATCTGGTCTGGCTGCGGCAGGCGGGAGGGATCATCGGCAATGCACACCCGCCAGCACGCAAGTTCAACGCCGGTCAGAAGCTGATCTTCTGGTCCGTGATTGTATTGGGCGGCTCCATTTCGGTCAGTGGCGTGGCGCTTCTCTTCCCCTTTGAACTGCCGCTCTTTGCCAAGACGTTTTCGGTTCTGAACGACCTTGGGCTGGTCGGTTTGGTCGGCATGGACCCCTTGCCCACAAGCCTTGCCCCGCAGGAGGAGATGCAGCTGGCGCAGATGTGGCATGCCATCCTGGCCTTTGTGCTGATGGCGATTATTCTGGCTCACATCTATATCGGGTCGGTTGGCATGGAAGGCGCGTATGACGCCATGGGCTCGGGCGAAGTGGATGAGGCCTGGGCCGAGCAACACCATTCCATCTGGTTGGAAGAGATGCGGGAGAACGCACGTAAATCCGCGTCTTCGGCCTCCAACCCGGCTGAATGAACTGTGTCGTCTAAACTGCTGCTTCTAAGCGTGGGTTTTGTGATATCCACAACGTTGTCCCAAATGTTGCCCACAAGGCTGGAGGCGCAGGAGTTTCGCACGCTCAAGGGGCATGGCGGACCCATCATGGGCATTGCCGTGTCCGATACCGGTCAAGTTGCAACTGCCAGCTTCGACAATTCCATCGGTCTTTGGTCCGCAGACGGCCCGACCTGGCTGGAGGGTCACGATGCGGCCGTCACCGCCCTGTCACGGGCGCCTGATGGGCGTTGGCTGTCAGGGAGCGATGACTTTTCCGTCCTTGTGTGGACCGAAGGTGAGCCCCGTGAACTGGGCCGGCACAAGGGCAAGGTCACCTCGGTTGCGGCGTCTTCGGATGGACGTTGGATCGGGTCGGGCAGTTGGGATGGGACCGTCATGCTGTGGGGGCAGGGGGACGCGCCCGTCGTGCTGTCCGCGCAAAAGGGCGGCGTGAACGACATCGCCTTCTCTGCGGACAGGCAGACGCTGTTTGTGGCGACCTCATTTGGCGAGGTCATGGCCTATGATCTGGCCCACGGGTTTGCTGCGCGCCCACTGGTGAAGCATGGATTTGGCGTGAACCGGCTGGCCGTGGATGCAGAGGGTGAATGGCTGGCCTATGGGGCGGTGGATGGCGTGACCCGGATCATTGACCCGGAGGACGGGCAGGCGCTGGCCGATATCTCTCTGGATCGGCGCCCGATCCTTGCCTTGGCCCGTCATTCCGGGCGCAACCGCTTGGCGGTCGGGGATGGCCACGGCTACATCATGGTGGTGGACACGGAAAGCTGGCGCATCACCCGGGATTTCAGGGCCATGCGCAACGGCCCGGTGTGGGCACTGGCCTTTTCACCTGACGGCGAAACGATCTGGGCCGGGGGCCTGCAAGACGTGGTGTATGGCTGGCCAGTGGCTCTGTTGGATGAATTCGAGGCGCGCGACGGTGGCACGCGTGAGTTTCTGCGCGATCCCGACACCATGCCAAATGGCGAGCGGCAATTCGCGCGCAAATGCTCGATCTGTCACAGCCTGACCAGTTCGGCCTCCCGCAAGGCCGGACCCACGCTGTTTGGCGTGTTTGGTCGACGGGCAGGCGCAGTAACCGGTTACAGGTATTCCCCGACCTTGGAGGGATCTGATATCATATGGACCGAGGACACCATCGATGCGCTATTCGATGAGGGCCCGGACCATTTCATCCCGGGGTCGAAGATGCCGATGCAGCGCATCACGCAACCGGAAGACAGGCGCGACCTGATCGCGTTCTTGAAGCAAGCGACACAATGAGATCCTGGAACGGGGAGCGGCAAAAATGAAAGCAATGTTGGCAGGGTTCGCGATGATTGCCGTGGTGGCGGTCGGGTCAAATCTGGTTCTGAACGAAGCGGGGTTTTCTTCGCAGGACCAGCAGTCTGGTGATGCGGTGCGTCTGGATGCAGATCACTGATGGCGCTGGCACCCATGCGCGACGCCCCCCTGCGTGACGAATACGGTGAAAGCCTTGGAAACGCATCAATTCTGGTGATCGATGACGAACCGGGCATGCGCAATTTCCTGTGCAAGATCCTGTCCCCGCGATGCAAACGGGTGGAGCAGGCGGCCTCGGCCGCGGCGGCGTCGCGGATCCTGGACCAGTCCCATTTCGATCTGGTTATCCTGGACAACATCATGCCCGGCAAGACCGGCTTGGAATGGGTGCGGGAACAACAGAAGGTGGGCCTGTTTGCCGATGCGATCCTGATCACCGCCTATGCCGATCTGGAAACCGCGATTCAGGCTCTGCGGACGGGGGTTGCCGATTTTGTTCTGAAGCCGTTCCGTGCCAACCAGATCCTGAACGCCGTGGCCCGGGCGCTGGACCGCAAGTATCTGCGGCGCGAAAATTACCTGCTGAAACATGAGCTTGCGGCAGAAGGGAACCTTGCTCGCGCTCGCCTGTTGGGCAAATCCGCGGCGATTTCACAGGCGCGAGAGATGCTGAACCGTCTGGCCCCGATGCCGACGCCGGTCCTGTTCACAGGGGCCAGCGGCACCGGCAAAGAGATCGCGGCGCGCACGCTGCATTCACTGTCCGACCGGGTGGAGCAGCCCTTTGTTGCGGTCAACTGCGCCGCCATCGCGGCGGAACGGATTGCGCATGAACTGTTTGGACTGGTCGACGACAATGACAAGCGCAAGGACGGGCTGCTGCTGCACGCTGATGGCGGAACCTTGTTTCTGGACGAAGTGGCGCAAATGCCCGAACAGGTTCAGAGCGCCCTCCTGCGCGTTCTTGAGGACAAGCGCGTCCGGCCCGTAGGCGCGGAGCGCGACATCCCGCTGAACCTGCGCTTCCTGTTTGCCACCAACACCGACCTGCAACAGGCGGTGGCCGAGGGGCGCTTCCGGGCAGACCTGTATCACCGTATCAACGTGGTGCAGATTGAAATGCCCTCGCTGCGCGACAGGTCCGAAGACATTGCCGATCTGGCGGCCTTGTTCATGGAGCAGTTTTCCGTATCGCTGGGCTTGCCTGCGCTGGAGCTGGATGAGGAAACGCTGCTGAAGTTCGCCCGCTATGACTGGCCGGGGAATGTGCGAGAGCTGCGCAATACCATTGAACGCTCTGTTATTCTTGGGGAATTCCCCGAAGAGTTTTCGGGCTCCGGGCAGATCACCGGCAGCGATGCCGTGGACAATCTGGATCTGGTCGTGCAACGCCACATCATGCATGTGCTGGATGATTGCGGTGGCAACCGGGCCGAAGCCGCGCGCCGGCTTGGCGTTTCCCGCAAGACGATTGACCGGAAATGCGCCTCTTGGGGATTCTGACGGGGGGCTGCGCCCTCAGGCCATGGCGCGGGGCGCAAAGCTCATATCGTCGTCGCGGGCGGGCAACCAGATGGTGAAGGCCGCCCCGCCAGAGGGGCGATTGCTTGCCGAAATCAGCCCGTTTGCGCGCTGGATCAGGGTCTGGCTGATCGAAAGGCCCAGCCCTGTCCCTTCGCCCAACTTGGTGGTGTGGAACGGGTCGAACACCTTTTGCAGCTTGTCTTCGTCAATGCCCGGCCCGGTGTCCGCCACGACCAGCTGAACCCCCTCCTGTCCGTCGCGCTCACGCTCTGTCAGGGTCAGGGTCAGCGTCCCGGCCCCCTCCATCGCTTGCGCGGCATTGACCACAAGGTTGATGATGACCTGCTGCAGCTCACCGGGGTTGATGGTCACCAACCGCGTGTTGTCAAAGGACCTTTCGACGGTGATCCCTTTCTTCGACACCACGTGATCGACCAGGATCAGGCAATCGTCGATCAATGGCGCAATGTCGACGCTTTCCTCGAAGGTGCCAAAGTCCGAGGGCCGGGCAAATTGCAGCAGCTTGCCGACGATGGCATCAATGCGTTGCACCTGCCTGTCTATCAGGTTCAGTTCGGTTGAAACCGACTGCGCGTCCTCTTGCAGGGCTTCGCGGATGACATCGACATTGCCCTGGATCACCGCCACTGGATTGTTGATCTCATGCGCGACGCCTGCGGTGATTTCACCGATAGAGGCCAGCTTTTCGGACATCACCAGCTGTTTGAAGGTCTCTTCCAGCTTTGCATTGGCTTCCCGCAGCTCTGCGGTGCGTTTGTCGACCCGCTCATTCAACTCATCCGCCCAGTCGCGCAGCGCCTGATCCCTGTCCTGAATCTGGTCCAGCAGCGTGTCTAGGTGGGCCGCCACCTGGCCGATTTCGTCGCGCGACCCGATCGGGCCGTTGCGCGCGGCCAGATCCCCGTTTTCGACCCGGCGCATGGTTCGGGTCATCTGTTCCAGCGGAGAGAAGATGCCCTTGGCCATGCGCAGAAACAGCGGACCCGAGAGGATCAGAACCCCACCGAACGCCGCGAGCATGGTCAGATAGGCAGACCGTTTGGCGGCGTTGAAGGGCGCCTCCAGAAACCCGACATAGAGCATCCCGACCCGCTGTCCGAAGCTGTCGGTCAAGGGCAGATAGCCCGAGATATACCAGTCATTGACCACAAAGGCCCGATCCAGCCAGGTCCGCCCGTCATCCAGAACCGCGCCACGAACCGCCGCCGACACCCGCGTGCCAAGGGCGCGCACGTCCTCGAACAGCCGGACATTGGTTGAAACACGCACGTCTTCCAGGAACAGGGTGGCGGTGCCCTGACGATCGCCGCCCGTTGCGGCATTCAGGTAGACAAGCGCGTTGATCGTGTCGATGAAATCAAGGTTTCTGTTCAGCAGTATACCCCCAACCAGCGCGCCCTGATGGCCTGCCTGCATCACGGGGCTGGCCGTATGAACAACCATGCCCCGATCCTCGGCCAGTCGATCGGTGGGCACGGCGGCTTCGGTGTCGATCAGCGGGATCCGGGCACGTGCTTCCAGGGCCTCGCCAAACCGGGCAAGGTCTTCGCGCATGAAGATGTCGATTTCCGAGGACACCTGGCCTGAAAGCGCGGATTGCACGACCGGCCATTTGGCCAGCTCCGTCGCCTCATCGGCGGGCAGGAAATAGAGGAAATCAAGCTCCAGCTCTTCGCGCGTTTGCGCCAGATAGGTGGCAAGCTGTGCGGGAGGGGCGTTCAGAACATCGTGAAACCGCTGCGATTCCGCCACCCCCTGCACGCCAGCCCCCGTGCGGGCCAGAATACGGCCAAGGTATTGTTCTGCAATGCGTAAATCGCTTTGAACATTGGCGATCAGAACGTCGTCATAGTCCTTGGTCCAGCGCGTGGTGGCCAGGATCAGGAGCAGCGGCATCAGCACGACAAGGGGCAGCAATGCCAGAATGAGCAGCCGTAGCCGGACGGACTTCAAAACGCGCGCTCCCATACAACAAATGTGATGTATCAGAGTGGCATTGTTCGCGGTCCCAAGGCAAGCCGCGCCTGCGTCCTGTCAGCCCGGGGGATCGGCCTCATCCATCAGCTTGCGCGCCCAGCGACCAAAGAGCCAGCCAGCCGGAACGCCAAGCGGAATGGACCAGAGCAGGGCGGTGACCGGTTCCATCGCGGCATAGCCGCTGACGTGGCTGATCAACCCGACAAAATAGAGGTTGATCGCCACTGTCCCGGCCGCAAAGGGGTACATCATCACGGCCAGCTTCCACACCGGCCATCTGCCGCCATTCTGTGGAAGTTCGGTCAATGGCTTGTCCCCTCGGAGAAGGTGATCTTGTTCCAGACATTGTACTTGCCGGACGGCTTGCGCATCGGCAGGCGGCGCAGCTCTTCCAGCGTTTCGGCGTCATAGACGATCACCGCGCCGTCATCTTCCCAGATCGACACCAGCGCGTGTTTGCCGTCCTTGGTGAACTCCACGTGGGCCACGGTCTTGCCCGGCGCGGGGCGCAGGGTCTTGACGATCTCAAGGCTCTGCTTGTCGATCACATGCATGGCGTCCTTGTTTGGACCAAAGAACACATCCGCCCAGACATATTTCGAATTCTCATGGCTGCGCATGAAAAAACCGGGGCCTTCGGTGGGGATCTGTTTGACGGTGTCCCAGCTGGTCATGTCGATGACCGAAATCACCCCGTCGCGCAGGTGCGGCGTGGCCATCACGGTGGTGTCGTTCCACTTCCAGGTGATGCCGGAGCCGAGATGCGGCATCCCGGGCAGGTCCAGATCCGAGACCTTCTGTCCGATCACCAGGTCGATCACCTGACCGCCATCGCCCTTGCGCGAGGCACCCATGACGTATTCATAGCTCTGGTCAAAGAAGAAATCGTCCAGGTAATCGGGCGTGGTGATGCGGCGGATTGGGAAATCTGTGTCTTGGGGCACCGGGCCTTCGATCTTCCAGTCATGCGCCAGGCCGCCTGCGAACAGGTTCATGTCCGGGTGTTTGGCGTAGGAGACCTCCCAGATTTCAGGCACGTCCTTGAGGGCGAGGACAAAGCTCTGCCGTGGGGGCGCCTGATAGACCGCGCTGACCCGGCTGGGGGTGCCGTTTTTGCCTTCGACTTCATGGACCTCGGCGACCGACAGGTCCTCGGTCGACAGGATGGTCAGTGTGTTGGGCAGGTAGTTCGCCACAGCAAGCCACTTGCCGTCGCCCGACATGGCAATGTTGCGGCTGTTCAATCCCGCGCGCACGCGGCCCACCTGTTGCAGCGACCAGATATCGTATTTTTGAACCCAGCCGTCGCGCGACATGATGAAGACGTAGCGCCCGGTGGGATCGAATTTCGGCCCGCCATGCACGGCAAAAGGCGTGGCGAAACGGTCCAGCACCTCGAAGGTGTCGCCATCCAGGACCGAGACATGGTGGTCACCGGTTTCCACCGCCAGCGTGATGTTCATCGGGTCCGAGGACCAGATCGGCGCGTCTGCGGCGGTGTAGTCGTCATCCAGCGTGCGGCTGGCCATGATTTCGGCCTCGCCCCAGGCGGGGATTTCGGCCAGCGGGGTCTTCAGAAAGGCGGCCAGCTCGGCCACTGCGGCCTCATCCAGATCTTCCCCAAAGCCTGGCATCTGGGTGGCGACGCGGCCCTCGCGGATCACGGCCTCCACCTTGGGACCGCGCATCCGCTTCAAGGTCTGCGGGATCAGCGCCGGGCCGGTGCCGCCCAGCCGGTTGGCACCGTGGCAATCGGCGCAATAGTCGGCATAGTTTGCTGCCGGGTCCGCCGCGACCCCGCTCGCCACTAGGGACAGGGCTATGGCAAGGGCGGAACATGCTCTTTTCATCTCGCCAAAAAAACTCCCGCCGGAGGCTCCCGCAGGTGCCACGCACGCCACGTTTGCAGCTTTTTTCAAGACACTCTCAAAAGAACTTATGCGCCGGGTCATGGCTCTTTCCTCGGAACGGGGTGGTCATCAGGCGGTCTCCGCCCTCGACACCGATTTCGTCATCGCTGAGGTAGCAGGCCGGGTCTTCGGCCCAGGGGTCGCCGGTCAGTTGCAGCGCCCGGATCCTTGTGTTGCCACCACAGACCGATTTCAGTTTGCAGGCGCCACAGCGGCCTTTCAGCGGGCGGGGACGTGTGCGCAGCATTTCCAGCATTGGATCGTCGCCGGTCCAGAGCTCGGAGAATGGTGTCTGCTTGACGTTGCCCACGGTGTAGTCCGACCAGTAGGTGTCAGGATGCACCCGGCCCAGATTGTCGATATTGGCGACGCCCAGCCCGCTGGAATTGCCGCCCCAGGCTTCCAGATGGGTTCGCACATGCGCGACGCTTTCGGCGCTGAACCGGTCGTTGGCCCATTGCAGGAAATAGCCCGCGTCCGCGTCATTGTTGCCGGTCACGATGTCCAGCGGCCGTCCGCCGGAGACCGCGTCCCAGGCACGTTCCAGCAGCAGGTCCTGACCCCAGCGGGTCATTTCGTGGGCGGCATCCTCACCGCGGTTCTTGTCGCCACGTCCGGCATAGACAAGGTGGCTGAGGTAGAACTTGTCGACGCCTTCGTCGTCACAGAGCTTCAGCAGGTCCGCCAGATGGTGTTTGGTGCCTTCGGTCAGACAGAACCGCAGCCCCACCTTGATGCCGCGTTTCTTGCATTCGCGCACGCCGCGCAGGGCGTCTGCAAAAGCCCCGTCGACACCCCGGAACCAGTCATTGGTCTGACCGATGCCATCCAGCGAAATGCCCACGTAGTTGAAGCCGATCTCGGCAATGCGGTCGGCATCGTCGCCTTGGATCTTGGTGCCATTGGTCGACAGGGCCAGCATCCGCACCAGCTGGCGTGCGCGGGTGGCAATCTGGAACCAATCCTTGCGATCCAGCGGCTCGCCGCCGGACAGGATCAGTGCGGGGATCTTGAAACGGCCAAGATCCTCCAGCGTGTCCATGGCCTGTTCGTGGCTCAGCTCACCGGGGAAATCGACATCAGCCGACACGGTGTAGCAATGGCGGCATTTCAGGTTGCAGCGGCGTGTCAGGTTCCAGATGACCACCGGTTTGACCGGCCCGGACCCGCGCCGTGTACGCACGGGGGTCGGGGTGACAAGCTGTTGCATGTATTCTGTCAGACGGAACATGGCTTCAGTCTTTCTTGCGCAGACGCAGCCCGGTTTTCTTCAGGATGCGCGTGGAATAGAGGATATCGCTGCCGGTGCAGGCCGCGCCCAGCAGGGTGCGGATCTGGCCGCGCTTCTCTTCGACCTCATCGCGGTCGCTGCCATGCACCATGGCAAAGAGGTTGTAGGGCCAGTCGGCGCCGGCGCGGGGCCGTTCGTAGCAATGGGTGAAAAAGGGCAGGGCGCCAATCTGTGCGCCCAGTTCGGTGATCCGGTCGTCCGCGACGTTCCAGACGGTCATCCCGTTGGCGGTCATGCCCAGCTTGTAGTGGTTGGGCGCGGCGGCGATGCGGCGGATCACACCGCTGTCCTTCATCGCCTGCAAGCGTGCCATCAGGTCGTCTTCGGCCATATCCAGCCGCCCGGCGATTTCGGCATAGGGGGCGGGTACCAGCGGCAATCCGCCCTGCAGCGCTTCGATGATCTGCCTGTCCGTGATTGCGATGCTCATGCCGCCACCCTGAAGCCGATGAAGAATTCCTGGAGTTTGGGGAAACGGAGGACTGGGACCCCCGTTTCCCGTTCAATTGCATCGGCACAATCCCCGATCCCCTCAGGCGTTTCGGTGGCAAGGACGAACCACATGTTCAGCCGGTGCGTACGTTCATAATTGTGCGCGACCTCTGGGTGGGCATTGACTTTGGTCAGGACGTCTTCGAATTGCTCGGGCGGGACCGCCATGGCGCACAGGCAGAATGCGCCCCCCATGGCCGCGGCATCAAAGAACGGGCCGAAGCGGGTGATCACGCGGGCGTCCTTGAGCGCGGCGAGGCGGGACAGCAGCTCTGCTTCGGTCAGGCCCAGTTCCGCTGCAACAGCCGCATAGGGGTGGGATACCAGCGGCAGGTCGTCCTGCATGCGGTTGAGGATCTTGCGGTCGGTGGCGTCAATCTCGCTCATGCGGCGGCCTCCTTGCGGGAAATCAGCGCGCCGGTCTGCTTGAAGCAACGGGTCGAGAACAGCACCTTGTGATCCGCACCTTGCAGCTCGGGCAGGGCCTTTGCGCCTTCCAGAACCTCGCGCGCTTCGGAACGGGCACGGGCGTGAATCATGCAATACAGCCGATAGGGCCATTCGCCCGGCACCGGGCGGCGCTCATAGCACAATGTGACGCCCGGATGGGCGGCCAGCGCTGGACCGGCAACAGCCACCTGCTCGGCAGGCATGTCCCAGACAACCATCGCATTTGCCGACCATCCCAGCGCACGGTGCCGCACGATCACCCCAAGGCGCGAGATGATGCCCGCGTCCAGCAGAATGCGTACGCGCTGCATCAGCGCATCGGCGTCGAGGTCCAGCTTGCGGGCCAGGTCATGATAGGGCTGCTCGGAAATCGGCAGCCCTCGGGTTAGTTGCTGCAACAGCGCGGCGTCACCGGGTTGCATCACGGTGCAATCAGGCGTGCGCGGGGGGCGGGGGGCGGTCCCGCCGCCCGTCATGCGAAAGCCCAGATCCACGTTGAACGGACGCACCAGCGGCAGGTTCAGGACCTTCAGCCCGGTGCGTTCTGAAATCCGCTCAAGGCTGTCGTGGACATGCTCCTTGTCGGGGCCGGTGGCGACGAACCAGAGGTTCCAGTGGTCTTCACGCAGGTAGTTGTGATTGACGCCCGGTTCGGCGTTGATCTGTGCCGCGATCTCTTCGATCAGATCAGGTGGGGCCGCCACGGCGGCCAAGGTGCTGGCAGAGATCGTGCCAGGGGTGATGGTCGCCCCGACGCGGGTGATCCGGCCCGCGGCGCGCATCCGAGACAGCCGGTTGATCACGTCGGTTTCGGGTTCCCCAACCGCTGCGGCCAATTCGGAAAATGGACGGTCGGTGATGGGGAAATCCCGTTGCCAGTCATCCAGGAGGCGGCGGTCAATCGGGTTGGTGATCTGTAGCATGGATCAAAGTCCTGTTCGATGTGCTCGCGCGGTGAAGAAAATACCCGAGGGGCTGTCCGCCTCGATTTCGCGCAATTTTTCAAATGTTTGGGTGTCGTAAACCATGACCTTTCCGGCGTCCCGAACGCTGAGCCAGACCTCATGCCCGCGCGGCGTGAATTCCATATGCAGCACGGCCGGACCCGGTTTGAATTCGTGGATCACCTGCTTGGTGACACTGTCGATCACCTGGATCGTGTCGTTCAGGGGATGGGCGAAATTCACCCAGATCTGCCGCCCGTCGGGGCGGGCCATGGCGAACACAGGCTGGCCATAGGTCTTGGTCCGGCCGGTTTCCTGCAAGCTGTCGGAATCGATCCACAGCACCTCGTGGTGGCCCACTGCGGGCAGCACGAATTCGGATCCTGTATGCGCCCAGCCTTCCAGATGGGGCATCTTGTAAACGGGCATTTCCTGTTGTCCGCGCCCATAGTCGGGCAGCACGCGGATTGGCTCCGGTTTGTCGGCCCAGAGGTCCAGAGCGGTCAGACCGTCTTCCCCGAAGAGGCCGGTGATATAGGTCCGCCCGTTTGCCGTGATCAGCGCGTCATAGGGGCGATCCCCCATATCGGGAATGCGGGTGATCTGCGCTTCGCCCGAGGACATATCGGCGATCCAGGTCTCTCC
>JALEGX010000108.1 GCA_022763485.1 Paracoccaceae bacterium | reverse complement strand
CGCGCGAAACGTCGACCCAGATGGCTTTCGGCAAAATCCTTGACGACTTGTCGAAGGGCGACAGCGATCTTGCCGCCCGTATCGTGACCACGTCACCCGATGTGACAGGCACGACAAACCTGGGACCTTGGGTGAACCGCCGCAAGCTCTTTGCCCGTGCGGAACAGGGCGACGCCTTCATCGAGCATCGCATCCCGTCGACAGCGAAATGGGAATTCACGCCCCAAGGTCAGCATATCGAACTGGGCATTGCCGAAATGAACCTGATGCTGCTTCTGGGGGCGGCTGGCCTGTCGCATTCGTTGTTCGGCAAGCGGCTGATCCCCATCGGCACCGTCTATGATCCCTTTGTGGCCCGCGGCCTCGATGCGCTGAACTATGCCTGTTATCAGGACGCGCGCTTCATCCTGGTTGGCACACCCTCTGGTGTCACCCTGGCGCCCGAAGGTGGGGCGCATCAATCGGTCGGCTCACCACTGATCGGGATGAGCCAGGACGGGCTTGCCTCGTTTGAACCGGCCTTTGCCGATGAGCTGGCCGTGATCATGGAATGGGCCTTTGACTACCTGCAGCGCGATGGCGAAGGCGACCCGGATGAACGCACGTGGCTGCGGGATGAAACAGGGGGCTCGGTCTATCTGCGCCTGACCACCAATCCGATCGAACAACCCGGCAAGCGTTTTGATCAGGCCTTCCGCCAGGGCGCAATCGATGGCGCCTACTGGTTGCGCCAGCCCGGGCCGAATTGTGAGGTCGTCATCGCCTATCAGGGGGCCATTGCCCCCGAGGCGATCAAGGCTGCGGGGATCATCGGGGAGGGCCGCCGGGATGTTGGGGTGCTGGCCGTGACCTCGGCCGACCGGCTCAATGCCGGCTGGACTGCGGCCCAACGCGCCCGGTCCCGCGGCAACAAATCTGCGCAGGCGCATATCGAGACCCTGATGGCCGACCTTCCGCGTCACTGCAAAGTCATCACCGTCATCGACGGTCATCCGGCGACCCTGTCCTGGCTGGGCGCTGTCGCCGGTCATCAGGCGATCCCGATGGGGGTCGAACATTTCGGCCAGACCGGCACGATTGGCGATCTCTATCGCCATCACGGCATTGATGCCGATGCCATTGTCGAAAAGGTGAACGGCCTGACAGACGGAAAACATGTCAGCCAGGGCAACCCGGGGCCCGAAACAGGGCTTTGCCCATCTTCAGGAAGACCATCCCCATTGCTGAAGACGCCGTAAGGTTCGGCCGATTGAGCTTATGAGAAGGATCCGCGGCGGGGAGGGTGTCAAACCACCCTTTCCCTTCACGGCCTGTCACCAAACTCAATCTGCCGCACGGATCAGGGCACTCAGGATCAGATTGATCGACCGGATCAGATGTTGAAAATCGAAACGGTCATGTCGTCAAAGACAAAATTCTCCACCTCGAACAGGGTATCAGTTCCGTCTCCGCGCCCTGATCCGATATAGGACACCACCGCGTCGCGATTACCGGTCTTGGTGATCTCATAATCGGCTCTGTTCCCGTCGAAGACCGCAAAATCTGAACCGGCGCCTCCGAAAATCGTGTCATTGCTCTTGCCGCCGACGAAGCGGTCGTTGCCGCCATTGCCGATCAGCACGTCTTCGCCAAACAGACCACGCAGGTTGTTGCGGTCATGGTCGCCGGTAAGCACATCGTTGAAACTGGTGCCGCCAAGGTTTTCGATAGATGTATAAAGATCCCGAGCGGCGTCACCTGCGGATCCGAAGCCGCGCAAGAGTGACGCAATCACGCCGCTGTCCGACAAGTGATAGCTCACGGTATCGCGCCCGGATCCGCCGTCATAGCGCTCACGCCCACCGCCGGATCCGACAAAGGTGTCAAACCCGCCCAATCCGCGGAAATCCTCTGCTCCATCGCCACCGATGATGAAGTCCGCATGGATAGAACCGGTGATCCGTTCGATGCTGACATATCGGTCCCCGGCCGCTTGCCCAGCAAGGCCACGCGAACTGCCCAGGTCCACCGTCACCGCTGAATCCGCGTTGACGTAGGAGACCATGTCGCGACCGGTGCCGCCATCAAAGAAGTCACCGCCCCCGGACCCGATGAAGAAGTCGAAGTTCCCCAGGCCCCGCAACCGGTTCGCGCCGCTGTCCCCGGTGATGAAGTCCACGAACACCGTCCCTGTCACGTTCTCGATGCCGCTGAAGGTGACGTTCTCGACGCCCCCAACGGCGGAGCCCGTCGCTATATTGACGTTCACCCCGTTTTGCTGATCGACAAAGCTCAGATGATCCGTACCGGCCCCGCCCTCAACAGTGTCTCTGCCGCCGCGTGTTTCGAAGGAATCATTCCCATCGCTTCCGTTCAACAGGTTTGCGTTGGCGTCACCGATCAAGCGGTCATTGAACCCGGTGCCTTCCAGCCCTTCGACGAAGAGAAACAGATCTCCGGCCGCATCACCGGTGTTCTGACTCTGGTCGGAAAGGTTGGCGGTCAACCCCTCTGTGGCAAGGTTGTAGGTGACGATATCAAAGTCATCCCCGCCGTTCAGTGTGTCAGAGCCGATATCGGTCAGGCTGTCGGAAAATCGCGCGGTGGAACCTGCAAGGATATCATCACCGGCACCGCCATTGAGGATCGCATCCGTTCCCATAGCAAACAGTATATTGCTCTCTGCGTTGCCCGTGCCGGTCTTGGACAGGGCCGGGTTGCCGACCAACCCGAGAACTTCGAAATTCTGCAAGGTCGCAAGGCTGAAACTGTCGAGATGGGAATAGACGATATCCAGACCTTCGCTTTCTTCCTCGATCAGCACATCGTTGGGGCTGTCGACCTCGTAGAAGTCATCGCCAGGCCCCCCGACAAGCGTGTCCCGACTGTCATTGACAAAGGTACCGTTGACGTCGAGCAGATCCTGCAGCGAGCCACCAAGGAAAAGCGGGCGCTGGCCGAGTGAATCGTCCCCGGCACCACCGCTGACGAAATCATCGCCCTCACCATCGTCCAGGCTGTCATCGCCGCCTTCGCCCGCCAGGCTGTCATTGCCCTGGCCACCAAACAGGGTGTCCGATTCTCCCGAGCCTGTTATCGTATCGTTGCCGGCCAGTCCGGACATGATCACCCTGATATTGTTTTGGGTCAGGATATTGTTGTCCAGCTCGTTGCCGGTGGCCGAAACCGGGTCTTCCGGCAAAAAGTTGAGGCCGAAATTCAGCACCAAGTTTTCGATATTCGGGGATAGGGCGGAGTCCCCGAACGGTCCGCGCACGACCAGTGTGTCATTCCCCTCGTTCGGGTTTTCCAACGGCTGATCGCTGGATCCAGCCGCGACAAGATAGGTGTCATCCCCCGGACCACCCCGCAAAACGTCCTCTTCCCCGTCATCTGTCGGAGGGTTCTGCGGATCTTGGGAAAGGGTCGAGGTTCCGCTGAGCAGGTCATTGCCCTGCAGGCCATGGATGATGTTGCTCCCTCCGTCCCCCAACAGGATATCACCGAAATTCGAGCCGACCAGGTCTTCGACAGACGTGAAGGTATCACCTTCGGCATCGGACCCGACCGAGGTGACGTCATTGTTCAGGCTGACAATGACACCGGAAGGCGCGTCCTGATACGACGCAGCATCCCGACTGCCGGCCCCCCCATCGATCTCATCTGCGCCGGGACCGCCCAACAACAGATCGTCGCCCCCATTGCCAAACAGCGTGTCGTTGCCCCCATGACCGATGACGGAATCATTTTGGTCAGATCCACGCAGAAGGTTGCGCAGGCCATCCCCCCGGACCACAGTATCTCCCACCCCGGTCGAGGCAATCTCGCTGGTGATGTCGAACACGCGCGAGTCAATCCGATCTCCGCTCCCATCCCCTCGGCTGTCACGCCAGGCCAGCGCAAACTTGCCGTCCCCCAGTGCTTCGAGGGTCGGGGCAGATTCGTTGAAACTGGACGTCTGTACGGCAATCTGCTCGTTCTGCCCCGGAAATTGCACAAGGCTGCCGTTCTGATTGAACACCTTGAGCGCGATGTCGGATTCTGTGGTGAAGTCCCGCTGCCAGGCCACCACGATGAAATCATTGTCCAGCACTTCAACCTGAGGGTTGGAGTTCGGAACCCTTGAGACGTTGGGAACGAAGTTCTCGCGGAAGACCCGGGTCCCGTCCGGCTGGAAGATCTCCATCGAAATCGTGTTGGGGTCAGCAACGAAGGCCTTGTTCTCATACACGACGACAATGTTGCCATTGCTCAGCAAGGCGACATCGAATTGTGGTTCGGCTGCGGTTGGAAAGACCGAAATGCTGTTGGGCGTGCGCGAATTGGGCGTGGCAAACCAGCGCAGTTCAATGATGTCGTTTGGGTTGCCAACCTCCTCTGCGCGGGCGGCCACCACGAAGTTTGTGCCATTGGTCGCGGCCCGGGCGTCGCTCAGGAACCGGTTGGGATCGTCCAGGAT
>JALEGX010000107.1 GCA_022763485.1 Paracoccaceae bacterium | reverse complement strand
CCCGGCCAAGGCGATCGCAGAGATCAAGAAGATGATGGTCGAGCGCACCGTCTGAGCCGCGGAGCGTCAGACCGGTTTATCCTGCACCGCTGCCCAACCGGGCGGCGGTGTTTTCGTTTTCGGGAAGGGACCGATTTACCCAGCTTTGCAATCGATGCATGACAAGGTTGCGGATTTGTTCGGTGCAACGCGCCGCCGCGCTGCCTAGATTGCGGGGCAGGGAGGGGACACATCTGAAAAACTGGATGAGTTCCATGAAAGCCGCAGACAAGAAAATCACCCCCGAAGAGGCCCTGAAACTGCTGGAGCAAGCGTGGGCCTATTACACGCCGATGCCAAAGCCGGTTCCGCAGGCTGCACAGGCAGATCAGACCGAGCTGTTCCAATACGCCAACGCCGCCTGATCCGGGCCGGTTGCTGACCGATACATCTCCGGTTAGGACGGGCATATGCCCGTCCTTCTGCTTCTTCTTCTGCTGGGTGTTGTTGCCTATTTCATCTGGCGCGCCCGCAGCACCACGTTGACCCGCGACTGCCGCTGGCGGCGGCTCTCGGTCGCCGGGGATTGGCGCTGTGCCTTTTGTGGGGCCACTTGTGAGAGCGCGGAAACCCCCACCGATTGCCACAAACCGTCTGGTTGAAGGTCAAATTCGGAGCTGCGGCGAAATTTTCCTTGATCGACTCGGGGATTTTTCACATATGAGCGCGCAAGACGCCAACGCACGCGCCTCTGTCCCAAGGGTTCTTCCCCCCATGGTTACGTAGCGACGGTAACGTCTCTGATGGAACTGAGCGGTCATATATGGCCGGGTCTTTTGGAGATGACCATGAACGCACACGTAGCCGGGCTGGCTGCCCGCGCCGATTCCCCCACCTCTTCGCGCCTGCTGCGCCACATTGAACAGACCCGCTTTGAGCGCCCGACGCTGGTCGTGGATCTGGAAGCGGTGGCGCGCAAATACGCCGCGCTGGCGCAAGGCCTGGGGCGCGCGCGCATTCACTACGCCGTCAAGGCCAACCCGGCGCCCGAGATCCTGGAAGAGCTGGTGCGGCTGGGGTCGAATTTCGACGCCGCCAGCCGGGGTGAGATCGAAATGTGCCTGGCCGCGGGCGCGCAGCCCCATCAGATCACCTTTGGCAACACCATCAAACGTCCCGCCGACATCGCCTTTGCCCATGATCTGGGGATCACCCATTTCGCGGCGGATGCCGAAGAAGAGCTGGACAAGCTGGCAGAACACGCACCCGGTGCCGAAGTGTGCCTGCGCCTGATCGTGGAAAGCACCGAGGCCGACTGGCCTCTCAATCGAAAGTTCGGCTGCACCCCGGCCAAGGCGCTGAAACTGATGGACTACGCCAAGGCACATGGTCTGCGCCCGGTGGGCCTGTCCTTTCACGTCGGGTCGCAAACCCGCGAAGCCCGCATGTGGGAAGGCACGCTGGCCCAGGTTGCTGAGACCTGGAAGGCAGCGCAGGCGGCGGGGCACGAGATGACCCTGCTGAACATCGGTGGCGGCTTCCCGGCGTTCTATGGCGACAAGATCGATGCACCGGATGATTATGCCAATGCGGTGATGGCGCTGATCCACCGTCACTTTGGCGAGGTGCCGCAGATCATGGCGGAACCGGGCCGGGGCCTGGTGGCCGAGGCCGGCGCCATCGCCGCCGAGGTTCTGCTGGTGTCGCGCAAGCACGACAATGACCTGCACCGCTGGGTTTATCTGGATATCGGTATGTTCTCAGGGCTGGCCGAGGCGATGGGGGAGGCGATCCGCTATCGCATCACCACCGACCGTGATCATGAGGCGACGGGATCGTGCATTCTGGCAGGCCCGTCCTGTGACAGCGCGGATGTTCTGTATGAACGCCAGCCCTATCAGCTGCCGCTGGGGCTGAAGGCAGGCGATCGCGTGGTGATCCACAGCTGCGGGGCCTATACCTCGACCTATGCCAGCGTCGGTTTCAACGGCATCCCGCCGCTGGATGTTGTGGTGATCTGAGCCGCACGCTTCGGCAAGCGAACTGATTTCGCTTGCCAAATCGGCTGGTCAGGGCTTTGCATGGGGCAAAAGTTCAACAGGAAGGCCCCGACATGTCCCCGACCCAAAGCGCCGCCCCGCAGGACGCCGCCGCGCGCCGCGCCATCAAGCCGGTCATCTGCTACCCCAACGAGACATTGCCAGCACCGGATCTGGCGCTCTATCGCAAGGCCCGAGAAACTGCGCGCAAGGTGGATGAGGTGCTGGTCCCGGCCCGCGACGCGCGATGCTTCGAAGTGCCCGCTGGCGGGTTTTTCCGCGTCAGCTCGGTCGAGGGGCCACAGGTCGGTGATCTGAACCTGTGGAACAAGAATGACCTGTCGGAACGGTTCTATTCGGGCAAGACCCGGGCGCTGCACGGCACCCATATCACCACGGGTGAACGCATGTGGAGCAGCTTTCCCCAGTTGCGCCCGATGGCAACCATCATCGAGGATACGCTGGGCTGGTACGGGATGGATGAGTTTGGCGGCTCGGTCCATGACGTGATCGGAACCCGGTGCGATCCCTACACGGGCAATCTGCTGGCCGGCAGCCAGTATCACCATTGCTGTCATTCCAACCTGATCCGCGGGCTGGCCGATCACGCCGGTCTGTCGCTGGAGGAGGCGGAGCCGCATGTGCATGACGTGTTGAACGTCTTCATGTGCACCGGCTTCACCCGCGACACGGGACAGTATTTCATGAAGGCCTCACCGGTGCGTCCCGGCGACTACTTGGAGTTCTTTGCCGAGATCGACCTGCTGGGCGGGCTCAGCGCCTGTCCGGGGGGGGGATTGCAGTGCGGAGCATTCGTCGGACACCGCGTCCTGCCATCCTCTGCTGGTCGAAGTGTTCGAAAGCGATCCGGCCAGCCTGCAGGGCTGGGAGGCGCCGGCCGTGAACGGCTATGACCGGTCGCACGGCCGATAAGGCCTGAGATCGGGAAGGGGGCGCTCCCGCCCCTTTCGCCCGCATCACAGATGCGACCAAAAGGGTTGGGCCGGGCAGCGCGCCGGAGGCGCGCTGCGGCAGTGACAGAATAGGCGGACCGCGCCCTGGGCGGCCGTGTTCACACGTGTGAAGGTTGGGTCAGGCGAAGGCTGCTTCCAGGGCAATCTCGACCATGTCACCGAAGCTGCGCTCGCGCTGGTCCGAGGGCATGGAGTCACCGGTTCCCAGATGATCGGACACCGTCAGCACCGCCAGGGCCCGGCGGCCGTAGCGGGCGGCGAGCGTATAGAGCTCTGCGGCCTCCATTTCGACGCCCAGAATGCCGTGTCGCACCATTTGTTCGTTCAGATCAGGACGTTCGTCATAGAAGACATCAGATGAGTAGATGCCGCCCACATGGGTTGTCACATCGTCGCGCCTGCCGGCCGCTGCAACAGCCGCGTTCAGCAGGGACCAATCTGCGCTGGGGGCGAAATTGAACTCCCGGAAAATACTGTTGGACGGGGTGGAAATGGAACTGGCGGTCATCGCAATGATGATGTCTCGCAGGCCAACCTTGTCCTGCATTCCGCCGCAGGAGCCGATCCGGATCAGGGTCTGCGCGCCATAATCGCGGATCAGCTCATTGGCGTAGATCGACAGGGACGGCATTCCCATGCCACTGCCTTGAATGGTGACCCGATGGCCATTCCACGTCCCGGTAAACCCGAGCATGCCGCGGACTTCGTTGATGCACACTGGATTTTCAAGAAACGTCTCTGCCGCCCATTTGGCGCGATAGGGATCGCCGGGCATCAAAACCGTTTCGGCGATTTCATCGGGCTGTGCCCCGATATGGATTGTCATGTGAAACTTCCCGGAATTGGAATTCAGATCTCCAATTCTGAGATATCATGCCCTGCGGTCAAGGCCTCATGCACCCATTTCGGTTTTCTGCCACGACCGGTCCAGGTTTCGTCGTGGTTCATCGGGTTGCGGTATTTCGGAGCGGATTTCGCGCGTTTGGCTGTGCCCGGGGTGGTTGCGCCGGCAATTTCATCCAGTGAGAACCCGAATTCCGCGGCAGCCTTTTCGGCGGCTTTGCGGGCTTCCTGGCGCTCGCGCACCTCAGCCTGTTTCAGGGCCTTCTCAAGATCGCGTTGCAGCTCAAGCAGTTCCAAGCGCGACAGCGCTTCAAGATCGAAGGACATTGGACACTCCACATTTCAATTATTTGCATACGTTCTTTTTCCGAACGCATGCAGGAGTTATGTCCATTTTCAATGACGCGTTTCAGCAACGTTTTGCTGAAACGCGCAATTTTTCTTATTCTGCTGCAATCTGACCGGGTGAGACCAGCGTTACGATGTCCCTCATGATTGTATTAAGTTCAAAATCCTTAGGGGTGTAGACTTTTGCGACACCAATGGATTTCAATTTTGCAGCATCCTCATCGGGGATAATCCCGCCGACAATTACCGGAATGTGGGACAGGCCGGCGGCCGTCATCCGCTGCATCAGGTCTTCGACCAGGGGCATATGGCTGCCGGACAGGATGGAAAGCCCGACCACATGGGCCTGCTTTTCAATTGCTGCCTCAACCAATTCCTCAGGCGTCATGCGGATGCCTTCGTAGGAAATATCCATGCCGCAATCCCTGGCCCGGAAGGCGATCTGCTCGGCGCCGTTGGAATGGCCGTCCAGTCCCGGCTTGCCGACCAGGAATTTCAGGCGACGGCCCAGCTTGTCGCTGACCGCATCGACCATGTCACGAATGTCGTCCAGCCCTTCGGTCTTGTTCGAGACCGAGGACGAAACGCCGGTCGGACCGCGGTAGGTTCCGTAGGTCTTGCGCATTTCTTCGGCCCATTCACCGGTGGTGACACCGGCCTTGGCTGCGGCGATCGAGGGGGCCATGACATTGGCGCCGGTGCGCGCGGCCTCGCGCAGAGCGGCCAGCGCTGCTTCGACGGCGGCGTCGTCACGTTGCGCACGCCAGCCGTTCAGACGATCGATCTGCTCCTGTTCGACGGCCGGGTCGACAACCATGATGCCGCCATCTTCGGTCTGCAGGGGTGAGGCCTCGCCTTCGGTCCAGCGGTTCACGCCGACCACAACGGTTTCATTGCGTTCGATCCGGTTCAGGCGATCCGCGTTCGAATCCACCAGGCGGGATTTCATGTATTCGATGGAGGCCACAGCGCCGCCCATCGATTCCAGGTTGGCCAGTTCGGCGCGTGCGCCGTTCTTCAGCTCTTCGACCTTGGAATCGACTGCCGGGTTGCCGTCAAACAGGTCATCGAATTCCAGCAGGTCGGTTTCATAGGCCAGGATCTGCTGCATCCGCATCGACCACTGCTGGTCCCAGGGTCGCGGCAGGCCCAGGGCTTCGTTCCAGGCAGGCAGCTGGACTGCGCGCGCGCGGGCCTTCTTGGACAGGGTAACGGCCAGCATTTCGACCAGGATCCGGTAGACGTTGTTTTCCGGCTGCTGCTCGGTCAGCCCCAGCGAGTTCACCTGCACCCCGTAGCGGAAGCGGCGATACTTGGGGTTCTCCACGCCATAGCGCTGTTCCAGGATTTCGTCCCACAGGTCGACAAAGGCGCGCATCTTGCACATTTCGGTCACGAAGCGGATGCCGGCGTTCACGAAGAAGGAAATGCGTCCGCACAGGGCGGGGAAGTCTTCGGCGGGGACGCGCGGTTGCAGCTCATCCAGAACCGCAATGGCGGTCGCCAGCGCATAGGCCAGCTCCTGCTCGGGCGTCGCACCGGCTTCTTGCAGGTGATAGGAACACACGTTCATCGGGTTCCACTTGGGAACATTGGTGTAGCAATATTCGGCCACGTCCGCGATCATCTTGAGGGACGGTTTCGGCGGGCAGACATAGGTGCCGCGGCTCAGGTATTCCTTGATCAGGTCATTCTGCACCGTGCCCTGCAGCTTCGACACATCCGCGCCCTGTTCTTCGGCCACCGCGATGTAAAGTGCCAGCAGCCAGGGGGCAGTGGCATTGATGGTCATCGAGGTGTTCATCTGCTCCAGCGGGATCTGGTCGAACAGCATGCGCATGTCGCCCAGGTGGCAGACGGGAACACCGACCTTGCCCACTTCGCCACGCGCCAGCACGTGATCGCTGTCATAGCCGGTTTGCGTGGGCAGGTCGAAGGCCACGGAAAGCCCGGTTTGGCCTTTTGCCAGATTGGAACGATAGAGCTCGTTCGAGGCCTTGGCTGTCGAGTGTCCTGCGTATGTACGGATCAGCCAGGGGCGATCTTTCTGCGTCTGCGTCATCATCAACCTCACGAGTCAGGTGTCGGTAATTTTATTTCGTCATGAAGTTCTAAATCGTAATTTTCAGCCCTTGTCAATTCGCTGCGTCGCGGCATGAGTGCGCATCTGTCCGTGGATTAGATTGTCGAACTGCCCAAATGATGGCAGGTTGCCGGGCATGACACAAACCGTCGAACTTCCGCTCTGGCTTTTCGTACTGATCGTGCTGTTCGCGGCGGTCACATTTGCCTCGCATTTCCTGTTTCCCTCTGTGCGCTGGTTTTTCCGGCGCAGACTGGAACGGGCGGTGGCGCGGCTGAACAAGCGTTTGGAATGGCCCATTCAGCCGTTCAAGCTGGCGCGGCGTCACGACATGATCCAGCGGCTTATCTATGACCCGCAGGTCAGCCATGCCGTGGCCGATCATGCGCGCGAGCATGGCGTGCCCGAAAACGTCGCGTTCCAGATGGCACGGCGCTATGCGCGCGAGATTGTGCCGTCTTTTTCTGCGATCACCTATTTCGGTTTTGCGATCCGGGCGGCACGGTTGCTCAGCAACTCTCTCTATCGCGTGCGGCTGGGCTATATTGACGAAGACAGCCTGAAGGGCGTCGATCCGGATGCAACGGTGGTGTTCGTTATGAATCACCGCTCGAACATGGATTATGTGCTGGTCACTTATCTGGCGGCCGAGCGTACCACCCTGTCCTACGCCGTGGGGGAGTGGGCGCGGGTCTGGCCGCTCAGCCGGTTGATCCGTGCCATGGGGGCCTATTTCATCCGTCGCAAGTCCCGAAATGAGCTGTATCGCGCAGTTTTGGCCACATATGTGCGCCTTGCGACCGAGGCCCGCGAAACGCAGGCAATCTTTCCCGAAGGGGGGCTCAGCCTGGATGGGGCGCTGTGTCCGCCCAAGCTGGGCCTGTTGAAATACATCGTCGATGCCCATGACCCCAAGGGGCATGACGTGGTGTTTGTCCCGGTGGCCCTGAACTATGACCGGGTACTTGAGGACAAGATCCTGACCTCGGCCGGGCGCGCGCGCGAACGTCGGTTCAAGGCCCGGATCGGCGTGGTCGCCATGCGCACGCTGCGGCAGTTCTGGCTGCGGGTGACCGGCCGCTATCATCGGTTTGGATATGCAGCGGTCAGCTTCGGCCATCCGCTGTCCCTGCGTGCGTTCGCTGCTGAAACCGACCGTGAACTGGCTGCGCCGCTGGCGCGTGAGCTGATGCGGCGGATCGGGCGGATTGTTCCGGTGCTGCCTGTGCCATTGGTCTCATGGCTGTTGTTGAACCACGGGCCGATGACCCGCACGGCGCTGGAGGCCCGCATGGACGATCTGGTGCGCCGTATGCCCCATGCCCACATCCACATGCCGCGGCATGATCGCGAATATGCGGTCAAGGTCGGGCTGCGCCATCTGGCGGAACGTGGCATCGTCAGCGTGCAGGACCGTCAGATTCAGCCGGTTGAGGCCGAGCGCGATCTTCTGGAGTTCTATGCCAACTCCATCCGACACCTCATCCCGGGGGATGAGGTCGTGATTTCTGCACCTGCTAAAGAAATTTCTGCATCCGCAAGGTCATAAAATTACAAAATCGATATAAAAGCGGTTGCATTGTTGCGCGCCCGTTCTTATTCCGGTCTTAGAGCTGCGATTCTGCATTGCGGCAATAACGGCGAACAGAACCATTAAGGAGGCCACCATGGCTTTGGACACCAATACCGATGTCTTGTCGTACGAGGCGCCCGAAAAAGACCTCTACGAAATGGGTGAAATCCCCCCCATGGGCTATGTGCCCAAGAAGATGTACGCGTGGGCCATCCGCAAGGAACGCCACGGCGAGCCGAACACCGCGATGGTAGAGGAAGTCGTCGATGTCCCTGAGCTGGACAGCCACGAAGTTCTGGTTCTGGTTATGGCGGCCGGCGTCAACTATAATGGTGTCTGGGCGTCTTTGGGTACCCCGATTTCACCGTTCGACGGCCACAAGGCTCCCTATCACATCGCCGGTTCTGATGCCGCTGGCATCGTCTGGGCCGTTGGCTCGAAAGTGACCCGCTGGAAAGTCGGTGACGAAGTGGTCATCCACTGCAACCAGGACGACGGCGACGACGAGCACTGCAACGGCGGTGACCCGATGTATTCGCCCAGCCAGCGGATCTGGGGCTATGAAACCCCTGATGGGTCCTTTGCACAGTTCACCAACGTGCAGGCTCAGCAGCTGATGCCGCGTCCCAAGCACCTGACTTGGGAAGAGGCCGCCTGCTACACCCTGACCCTGGCGACTGCCTACCGGATGCTGTTCGGCCACGAGCCGCACGACCTGAAGCCGGGCCAGAACGTTCTGGTCTGGGGCGCGTCGGGTGGTCTGGGCTCCTATGCGATCCAGCTGATCAACACCGCAGGCGCCAACGCGATCGGCGTGATCTCGGACGAAAGCAAGCGTGACTTTGTCATGGGCCTGGGCGCCAAGGGCGTTCTGAACCGCAAGGACTTCAACTGCTGGGGTCAGCTGCCCACGGTTAACACCCCGGAATATGCCGAGTGGTTCAAAGAGGCCCGCAAGTTCGGCAAGGCGATCTGGGACATCACCGGCAAGGGCGTGAACGTGGACATGGTCTTCGAACACCCCGGCGAAAGCACCTTCCCGGTGTCGACCTTCGTGGTGAAAAAGGGCGGCATGGTTGTGATCTGCGCCGGTACCACCGGCTACAACCTGACCTTCGACGTGCGCTACATGTGGATGCACCAGAAGCGTCTGCAAGGTTCGCACTTTGCCCACCTGAAGCAGGCGTCGGCCGCAAACCAGCTGATGGTTGAGCGTCGTCTGGATCCGTGCATGTCCGAAGTCTTCACCTGGGCCGATCTGCCCGAAGCCCACATGAAGATGCGCCGCAACGAGCACCTGCCGGGCAACATGTCGGTTCTGGTGCAGTCGCCGAAAACCGGTCTGCGCACTCTGGAAGAAGTTCTGGAAGCCGGAAAGTAATACATGGCTCCCATGATGGGGGCGAAGAGGCCCGCGAATCGCCAAGGCGCTTCGCGGGCCTCTTGCGTTGTGGGCACCGGCAAAGCGGACATATTCCGCTTTGCCGGATGAATTCTGTTTGCAGGGAGGTCCGTGAGATGGCGCAGAATGACTGGATTTTGGATGTGTTGACGGACCTGCGCAGTTTCGCGGGCGCCAATGGTCTGCAACGGCTGGCCAGAGAGCTGGATCTGACGCTGACGGTGGCCGCAGCCGACATCGCGCGGGCCCGAAGCGAAGAGCCACGCGCGGACCGGACGGAGGACTTGCCCCCCGACCACCCGACCGGGCGTGCAATTGCCGGCAAGTCCCACTGAGGGCAGGGGCATTGCCCGCTGGTCGCGGGGGCGGAAAACAGGCCCCGCAGGATCGACGGCTCTGGTGGTGGCGCACGCCTGCCTGTAGGGTCCCGGCATGACCGCACTGACCTTCCAGTTCTCCGACGATCAAGCCACCGCCTATGATGCGGTGACGGAACTTCTGCGTTCGTCCGGGGTGGACCTGGATGATGGCCTGTTGCAGCCGCCGCGCGGCGATGCGGGCGTCATGGCGCTGATCGGCAAGGCGGGATCGGGTAAAACGCTGCTGCTGGCCGAGCTGTACAAAGCGTTGGAACAGGCCGGCGTCGATGTTGTCTCGGGCGACTATGAGAGCCGCAAGAAGGGCGATCGGCGGACCTTGGCGATCCTGGCCCCGACCAACAAGGCGGCCAGCGTTCTGCGTCTGCGCGGGGTGCCTGCCACCACGATCCACCGCATCCTGTATACCCCGGTCTATGACCCGGAATATGAACGGATTGCCGAATGGCTGGCGGGCAACGGGGATCGCCCGGAAATCGAAGGCCTGACCGATGAAGCGCTGGATCGTGCGCAGGCCTTCTATGAGAAGAACAAGTCCATCCCCGGTGCACTGGCGGCGGCGGGCCTGCGGGGATCGGACTTCATCACCGGATGGAAACGCCGCGAAGAGCCGCTGGACATCGGGTTCGTCGATGAGGCCTCAATGCTGGATGATCGGCAGTTTGCCGATCTGAAGGAGATCTTTCCGACCCTTGTCCTGTTTGGTGATCCGGCGCAGCTGGCCCCGGTAAACCAGTCCGGCTCGATGGTGTTCGACCAGTTGCCGGAACCGCGCAAGAAGGTTCTGAACCGCGTCCACCGGCAGACACAGGATAACCCGATCCTGGATCTGGCCCATGCGCTGGCGGATCCGCAACTTGACTATTACGCCTTTGAGCGGATGGTCGAGGATATTGCGCGGAAGGATGAGCGCGTGGTCTGGGGCCAGCGGGTCGAAGTGGACCTGATGGCGCGCAGCCCGGTCCTGGTGTGGCGCAACGCCACCCGGATCCGGCTGATCAACGCCTTCCGCACCGTGTATGGCGCGCCCGAAGATGCGCTGATGGAGGGCGAGCCGCTGATCTGTGACGGGATCGAGCTGCCCTTGAAGCACCGCAAGAAGCGCCTGGATCTGGAGGCGCGCGGCCTGATCAAGGGCGCGCAGGTGATCTATCTGGGCAAGGGGCGCAAACCGGGCTTTTCCAAGCTGCACGTCATGGGGGCCGAGGATCCGCAGGTGTCGGCCGCCTCTATCGTCAAGATCGAAAAGCCCGATGAAGAAGAGCCCTTCATCCCCTTCGCCGCGCGGATGGGGGCCACCTTTCTGCATGGGGCGGCTGTCACCATTCACAAGGCGCAGGGCTCGCAATGGGAAAAGGTGCAGGTCTTTGCGCCGGACATCTATGCCGCGGCCCGGATGGGCCGTGTCGAAGCGGGGCAGCCCTTGTGGAAGCGGCTGGCCTATGTGGCGATTACGCGGGCCGAGCAGAAGCTGATCTGGGTAGTGCGCAACCGTCTGTCCAAGCCGACCGCACCGCTGCCGATCAGTGACCTGAAGGCGGCACCGGTTGCCGCCCTGAAACTGGAGACCGAAACCGAATGAGCACCATCATCGTTACCGGGGCGAGCTCCGGCATTGGACGCGCCGTGGCCGAACTGTTCCTGGACAAGGGCTGGACGGTTGGCCTGCTGGCACGCCGTCAGGAGCGTCTGGAAGAGATTGCCGCGGGGCATGAGGCTGCGGTGGTTCTGCCGGCGGATGTAACGGATCCAGCCGCCGTACAGGCCGCGTTTGACCGCTTCGCGTCCCGCGCGGGCCGTCTGGATGTGCTCTTCAACAACGCAGGCATCTTCACCCCCGGCGGCACAATTGATGAAATTGCGCTGGAGGACTGGTTTGCCTCGGTCAACGTGAACCTGAACGGCATGTTCCTTTGCGCCCGTGCGGCGTTTGCGGCCATGCGGGCGCAGGAACCGCAGGGCGGGCGGATCATCAACAACGGGTCCATCGCGGCTCATGTGCCGCGTCCGAACTCGGCCCCTTATGCGGCAACCAAGAGCGCCATCACCGGTCTGACCCGCAGCCTGTCGCTGGACGGGCGCCCCTTTGATATCGCCTGTGGTCAGATTGACATCGGCAACGCACGAACGCCGATGGTCGAAGAGCTGGGCGCCCGTGCCCTGGCGGCGGACCCGGATGCGGAACCGCAATACACGATGGCTGTCGACGATGCGGCGCGCTCGGTCCTGCATATGGCGGAACTGCCGCCGGAGGCCAACGTGCAGTTCATGACCGTTATGGCGACGAAGATGCCCTATATCGGGCGGGGGTGAACGGCGGTACGCCGCCGTTCCGGTCAGCTGTTGCGCAGCAGGCGGAAGGCGGCAGAGGCGCCCCATCCGGCAGCAATCGCGATGGCCAGGGACATCAGGCCATACAGAAACGGTTGCTGGCGGGACAGGTTGAACAGGAAGCGTTCCAGCCCGACCTTGCGCACGTCGATGACAGTCTCGTAAACGGACACCACCTTGCCGGCCCGGGTCAGGAAGATCCGGGTGGTGTAATCGCCTTCGGTCAGGTCGGCGGGCATGTCGATGGCGGTCCGGAACAGCGTCTGCTCATCCAGCGCGACCTTGCCTTCGCGCAGCTGGTACAGGTCGGCGGCACGGCGAATGCGGATCACCGCATCGGTGAAGTTGGCTGAATCCTGGATATTGGCAGGCGCACCAACCGACCGGATCGCCCGGTCGATGCTGACCTTGTGGCGCAGGTCTTCGATATCATTCAGCACATCGGCGAAGGGACCGGTGGTGGACACCGCATAAAAGCTGGGTGCCAGATCGACCTCGACGGCGTCTGTGTTGACCCAGATGCCGAAGCGATAGGCCTTGCGGCGGACCATCACCGGTTGCGACGGGCCGGAGACCGTGATGACCACCTCCAGCGGTGCGTCATGCCGGATCGGCTCTTCGCGCTTCACGGCGCCGAAGATCAGGATCTCGGAGCCATCAAAGCTTGTGGTGATCGAAACGGTGTCCTGGCTCAGGCCAAGCACCACCTCTTCGGTGGAGGCCAGTGACGGCAGGATCAGGAACAGGGCAAGCAGCCAGCGAAACATGGATCAATGCCCTCCCGGTGCGCCAAGCGAGTAGAGCTCGCTGGGTTCGAGAAGCAGATCCAGCGCCAGCTTGCCGCAAACCGCGATAACCATCAGGGCCAGCAGAACACGCAGCTGTTCCGCCTTCAGCTTGACGCCGATGCGGGTGCCGATCTGGGCGCCGATGACGCCGCCGACCAGCAGCAGAACCGCCAGCACGATGTCGACCGTGTAGTTGGTGGTTGCGTGCAGCATGGTGGTGAAGCCGGTGACCAGAATGATCTGGAACAGGGATGTGCCCACAACCACTTTGGTGGGCATGCCCAGAATGTAGATCATGGCCGGAACCATGATGAAACCGCCACCAACACCCATGATCGCGGCCAGGATGCCGACAACGACACCGACCAGAATGGGCGGAATGACCGAGATGTAGAGGCCGGAGGTCCGGAACCGCATCTTGAAGGGCAGGGCATGAACCCAGCCCCGCTGCCGCCGCTTGGCAGGGGCCGCCCCGCCAGCCTTGCGCGACTTGCGGATTGCATTGACGCTTTCGATGAACATCAGGCTGCCGACAATGCCCAGGAAGACGACGTAGCAGAGCTTGACCAGCAGATCGACCTGACCAAGGCTTTTGAGGTAGTTAAAGACCACCACGCCCAAGGCCGCGCCCATGAGACCGCCGACCTGAAGCACAAGCCCCATTTTTATGTCCACGGTTCGTCGCTTGAAGTGGGCCAGCACGCCCGAGAAGGAAGAGGCGACGATCTGATTCGCTTCTGTCGCGACCGCAACAGCCGGGGGAATGCCGATGAAGAACAGCAGCGGCGTCATCAGAAACCCGCCCCCGACACCAAACATGCCGGACAAAATGCCAACCATTCCGCCCAGTCCGAGGAGCAGGAAAGCATTTACGGAAACTTCAGCGATGGGGAGATAGATCTGCATGTTCCTTGTTAAACCGCAGATTCATGGAAAATCAACAGGCTGGATGCACGTGCCGCAAATAGGACCGATCTGCGGCACGTAACTGGACTTATCCGGGTGTCACCGTTCTTTCACATAGGGCTCGCCACCGGCCTTGGGCGGCACGGCTTTGCCTACAAAACCGGCAAGGATGACCACGGTCATCACATAGGGCAGGGCGCCCAGAAGCTGTGCCTGAACCTTGAGGCCAACCATGGCTTCCAGAACGTCGGGCCGCAGCTCCAGCGCTTGGAACAGGCCAAACAGCAGGCAGGCCCACATGGCGTGCCAGGGGCGCCATTTGGCAAAGATCAGCGCGGCCAGAGCGATGAAGCCGCGACCGGCGGACATGTCCTTGATAAAGCCCGCGGCGGGTTCGGCGGTTGCCAGCTGGGCCCCCGCCACGCCGCACAGGATGCCGCAAATGGCCACGGCCGCGTAGCGCAGCCCGGTCACCGAAACCCCGGCCGTATCCACCGCTGCGGGGTTTTCCCCGACCGCGCGCAAGCGCAGGCCGAAGCGGGTGCCAAACAGGATCCACGCAGTGAGCGGTACAAACAGGAAGGTCAGGTAAACCAGGATCACCTGGCCCGAGATCAGCTCGGAATAGAATTGCTGCAAGGGCGAGGCCTCGGCCAGCAGCTGCGACAGGGGCCGCCCTGCGGCTTCGGCGTCTGCCGGACCGATGGCAAAGGGCAGTTCAATCGCCCCAAAGCGCGCCGCACCGTCCAGAGAGGGCGTGCGCCCGCCCTGATGGAACCAGTCCTGCGCAATCAGAACCGTCAGCCCCGCGGCCAGAAAGTTGATGGCGACGCCAGAAATCAGCTGGTTGCCCCGGAAGGTGACTGAGGCCAGACCATGCAGCCCGCTGAGGATCAGAGAGGCACCGACGCCCGCCAGCAGCCCCATCCAGACAGAACCGGTGATGGCGGCCACGGCCGCCGAAAAGAAGGCCGCCGCCAGCATCTTGCCTTCAAGGCCGATGTCGAAAATGCCCGCGCGTTCGGAATAGAGGCCCGCCAGACAGGCCAGCAGCAGCGGCGTGGCCATGCGAACGGTGCTGTCGAGCACCTGGATCAGTGTCAGGAAATCCATCACGCTTTCCTTTTCCGCAGGGCCATGAACAGCTTCTCAAGTGGCATGCGCACCATGTTGTCCAGCGCCCCGGTGAACAGGATCACCAGTGCCTGGATCACGACAATCAGCTCGCGGGGGATCTTGGTCCACAGCGCCAGCTCTGCGCCACCCTGATAGAGGAAGCCAAAGAGCAGGGCCGCCAGAAACACGCCAAACGGGTGGCTGCGCCCCATCAGGGCCACGGCGATCCCGATGAACCCCGCCCCTTCGGTAGAGTTCAGAACCAGCCGCTCGGCCTCACCCATGACGTTGTTGGTGGCCATCATGCCGGCCAGCGCCCCGGAAATCAGCATGGCGATCATGGTGATCTTGACCGGGCTGATCCCGGCATAGCGCGCGCCCTGTTCAGAGTGGCCGTAGGCGCGGATTTCATAGCCCAGGCGGGTGCGCCAGATCAGCAGCCAGACAATGAAACAGGCGGCAACGGCGACCAGAAAGCTGACATTCGCCGGCGCGGCCTTGGAGAAGGAGATCCCCAGCGGTGCCAGTATGTCATGCAGCGTGGGCAGGTGAACGGTGGTGGGGAAACGCGCCGTGGCCGGGTCCATCGACCCATCGGGGCGCAGAAGGTTGACCAGCACATAGTTCAGCAGGGCGGCCGCGATGAAGTTGAACATGATCGTGGTGATCACGATGTGGCTGCCGCGTTTGGCCTGCAGGTAGGCGGGGATCGCCGCCCAGGCGGCGCCGAAAACCGCAGCACCGGCAGCCGCCCCCAGCAGTGCAAGGCTCCAGTGCGGCCAGGGGATATACAGACAGATCAGGGCAACGCCCAGCCCGCCCAGCATCGCCTGTCCTTCGCCACCGATATTGAACATGCGGGCGTGGAAGGCCACCGCCACCGCCAGACCGGTGAACAGGAAGTTCGTCGCATAATAGAGCGTGTAGCCCCAGCCATAGGTGGACCCCAGCGCGCCGCTGACCATCAGTTTGACCGCTTCAATCGGGTCTTCCCCGGTGGCCAGGATCACCAGCGCGGACAGCAGCGCGGCCAGGATCAGGCTGATCAGCGGGATCAGGATGATGTCAGCCCATTTGGGCATCTTTTCCATTATGCGGCCTCCCCGGCTACACCGGCCATCAAGAGGCCCAGTTCTTTCTCGTCGGTCTCATGCGGCAGGCGTTCGCCCATGATGTGCCCGTCGAACATCACGGCGATGCGATCGCTGAGCGACAGGATCTCTTCCAGCTCGACCGAGACCAGCAGGATCGCCTTGCCCTGATCACGCAGGTCGACGATCTGTTTGTGGATGAATTCGATGGCGCCGATGTCGACCCCCCGCGTGGGTTGCCCGATCAACAGCAGATCCGGGTTGCGTTCGATTTCCCGCGCCACCACGATTTTCTGCTGGTTGCCACCAGAGAAGTTCTTGGCCGCCAGCCAGGGGTGCGGCGGACGCACGTCGAATTTCTCCATCTTGGCGGCGGTGTCGGCCCGCAGCGCGGCGTTGTCCATCAGGATCCCGCGCTGGTACTCCGGCGCGTGGTGGTAGCCGAAGGCCACGTTTTCCCAGGCGTGGAATTCCATGATCAGCCCTTCGCGTTGGCGGTCCTCGGGCACATGGGCCACATGGGCTGCGCGCCGTGCCTGCGCATCCGACCCGCGTCCCGACAGGGGCAGGGGGCTGCCGTTCAGGCGGATTGTCCCGGCACCGGGGCGCATTCCGCCCAGCACTTCCAGCAATTCGGACTGACCATTGCCGGCCACGCCCGCGATGCCCACGATTTCACCGGCGCGGACGGTCAGGTCGATGCCCTTGACCCGCTGCACGCCTGCTTCGTCGGTGACGGACAGGTTTTCGATCTCAAGGATCGGCTTGCCGGGCTTGGCGGCCACCTTGTCCACCCGCAGCAGCACCTTGCGTCCGACCATCAGCTCGGCCAGATGTTCGGGGTTGGTTTCCGCGGTCTTGACCGTTGCCGTCATCTCACCACGGCGCATCACGGACACGGTGTCCGTCGTATCCATGATCTCCCGCAGCTTGTGGGTGATCAGGATGATCGTTTTGCCTTCTTCACGCAGGCGATGCAGGATGCGGAACAGCTGATCGGCCTCGGCCGGAGTCAGCACGCCGGTCGGTTCGTCCAGGATCAGGATGTCGGCCTGACGATAGAGCGCCTTCAGGATTTCCACCCGCTGCTGCATGCCGACGCCGATCTCATCGATGCGCTTGTCAGGATCGACGTTCAGCTCATATTCTTCGGCCAGTTTCTTCAGCGTTTTCCGGGCCTTGGACAATGAGGGGCGCAACAGGCCGCCGTCTTCTGCGCCAAGGATGATGTTTTCGAGAACGGTGAAGTTCTCCACCAGCTTGAAGTGTTGGAAAACCATTCCGATCCCCGCCGCAATCGCGGCCTGGCTGTCGGGGATCTCGGTCTTTTTGCCGTGGATCCAGATCTCACCTTTGTCGGCCCGGTAGAAGCCGTACAGGATGCTCATCAGAGTGGATTTTCCTGCGCCGTTTTCGCCGATGATCCCGTGGATCGTACCGGGTGCAACGCTGATGGAAATGTCCTTGTTTGCCTGGACGGGGCCAAAGGCCTTGGAAATGCCTTTGAGTTCAATCGCTGGTGTCATTCGGGCTCCCCTGTGCCCGTGGAACCGATCAACTGCATGGAGTGACGATCAGCAGAACGCCAAGGCGCAGATCGGTGTTTTGAAGTGAGGGCCGAACGCCGCGCCGGTGTTCTGAGCGCGGCGTTGGAATGTGAAAAGGCCCCGAAAATTCAGGCACCGCTCAGGATGCGGTCGGGGCCTGTCTGACCGGGATCAGAAGCTGATCGCCGGGCAGCTGTCGTTCTCGTAGTAGCTGACGACCGACAGGTTGCCGCCGATGATGTCCGCGCGGGCCTTGTCGACGGCCATTTTCATGTCGTCCGACACCAGCGAGGCGTTGTTGTCATCCAGCGCATAGCCCACGCCATCTTCGGCCAGGCCCATGGTGAAGACGCCGGTTTCAACGTTTTCGCCTGCTTTCATCGCCTCATAAACGGCTACGTCCACGCGCTTCAGCATCGAGGTCAGGACCTTGCCCGGGTGCAGGTGGTTCTGGTTGCTGTCCACACCGATCGACAGGATGCCTTCGTCTGCCGCGGTCTGCAGGACGCCCACACCGGTGCCGCCAGCAGCGGCATAGATCACGTCAGCACCCTGGCTGATCTGCGCTTTGGTCAGTTCCGAGCCTTTGACAACGTCATTCCATGCTGCCGGGGTGGTGCCGGTCATGTTGGCGACGATCTTGACGTCGGGGTTCACCGCCTTGGCGCCCTGCGCATAGCCGCAGCCAAAGTGACGGATCAGCGGGATGTCCATACCGCCGATGAAGCCAACGGTGCCCGATTCAGAGGCCATCGCAGCCATCATGCCGACCAGATAGGAGCCTTCATGCTCGGCAAAACCGATCTGGCGCACGTTGGGCGCGTCCAGCCAGGTCACGTCGACGGCAACGAATTTGGTGTCGGGATAATCTGCGGCAACAGCGCTCAGCGGGTCTGCCATGGCAAAGCCCATGGTGATGACCGGGTTGGCGCCCACTTCGGCAAAGCGGCGCAGGGCCTGCTCACGCTGGGCTTCGGACTGCAGCTCGATCTCGCGATAGGTGCCACCGGTTTCATCCGCCCAACGCTGTGCGCCATTGTGCGCGGCTTCGTTGAAGGATTTGTCGAACTTTCCGCCAAGGTCGAAGATCAGGGCGGGTTCCGCCAGCGCGGCACCAGCAGTCAGGGCCAGAGCAGCGGCGGCTCCCATCAGGGACTTCATCACGGTCATCAGGATACTCCCGGGTTTGTTTTTTGTTGGGGGCGGTTTCAAAGGGCCACCCATGCGCGCGAGCATAGCGCTTTGGTGCAACAATTTAGGACGTACCCGAAGCGGGGGGTCAACCGTTTTTTGACCTGTTGGTCCGATAAACCATGCCCTGTCCTAAGGTAAAGCGCGCGCCATCAGGATGGCATCCTGTGAAGGCTGCCCGGCTCTGCGGTAATAGCCTTTTCTGCGCCCGTTTTCCGCGAATCCCAGGTCCGAATATAGGCGCAGGGCAGGGGCGTTGTCGGCAGCCACTTCCAGCAGCGCCGACTGGGCGCCAGCCTCTGCCGCGCGCTGCATCCAAGTCTGCATGAGCTTGCGCGCCAGCCCCTGCCGTTGATGGTCCGGGTGGGTGGCGATTGTCAGCAATTCAGCCTCATCCGCGATGGTGCGGATCACCGCAAAACAGGCGGCATCCCCGGCGAAGCTGGTAAAGCGGTCCTGTGCCAGCTCGGCAAATTCCTGTGCGCTCCAGGGCCTGGCATTGGTGAATGCGGCGGCATGGGTCCGCGCCATGTCTTCGGGTGTCATGCGTCCAACAGGCTTGGCGGGACGTCGCTGGAGGGCGCGGCATCCGCAGCACGCAGGTAAAGCGGGGCAGGGGGCGCGGTCACGGTCTGGTAGCGTTGCGCGGCCAGGATGGCGATGCGCTCGGCCAGATCTGCGGGGCTGGCCTCAGCCAGCAGGGTCAGCCCGTGCGCCTGCGCCTGCTCTTCGGCGTCGGTTCTGAGGATCAACCTGGCCTGATGCCCCGGCAGCCGGACATAGGTCTGCTCACGGGGGGCCGGGACGCCGGGAACGATTCCGGGCTTTTCGCGGGCGTCAAACCCATCCACGCCAACAGCCTGGATATCCAGCGCCAGCGCCAGCCCCCTGGCGGCCGAAACAGCGATGCGGATACCGGTGAAATTGCCGGGGCCAATGCCCACGCCAATTGCCGCCAGGTCGGACCAGGCAAGGTCTGCCTCGCGCAGGCACTCTTCCAGCAGGGGCATCAGGCGTTCCGCCTGACCGCGGGTCATTTCTTCGCGCTTGGACGCCAGAATGCGGTCGCCAGACAACAACGCGGCCGCGCAATGCGCGGCCGACGTGTCAAATGCCAGGATAATCGGTTCAGACGGCAACAGGCCGGACCTCGGTCACTTCAGGGATGTAGTGACGCAGCAGGTTCTCGATCCCCATCTTCAGCGTCAGGGTCGAAGACGGGCAGCCCGCGCAGGCGCCCTGCATGTGCAGGTAGACCACGCCGCGGTCAAAACCGTGGAAGGTGATGTCGCCGCCGTCCTGAGCAACGGCCGGGCGCACGCGGCTGTCCAGCAGTTCCTTGATCTGGTCCACGATTTCGGCGTTTTCACCGGTGTGTTCTGCGTGGCCCGAAGCCACGGTTCCATCGCTGTCCATGACCGGCTGGCCGGACTGGAAGTGCTCCATCACCGCGCCAAGGATGGCGGGTTTGATGTGGTCCCATTCCACGGCGTCGGTCTTGGTCACGGTGACGAAATCGCTGCCGAAAAACACTCCCGCCACGCCGTTGACCGCAAAGATGCGGCGCGCCAGAGGGGATTTTTCACCGGAGTCGGGCGTCGGGAAATCCGCGGTTCCTGCCTCCAGAACGGTCTGCCCCGGAAGAAACTTCAGGGTTGCCGGATTCGGTGTGGATTCGGTTTGGATGAACATATGCGATCTCCGATTTCTCTCATCCGGATATGCGCCTCCGCAGCTTTGAAGTCAAGATTTGGAATGGTTCTAATTGCTGCGCGGCCCCGGGGGGCGCCGCGCAGCCGGGTCAAGGGCCGGTCAGGCCGGAACGCCCTGACGCGCACCCGAAAGAATGCTCTGGAGCACCTCCTGGTAGTGCTCCTGCGGCGCCGGGTTCATAAGTGTGGGCTGGTAGCGAATGGTCTGAACATCGGTGATGCCGATCAGATCCAGCCACCATTCCAGATAGTTCGATTGGAAGTCCTCGCCATATTTGGGATCTGCACCCGGAGCCCAGACGCCGCTGGTGGTGACAACGGTCGCCCGCTTGTTTTCCAGCAAACCGAAGTAGCCTTTTTCGGGGTCGAAGCCGAACAGCAGGCCAGGCTGGGTGATGATGTCGATGTAGTGCTTCAGGCGGTAGGGGATGCCACCGTTCCACATCGGCACCCCCAGCACGATGTGATCGGCCTCCAGGAAGCGGCTGGTGATCCGTGACACGGTTTCCCAGGCTTCCGCCTTGGCCGGGTCCATTTCCCCGACCCCGAAGAAGGTCATCTTGGCAGCGGCGGGATCGCCGTCAAAGGCGGGCAGGTCTTCGGCCCACAGGTCAAGGCGGTCCACGCTCAGGTTCGGCGTGCGGGCCTGCTCTGCGGCAACAAATTCAGCCGCCAGAGCATTGGATTTGGAGTCAGCCCCGCGGGGCGAAGCAACGATATGTAGAAGTTTGGGCATTGTTTTGTCCGTAACCGTTAAAAAAGCAAATAACGGTTACTCGCAAAGTTGCTAACTTGTCAAACCTTAGAATGGCGGTTACGCATCACTGCACGAAACTGTGAACGATAGGTGTCTGATGGGACTTGAGTCTGCGCTGCCTCCGCCATTTCTGATTGCGGATCATCCCGGCCTGGAGCTGTTGAATTCGGTCGGCGCGCCCTATGGAACTGAAATGGACTGGATCGGCTCCGGCACAGAGCTGTTGTGTTGGTGTTCGGCAGTGGGTTTGCTGACAGAAGCCGAAGCGGATGACCTGCAGGCGCAGCTTGCACCGGATGAGCTGGATGAGCTGGCAAATGAGGTGCGGGACCTGCGCGAGATCTACAGGACGTTTGTTCCCGGCGGGGCGCAGTCGCTGATCGAATACCTGAATGCGCTGCTCGCCCGGGGGCAGGCAACCTATCAGATCGTTCCTGGCGGGGATGCGGATGTGCCCGAGATGGTGCTGCGGGCGCGTATGTCAGGCGCGGCCGACCTGATGGCGGTTATTGCGCGGGCTGTTGCAGATGCGATCTGCCTGGAGGTTCCGGAGCGCACGCGCCAATGCGCGGGTCCGTCCTGCACTATGTGGTTTAGGGATACGTCCAAGAGCAACCGCCGCAGATGGTGCAGCATGTCTGTCTGCGGCAACCGCTCAAAGGCTGCCGCACATCGGGCGCGTCATTCGGGAAGCTGAAGGGGCACGCCCGCGGACAAATTGGAGGCGATGATCAGGTGATCGCTTCCAGCTTTTCCTTACTCAGATCGCCGGGCACGATGGTGATTGGGATCGGCAGGGTGCCCGAAGCGCGGGTCAGCTGGCTGACCAGCGGGCCGGGACCCTTGCGATCAGTCCCTGCACCCAGCACGAGCACGCCGATTTCGGGATCTTCGTCGATCTGCGCCAGAATTTCCGGCACGGCTTCGCCTTCGCGAATGACCAGTTCCGGGTCAACGCCCTGACGATCCCGCATCCATTTCGCAAACACTTCGAAATGGGCGTGAATGCGTTCCCGCGTCTCTTCCCGCATGACATTGCCGACGCCGATCCAGTGGTTGAATTCGTCCGGCGGAATGATGGACAGGATCTCGACACCGCCACCAGTGTGAGACGCTCGCATCGCGGCAAACCGCATTGCGTTCAAACATTCGCGGCTGTCATCGAGAACCACCAGAAACTTGCGCATCATCTGCCCCTATTAGATCCGAAGCAGATCATGACCCAAGAGAACCCCGCACGCAATATATGCTTATGAGTCCAGCTGAAATCAGCGTTCTGAGGCGGCCCAGTCCCAATACATTTCGCGGACGCGTCGGGCGATCGGCCCCATTTGATACTGCGTGTCGTCCAGAGCGGTGACGGGCGTTACCTTGTTCATGTTGCCGGACATGAACACTTCGTCCGCGTTGTGGAAATCGTCAAAGGTCAGCACGGTTTCGTGGACCGCAACGCCGTCGGCCTTCAGATTCTTTATGTGGCGCGCCCGGGTGATCCCGCTCAGGAACGTGCCATTCGGGACCGGGGTAAAGACTTCGCCGTCCTTGACCATGAAGATGTTGGCCGTCGCGGTTTCGGCCACGTTGCCCATGGCGTCGGCCACCAGCGCGTTGGAGAATCCCTTGGAGCGGGCCTCGACCAGCATGCGGGCGTTGTTGGGATAGAGGCAGCCAGCCTTTGCATTGACCACCGCGTCTTCCAGAACCGGACGGCGGAAACGCGTGGTGGTCAGGGTTGCCGACGCGGTTGCGGGCGCCATCGGGATTTCTTCCAGACAGATGGCGAAGCCGGTTTCATCGGCGCTGGGCACGATGGCGGTGGCATCGCCGTGGATCCCCCAATACATCGGGCGGATATAGACGGCGGCCCCTTTGTCGAATTGCGCCAGCCCTTCGTGGACGATTGCCACCATGTCTTCGGCGCTGGTGGTCGGGGTCAGCATCAGCGCCTCGGCCGAGCGGTTGGTCCGTGCGCAATGGGCGTCCAGATCGGGGCTGAGCCCGTCAAAGAAGCGGGCCCCGTCAAAGACGGTCGACCCCAGCCAGGTGCCATGATCGGCGGCCTTCATAACGGCCACGTCTTCGGTGTGCCAGGTGCCGTTGAAATAGGTGCGGATATTGCTGCCCGTGGCCATGAAAAACTCTCCCCCGATCGAAACTTGATCACAAGGTAGGGGGAAGTTGGGTCAGAAGTCCAGACCTTTTAGGCGGCCCGACTCCGTCGGAAGACACCAATGACCGTAGCCAGCAGGAACAGAACTGCGGCGACCGAAACGATGGTTGGACCGGCCGGTGTGTCGAAATCATAGGAGGCCTTGAGGCCACCCAGGGCAGAAACGGCCGCAACCAGGACCGCGCCAACCGCCATGCGTTCAGGGGTCGCGGCAAAGACCCGCGCCGTGGCCGCAGGGATGACCAGCATGGCGCCGATCAACAGGACGCCCACCACCTTGATCGCGACGGCAACCACCAGCGCCAGCGCCAGCGTCAGAACCATCTGTTCGCGTTTGGGATCAATGCCCGCCGCATAGGCCAGTTCCGGGCTGAGCGTGGCCGTCAGCAGAGCCGACCAGCGCCAGACCAGCCCGGCCACAATGGCGGCGGAGGCCCCCCAGATGACCAGCAGGTCGGTCCGCGAAACGGCTAGGATGTCCCCGAACAGATAGGCCCCCAGATCCAGCCGCACCCCTTGCAGGAAAGACACCGCCACCAGGCCAAGGGCAAGTGCGGAATGGGCCAGTACCCCCAGCAGCGTGTCCATCGCATAGCCACGCCCGCTGAGGTTTGAGACGATGAAGGCCATCAGAAGCGCCACCAGCACGACACCGCCAAAGACCGACATCTCCAGCGCCAGCGCCAGGGCGACCCCCAGAATGGCGGCATGGGCCGTTGCATCCCCGAAATAGGCCATGCGCCGCCAGACCACGAAACAGCCCAGCGGAGCGGCGGCCAGCGCCACGCCCAATCCCGCAAAGGCGGCGCGCATCAGAAAGCTGTCAAACAGGCTCATTCGGCGTGGGCCTCCATGTGGGAATGCGGGTGATCGTGGTCATGGGAGTGGCTGTGCTCATGCCGGTAGAGCGCCAGCGCGCCCTTGGTGCCAGTGCCGAACAAGGCCCGGTAGGCCGGGGCACTGGCCACCTGTTCCGGTTTGCCCGCACAGCAGACATGCCCGTTCAGACAGATCACCCGGTCCGAGGCAGCCATGACCACATGCAGCTCATGGCTGACCATCAGGACCGCGCATCCCATGTCCTGCCGCACCTGTTCAATCTGACGATAGAAGGCGGCAGAGCCCGGCTGGTCCAGGCCTTGGGTGGCCTCATCCAGAATCAACAGGTCGGGTTTGCACAGCAAGGCGCGGGCCAGAAGCACGCGCTGGAACTGGCCCCCGGACAGCCCGTTCATCTGCCGGTTCAGCAGGTGGCCGACACCGGCTTGCTCAAGGGCGGCTTCGGCCTCGGTGGCGCTGACACGGACCGGCAGGCTGAGAAACCGTTTGACCGTCAGGGGCAGGGTCGGATCGATGTGCAGCTTCTGCGGCACATATCCGATGCGCAACCCCGGCTTTCGGGTGATCTGGCCCGTGGTGCCACGCTGGGCGCCGATCACTGTTTTCAGCAAGGTGGATTTGCCAGACCCGTTGGGGCCGACAATGGTCACGATTTCACCGGGGTCGATGGCGAAATCCACGTTGTGCAGCACGGGTCCGGCCCCGAAGGACACAGACAGGCCGGTAATATCAACAAGGCTCATCAGGCGGGGGCCTCAGTACAATTGGGGCAGATGCCTTCGGCCTCAACCACCACGCGCTCGATCCGGAAGCCCAGGTCATGTGCGGTCTTTGCCAGGCGGCCCTTGTCGGGTTCGGAAAAGGCTTCGGCAACCGAATTGCACTTGCGGCAAATCAGGAAGGCGGGGGTGTGGTTTTCGCCGGGATGGGTGCAGGCGGTAAAGGCGTTCAGCCGCTCGATCTTGTGCGCGAAGCCGTTCTTGACCAGAAAATCCAGCGCCCGATAGGCGACCGGCGGCTGCGAGCCAAGTCCCTCTGCGCGCAGGATATCCAGGATCTCATAGGCGCCCATCGAGCGGTGTTGGTGCAACAGAATCTCGAGCACGCGCTTGCGAACCGGGGTGAATTGCAGCCCCTCGCGTTTGCAGTACTCCGCAACCCGCGCGACGCCGTCGGCGATGCAGGTGCTGTGGTCGTGTTGTTCGAATCCGATCGGGTCCATGAGAGATCCAGTAAAGCGAGAACGGGGGATTGATATGTTATGATATGACGTTTATCAAGCGCAGCTATGTTATAAAGTAACACGGATCACACCCATGAAACGCACTCGTGCCGCCCTGATGGCATCCATGTCGGTTCTCGCGCTGCCAGCGTGGGCTGACGTTCCGCGCGTCGCAACCGATATCGCACCGGTTCACGCGCTTGTCGCAACCGTGATGGACGGGATCGGATCACCCGAGCTGCTGGTTCCGCCTTCTGCCTCGCCTCATGACTTTTCGCTGCGTCCGTCGCAGGCGGCGATGCTGGAACAATCGGATCTGGTTGTCTGGATGGGAGAGGGCCTGACCCCGTGGCTGGAGCGTCCGCTGGACAATCTGAGCGCAGATGCCGCGCGTCTGGAGCTGTTGGAGGTTCCTGGCCTCAACGCCCATGAGTTCCGGGATCAAGCGGTCTTCGAACTGGCCGAAGATAACCACGCCGATCATGACGACCACGCGGATCATGATGACCATGCGGACCATGACGACCACGCGGACCATGACGACCACGCGGACCATGACGACCACGCGGATCACGACGACCATGCGGATCATGACGACCACGCGGACCATGACGGCCACGCGGATCATGATGACCATGCGGACCACGACGATCACGCGGATCATGACGACCATGACGACCACGCCGGGCATGATGACCACGGCCACGACCACGAAGGCACTGATCCGCACGCTTGGCTGGACCCGGCAAACGGCAAGCTGTGGCTGGACGCCATCGCGGCCAAGCTGGGTGAGCTGGACGCCGACAACGCGCAGGCCTATCTGGCCAATGCCGAGCGCGGCAAAGCGGAAATTGATGCCGCCACGGCGCAGATCATCGACCAGCTGGCGGCCAGCGCCAACAAGCGCTACGTCGTGTTCCACGATGCCTACCAGTATTTTGAGAAGCGCTTTGGCCTGCAGGTCGTAGGGGCCTTGTCCTTGGGGGATGCAACGGATCCGGGTCCGGCGCGTGTGGCCCAGATCCGTGATGCGATCGTCGACAACAAGGTGAATTGCGTGTTCTCCGAACCGCAATACCGCCCCGGTCTGGTGCAGGTTGTCGTGGAAGGCACCAATGCGTCGGTTGCGATCCTGGACCCTCTTGGTTCGGACCTTGAAGCGGGCAAGTCCCACTACACTCAGACGCTTGGCAATCTCGCCAAGGCCGTTGCAGAGTGCGGTTAAGCACCTGAGCACTAAGACAGATGACAGTATCCGGGCCGCCTTGATGGCCCGGATACAAGCGGACACCGTACAGGTCCCCTGACGCGCCTGAGCTAAGGGCTGCGTCCCGGATGCGCGATGCGGCTTCGGAAATCCCTACGCAAAACCCCGGAAATCTTTTCAATCCCGGCGTTGCCTTGTCGGCAAAGGCTGCGGATATGATTTGCCTGCGGACGCACTCGGCTGCGGGCGACTCATTTGCATTGCTGAAAGGGGACGGCATGAGCATGACATGCGGCGAGGCCACCATGCGCCTGTTGGCGGACTACGGCGTCACAACCGTGTTCGGAGCGTCGGAAACTTGTGCGCTGGATGGTGCGCAGGGGCCTGCGGAGCGCAAAAACGCGGGCGGTCCTCGCTATAGTCAGGGGGCTGATGCGCGCGGGGCCGCGTTCATGGCCTCTGGCCTGGCGCGCGCATCCGGGGCCGTCGGCGTGGCCCTGGTGCAGGACGGCCCCGGCGTGGCCGAGGCGGTGCCCGCTTTGGCGCAGGGATATGCCGACAGCCTTCCCATGTTGTTGATCTCCGTCATCCCCGCAGGCGCGCCCTGTTTGGACGGGGCAGATCCGGCCCGGTTGACCGCTGCGATGACGGCGTTTTCGGCAACCGCGCGTAACATCGCAGACATACCGCAACTTCTGTCACGGGCGTTTTCGCACTTCTCCAGCCAGCGCCCCCGGCCGGTGCATATTGCCCTGCCGGCGGATCTGTTGGCGGAGCTGTTGCCAGAGGCGTGGCAGCCGACCCGCCGGGTAGACCGCGCCGAGGCCGCGGCGGGCAAGCTGCCCACGGCGGCGGCGATGCTGAAAGAGGCCGCGCGCCCGGTGATCATTCTGGGCGGCGGCGCGGTCGAGGCCGCAGGCGATTTGCAGAAAGTGATCCAACGCTGCGGCGCTGTGGTGATCTCAACACCCGCAGGCAAGGGGATCATTCCGGACGATCATCCGTTGCACCTTGCCGGTGCGCTGGGAACCGCACAGGCGCGTGATTACCTCTCCGGCGCGGATGTGGTGCTGGCACTCGGGACAGAGCTGGCAACGACCGGGGCAAAGCAGAAGCCGCTGACCCTGAACGGCGATCTGATCCGCATTGATCTTGACCCGGGCGCAATTCACAGCCCCTGTCCGGCTGCGCTGGGCATCATCGGGGATGCCGCGGCGGCCATGGCGGATCTTGCGGCGTTTCTGGCCGACCATGATTGCCGCAGGGTGACGGGCGAAGGCGCAGCCGCAGTGGCAGAGCTGCGCGCCGCCCTCCGCGCCGATCTGCCCGCGCCGCAGCAGGGCCATCTGGCGCTGCTGGACATGGTGCGGGACCTCGCCCCGGAGCAGACCCTGTTCGCGGGCGACCCTTCTGCGTTGGTCGAGGCCGGAGCTCTTGGCCTGGCCGTGCGCAAACCCCGCCAGTGGTTGGCCTCGCCCCAACATCCCGTTTTGGGCAGCGCGGTGCCGGTGGCCGTGGGGACCGGGTTGGGCAAACCCAAAACGCCGATCGTGGTTTTGACCACCCTTGCGGGACTGCGCCGCGCGGTGCCCGATCTGACACTGGCACGTGAACTGGGCCTGTCATTGCCGGTCATTGTGTCCGGGGCAGGGGACTTGTCCGCGCTGGCCGCCGCATGTGGGGCCGAAGATCAGGTGCCGACCACCCGGGCAGAGTTCGAGACCGCGTTCAAAACTGCCCTGACGGCGGAACATCCGGTGCTGATCGCAGTGCCGGAGGAGGCGGGCTGGTCGAAGTGAGCGGTCCAGAGGCGCATACCGAAAAGGACGTAACGCTCGGCCTTGGCCTGCGCGGCCTGACTTGAAAGAGTGCAGGGCAAGGAGACTGAAGATGAACGCTGGACCAATTACCGGGCATGATGGCCCTTACGCCGCCCCGATCGAAGTGTCGAAACAGACCGTGTTGCCGGACTGGATCGACTACAACGGCCATATGAACGTCGGGTATTACGGCATCGCCTTCGACAAGGGCTTTGACGTGCTGTTCGACGATCACCTCGGGGTCGGCGGGGCCCATGTGGCGGCCACCGGGCAGGGGCCTTATGTGTTGCAGTCCCATATCCATTTTTTGCAGGAGCTGAAGCTGGATGAGCGGTTCAGCCTGCGGTTTTACCTGCTGGATCATGACCACAAGCGGCTGCACTTTTTTGGCGAAATGCTGCGAGAGACGGATGGCGCACTCTGCGCCACCCAAGAGGTCATGGTGATGAATGTGGATCACGCAACCGGACGCTCTGCCCCGTATCCCGATTGGGCGCAACGGCGGTTTGCGCGTATGCGTGCCGATCACGCGGGGCTTGAAGCGCCGGCCACTCTGGGGCAGCCGATCGGCATCCGACGCAAGGCTGAGGCCTGAAAGGGCCTGACGCACGCCACATGGTCCCGGAGAAAGGAAACAGCCGCAATCATGGATTGCGGCTGTTTTGGTGTTTGCAGCTCAGGCTGCAGTCTCCGGACGGGCTACGTTAACTGTAGCCATCGTCCT
>JALEGX010000106.1 GCA_022763485.1 Paracoccaceae bacterium | reverse complement strand
TGGCTTCGATTTCGTCTTTCTTGACTTCAATCTCTGCGTCCAGCGCCTTGCTCAGGTCGGGCCGGATCGAGGGCGACGCCCAAGGCCCTGTCACCCGGACCGGAATACGCAAGGCCCGGCCGCCGCTGGTGGCTTCGGGCGTGAAGGAATAGTCCAGATCCTGCGCCCCCAGACCGATACGCCCATCACCTTCGACGCGGAACCCTTTGATCAGAAGCAGCAAATCCTGATTGAACAGATTGCCGTCCTTCATCGTGTAGCTGGCCGTCAGGCTGTCAAACACGGTGGACCCACCATTGCCGCTGCCCGAGCGCATCAGCTCTTCCAGGTCGAAGCCGGTGAAGAACCCCTTGCCAAGTTCGAACCAGCCCTTGCCGGACAGTGACCGCATGATCGCGTCCATATTGTTGCCCACGCCCAGAAACTCCACCTGAGTCTGCACCTGGCCATTGATGGTGTCGATATCGGCCAGCTGTGTCAGGGCGATCTTGGTGTCCAGATCCGCTCCGGACAGGTTGCCCCCCACCGACAATCCATTGCGGTTGTTGGCCACCAGCTGCCCGGTCATGGTTCCACCAAAGACCGCAACCTTCTTCAGCCCCAGCACCGCGCGCGACCGATCAATGGTCAGCGCCATTGCAGACGGCCCCAGGACAAAGCTGCCGGTATCCAGCCCTTCAACATCCAGCTCAATCGACCCGTTCAGCAGGCCCAGCGCGCTGGCGTCAATCGGATCCTGCGGCCAGCCACTGCCCGAAGATCGGCCGCTGGCGCTGCCCCCCTCCTCGGCGGTCAGGGCAGAGAAATCCAGCTTGCCCGCACGCAGCTTTGCCGTGACATGCGGCACATCCGCCAGACGCAGGTCAACCGCGCCCGCGATCTGGTTCTGATCCAGACGCAGGTCCAGATCGCGCAGGGCCAGACGGCCATCGCTGGTATAGGTCATGTCGGTGCCCAGCACGACCGAACGGCCCATGCCCGGCTGCAACCCAAGCGCGCCCAACCCGGCCGCCTGCATCAGCTTGTCGGTATCGGGCGCATCCAGCGTCACCCGTCCGGCCGCTTCGCCCGAAATGCTGGCCCGCCCGTCAAAGCGCGCCCGCGATCCCGCAGCACGGACGGTGGCCCCCACAGAGGCCACCTGCCCCGCCAGAAACTCCTCGAAGGTGCCGATCTGCGCCTCGACCTCCACCGGTTCTCCGGCGGGTCGCAGCGTGACATTCAAATCTGCGGTGCCGCCCGGTTCTGGCCAGAGCAGCGTCAGATCCACATCCGAGATTTCAACCGGCGTGGACCCGAAGGCGGCATAGATCAGGCTTGCGCGCTTCAGCTGCACCTCTTCGATCTGCAACGGCAGGGTGCTGCCGCCCTCTGTGGTCGGTTCGGATCCTGCTGTGGTCGGCTCGCCAAACACCCAGTTCCCTTGCCCGTCGGCACGGGTGGACAAGTGTAGCTGAGGCGCGACCACGGCGACCTTCTTGACGCGAATCTCACCGCCCAGAAGATCCGGCGCCGACACCCCGATGCTCAGCCCTTCGGCCTGCAACATCGGCGGCGCATCGACCCCGGCCCAATCGGCATTGCCAAAGACCACCGGCCCGGTCTTGACCCCAAGAACCGGCCAGAGCGAGATGGAAACCTTGCCATCAAAACGCAGCTCGCGCCCGGTCTGGGACTTCACCTGATCCGCCACAATTCCGGCGATCTTCTCGCCCGGCAACAACAGCAACCCGCCGATGACCAGACCCACCGCAGCAATCAGAGCGATCACAATCCGAAACAGCAAACGCATCAACCCGCCTCCTTGCTCGTTTTCGCCAGATTAGCGCATGCACGGCACGGTGCAATGACAGTTGGGACTTTGCAGATCACCTGGCCCGGTCTATAGCACCGCGCATGACCAGCAATCCGCCAGACCTCCGCCCCGACCTTGCTCCGAAGCCCCGACTGGGGGACGCCCCGCGTCCCGGCCAGCCGACCCTTGGCATGGTGTCGCTGGGCTGCCCAAAGGCATTGGTGGACAGTGAACGCATCCTGACCCGGCTGCGCGCCGAAGGCTACGGCGTGTCCCCCGACTACGCGGGCGCGGACGCGGTGATCGTGAACACCTGCGGGTTCCTCGACAGCGCCAAGGCCGAAAGCCTGGAGGCGATTGGCGAGGCGCTGAAGGAAAACGGCAAGGTCATCGTGACGGGGTGTCTGGGGGCCGAGCCGGATTATATCCGCGAACATCACCCGCGGATCCTGGCGGTCACCGGCCCGCATCAATATGAACAGGTGCTGGATGCGGTCCATGCCGCCGTGCCGCCCGATCCCGATCCGTTTGTGGACCTGCTGCCCGCTGCCGGCGTCAAGCTGACCCCGCGCCATTTCAGCTATCTCAAGATCTCCGAGGGCTGCAATCACAAGTGCAAGTTCTGCATCATCCCCGACATGCGCGGGCTTCTTTCCTCCCGCCCCGCCCATGCGGTCCTGCGGGAGGCCGAAAAGCTGGTCGATGCAGGCGTGCGCGAACTGCTGGTGATCAGCCAAGATACCTCCGCCTATGGGCTGGATCGCAAATACGATGTGAACCCGTGGAAGGACGGCGAGGTGCGGTCGCACATCACCGATCTGGCGCGGGAGCTGGGCAAGCTTGGCCCGGCAAGCGACCTCTGGGTGCGGCTGCACTATGTCTACCCCTACCCCCATGTGCGCGAGCTGATCCCGCTGATGGCTGATCCCGACAACGCGGTTCTTCCCTATCTGGACATCCCGTTCCAGCATTCGCACCCGGAAGTCTTGAAGCGCATGGCCCGCCCCGCCGCATCCGCCAAAACCCTGGATGAGATCGCCGCCTGGCGCGCCACCTGCCCCGACATCACCCTGCGCTCGACCTTCATCGTTGGCTACCCGGGGGAAACCGAGGCCGAATTCCAGCATCTGCTGGACTGGATGGATGAGGCGCAACTCGACCGCGTGGGCTGCTTTCAATACGAAAACGTCGATGGCGCCAGGTCAAACGCCCTGCCGGATCATGTGCCTGCGGAGGTCAAGCAGGAGCGCTGGGAGCGGTTCATGGAAAAGGCCCAGGCCATTTCCGAGGCCAAGCTGGAGGCCAAGGTCGGCCAGACGCTGGACGTCATCGTGGACGACATCGACGAAGACGGCATCGCCACCTGCCGCACCAAGGCCGACGCCCCCGAGATCGACGGCAACCTGTTCATTGACGAGGGGACCGAGGGGTTGAGCGTTGGGGATATTGTTTCGGTCGAAGTGGATGAGGCAGGGGAGTATGATTTGTGGGGAAAATTAAACCCATGAGGCGAAACTTTGTATTATATACCTCTTTTTGGCTTCGAAATAACACGGCAAATCTCACTCAGCCAATGCATCATACACCCGGTTTACTCTGATCCCGCTGAGCTACGAAAGCAGTACATCTCAGACAAACCTGTTCCATGCACGGCGATTGTAGAGAGTGAAATTCTTGATCGACAATTTCTGTTTTGGCTAGAGATCGCTTGCACCTTAGCAGACCACCGTTCTTCGCAAGCATCCCATCCGTTAGTAGCGAGTACATTAAGTGAGGCCTTGGAAATGGGTCGCGGTGAACAGCTTGAATTTGCACGACCGCAAGGTCCCGGAAGGCTAATTCTAGGTGACGAGTTTGCGGTTGGGTCGAGACAGTCCTTCCTGCAGAAAGCACTTGAAACGGCTTATAATACCAGAGCTCCGTCACAACCCGAATTTTGTCAGATGCTTCATAAAACAGCTCTTTGCTACCAAGGCGGAGCCGCAGAATTCGTCGAAATAAAATACTTCATGCTGTTTTCGGGTTTGGAAGCTCTGGCACGAAAAATACAAAACTACTCTGGACACGACTCCGCTAAGCCGCTTGCGGATTATATTTCGTCACATGGCTTCAGCTTCTTTCAAGACAGAAAGGACAAACCCTTTCGC
>JALEGX010000105.1 GCA_022763485.1 Paracoccaceae bacterium | reverse complement strand
CTGGGCGAGATGCCGCCCTGCAAGATGTGTTACTGGCAGCGCTACCCGCATGCCGCGGCAATCGGTATTGCACCGCTGGCGCTGCTGATGGGCGGCGCGCTGCTGCCCTGGCTGGGGGCGCTGGCCGCGCTGACCACCGCCGGGATCGGTGCCTATCACACTGGTGTCGAGCGGGGATGGTGGGAAGGCCCCAGCACCTGCACCTCTGGCGCGATCGACAATCTGAGCGCCGAACAGCTGATGGAACAGATCATGTCGGCCCCGCTGGTGCGCTGTGATGAGGTCCCGTGGGAGATGTTTACCCTGTCCATGGCCAGCTGGAACGCCATTGCCTCGCTCGCATTGGCCGCGCTCTGGGTGGCGGCCGCAAACCACACCCGAAAGGGACGTGCGTGACCGCCCGCAAAGACATTGCCGTCGTCACCGGCGGCCTTTCGGGCATCGGTCTTGCCGCCACCCGCGCGCTATTGGCCGAGGGCAAGACCGTGCTGGTTGGCGCACGCCGCGCCGGATCGACGATCCAGCAAAAGGCCCTGCGCGCCAATCTTGACGGTTATGTCCACGCCCACGCGCTGGATGTCGCGGATCCTGAAAGCGTGACCGCTTTTGTCGACTGGGCAAAGGGCTTCGGCACGCCGGGCATTCTGGTGAATGCCGCCGGGATCTATCACGAACATGACCTTATCGATCACCCGCAGGACCTGTGGCAGGCGACGCTGGACATCAACCTGACCGGCTGTTTCCACATGATCCGCGCGCTGATGCCGGGCATGCAGGACCAGGGCTGGGGGCGGATCGTCTCCATCGCCTCGACGGCTGCCCATGTGGGCGCTGCGGGCTATGCCGCCTATTGCGCCTCCAAGTCTGGTCTGCTGGGTCTCAGCCGTGCCACCGCGCTGGAGGGCGCACCGCATGGCATCACCAGCACGACAATCAGCCCCACATGGGTTGAAACAGAGATGATGGAGGCCTCGATCCGCGCCGATATGGCCCGCACCGGCAAAAGCCATGAGGACATCCTGACCCGCTATCGCGCGTCCAACCCGCAGAATGCGCTGGTGCAAGCGGACGAGATCGCGGCGCTGATCACCTTCCTGACCTCCGACGCCGCGCGCCCGCTGACCATGGAAGACATCCAGGTGAACGCCGCCTCAATCTGGTGACCCGCACTCAGAAAAAGTGTCCGATGTTCCAGTTCTTGTCGTCTTTCTGGAGCCAGTCATCGTGGTCCCGCTCGATCAGACCGGTAAACCGCTCTGCCTTCAACGCCTTGAACATCGGCGCGTTGTAGGCCGGGTAGTTCGTAAACTCGATGCCAAACAGGGGGATCCGCTGCACAAATTCGCGCAGGATCGAGTTGTGCGTCAATTCGGAAGCCTCGGCGTGCGCCCCAAAGGGGCCGCCAAAAGGTTTGTCGACCATTCGGTCCACTGGGGCTCTGAACTTGGCGTCCAAAAACAAGCGTCGCTTCGGCATCCATTGAAAAAACGGCCCGGCCAACTCCTGACCCGTTTCTTCGACGAAGAGCCTTGTTGGCCAGAACAGGCTGCCATCCGGATCGGTGTCCATCAGAAACTCCCGAACCCGGCCGCGCACAATCGCTAGCGGAAACCAAATGAACAGGTCAGGCATCCAGTCAGCCCGGTCTGCATTGATTGTGAAGTCCCCTAGCACGGGTGCAACCCCGACGTCGTCCGGCTCAAATGTCTCCATATGCCAATCCTGCAACCCCGGAATTTTGCTCTTCCTGCGGTAAGGTCCGTCTTTGCCCCATCCAGGCAATCGTGCAGACAAAGAGGGTAAATCTCTTTTTTCCTCCAAGGCGACAAACTCTGGATAGGGGTTGGTATAGGTGACATAGAGCAGCGCGTCCTGTTTGACGCTGCCATCCGGTACGTCGCGTCGAAAAACCGTCCGCCCGATCTTCCGCTTCATCTCAATCTCGGTCATCGAAAGTCCATTGCTCAAACAGCGTCACACTGCCGACACCGCGAACTGGCGTCAACCTCGGCCACGGGCAAGATTATTCGCAGAATAATCTTCCCCCCCGGCCTGGGCGCCTCAGGTCTCTTTCTTGGTCGAGAGCAACAGGTTGGTTTCACTGGTCTGCACCCCGTCCAGATTGCGGATGCGGGCCAGCGCCTTGTCCAGATCCTCCAGCGTTTCCGTGCCCAATTCGACGATCAGGTCCCAGCGACCGTTGGTGGAATGGATGGCGCGCACCTCGGGCATGCCCTGCAATTGGCGGGTGATCCGGCTGGCCCCGCGCCCCTCGATTCCGATCAGCATCAGCCCGCGCACCGGATCGCGCAGCACATCCGCCTTCATCACCACGGTGAAGCCCAGGATTTCCCCCCGGCTCTGCAGCCGCTCAATCCGCGCCCGCACCGTGGTGCGTGACAGGTTCAATTGTAGCGCCAGATCCGACAGGGAGGCCCGCGCGTCATGGCGCAGCGCCGCGATCAACCGCTCATCCGTTTTGTCCATCAAGAGTGCCCGTTTTGAAAAATGAACGTCCATAATGCACATTTCAATGGGTTCAATCCACCGCGAAATGCAGGCTTTTTGCAACAAGAGCAAAGATGGAGAGCTGACCGTGACCCCGCAGACCTGTATCCTGATCGGCGCCCCAGTCGACAGCGGCAAGCGCCGCCCCGGCTGTCTGATGGGCCCGGATGCCTTTCGTACCGCGGGGCTGGCTGAGGCGTTGGCCACGCTTGGACACAAGGTCGTGGACCTTGGCAACCTGTCGCCCGCCTCGCACGCGCCGGACACTGGCGACGGCCCGCTTTTCGCCCCGAATGAAACAATCGGCTGGACCAACCGGCTGATCCGCGCCGCCGAGGACGCGCTGGCCAAGGGCTTCCCGATTTTTCTGGGCGGTGATCATTCGCTGTCCCTGGGCTCTGTCGTCGGGGCCGCGAACTACGCCGCCGGCCAGGACCGCCCGCTTTTCGTGCTCTGGCTGGATGCGCATACCGATTTTCACACGCCGCGCACCACCGACAGCGGCAACCTGCACGGCACACCGGTCGGCTATTTCACCGGGCGCCCGGATTTCACCGGCTTCCCCAAGGTGGGCAACCCCGTGCCGCAGGAAAACGTCTGCATGATCGGGCTGCGCTCGGTGGACCACGCCGAACGCGACGCCCTGCAGACCACCAAGGTGCGCCGCCACGACATGCGCGAGATCGACGAAAACGGCGTGGCCCGCCCGCTGGCCGCTTTCCTGGAGCATGTCGCCGCCCAGAAAGGCATGTTGCATGTCTCGCTTGATGTCGATTTCCTGGATCCCAGCGTGGCCCCGGCCGTTGGCACCACCGTCCCCGGCGGGGCCACCGTGCGCGAAGCCCATCTGGTCATGGAAATGCTGCACGACAGCGGTCTGATGACCTCGCTCGACCTGGTCGAGCTGAACCCGTTTCTGGATGAACGCGGCCGGACCGCCCACCTGATGGTCGATCTCTGCGCCTCCTCGCTGGGCCGTCGCGTGTTCGACCGCCCGACCCGGAGCTATCGATGAACACCCTCCAGGCCCCCGCCGCGGCGGTGATGATCCGCCCGCATCACTTCTGCTCCAACCCCGAAACACGCGACGACAACGCGTTCCAGACCCTGTCGAACCGGTCTGCGACGGCCACGTCAGAGGCGGCCCGACAGGAATTCGACAAGGCGGTCGCGACCTTGCGCGCTGCGGGCGTTTGTGTGCACGTCTTCGACGACACCGGCACGGATACGCCGGACAGCGTGTTTCCCAACAACTGGTTCTCGACCCATGCAGGCGGGCATGTGGCCATCTACCCGATGTTCGCCCCCAACCGGCGCAAGGAACGGCGCGCCGATGTGATCGAACTCTTGAAACGCCTCTACCGCGTTCAGGAGGTGGTGGATTATTCCGGCCTGGAACAGGACGATCTGGCGTTGGAAGGCACCGGGGCCATGGTGCTGGACCACATCGGGCGCATTGCCTACACCGTGCGCTCCAACCGCGCCGACCCTGTGCTGCTGGAACGGTTCTGTACCCATTTCAACTTTGAACCCATGGCGTTCGAGGCCCGGGATCAGGCCGGTCGCGACGTCTATCACACCAACGTCCTGATGGGGATCGGCACCGAGTTCGCCCTGATCTGCCTGTCGATGATCACCGATCCGGCTCGACGCGCCAGCATCGCGCGACGGCTGGAGGAAACCGGGCGCGAGGTGATCGACCTGACCCCGGAGCAGATTGCCAATTTCGCCGGCAACGCGATGGAGCTGACCGGACATTCCCGGGTGCTGGCCCTGTCGGCCCGGGCCCTGGACGCGCTGCGCCCCGCCCAGATTGCCGTGATCGAACGAAGCGCACGCCCCGTTCCCCTGCACATCCCCACCATCGAAACCGCCGGAGGCTCTGTGCGCTGCATGATCGCAGGCATCCACCTCAGCCCTCGCGAAAGGACCCCGTCGTGACCCAACCCTCAGACAAGGCGCTCGTCCCATTTGTCAGCGTCGACAACATGATGCGGCTCATTCATCATGTGGGCATCGACGCGATGCTGCGCGATCTGGCCAGCTATATCGAAGCCGATTTCCACCGCTGGGAGCTGTTCGACAAGACCCCCCGCGTGGCCAGCCATTCCGACGTCGGCGTCATTGAACTGATGCCCACCAGCGATGGAGAGGCCTATGGGTTCAAATATGTCAACGGCCACCCCAAGAACACCCGCGAGGGCCTGCAGACGGTGACCGCCTTCGGGTTGCTGGCAGATGTCTATACCGGCTACCCGGTGCTGCTGACCGAGATGACCCTGCTCACGGCGATGCGGACCGCCGCAACCTCGGCCATGGCCGCCAAATACTTGGCCCCCGCGGGCGCAGATACGATGGCGATGATCGGCAACGGCGCCCAGTCCGAGTTCCAGTCCCTCGCCATGCGGGCAATCTGTGGGGTGACAACAATCCGCCTGTATGACACCGATCCGGCCGCGACGGCGAAATGTGCCGCCAATCTAGCCGGCACCGGTCTGCGGGTGATCTCCTGCGCCAGTCCGGAAGAGGCCATCGAGGGGGCGCAGATCCTGACCACCTGCACCGCCGACAAGCAGAACGCCAAGATCCTGACCGACAACATGGTCGGACCGGGCGTTCACATCAACGCCATTGGCGGCGACTGCCCCGGCAAGACCGAACTGGCGGCCGGAATTCTGAACCGGTCGGAGGTCTTCGTCGAATATCCCCCCCAGACCCGGATTGAAGGTGAGATTCAGCAGATGGCAGCGGATTTCCCGGTCACCGAATTGTGGCAGGTGATCACCGGCAGCGCCAAAGGGCGGCGCGATGCGAAGCAGATCACGCTGTTCGACAGCGTCGGCTTCGCGATCGAGGATTTCTCCGCGCTTCGCTATATCCGGGACAAGGTCAAGAACACCGATTTCTTCTATGAACTGGACATGCTGGCCGACCCGGATGATCCGCGTGACCTGTTTGGCATGCTGCAGCGCGCCAGAACGACATAACCCACCGCGGCGCATGCCGTGACCTGCTCCGGCGTCTCCGGACGCCGGAGAATTTTCTGCGAAAATTATTCGGCCCTCTGTGGCACAAGGACCCCAAGAATATTCGTCGAATACTCTTGGGCACCCCCTGGCCTCAGGCGTCCAGTTCAGCGTCCCAATACAGGAAGTCCATCCAGCTTTCATGCAGATGGTTGGGCGGGAACTTGCGCCCGACATTGCGCAGTTCTTCGGCGCTGGGTTGCCGCGGGGCCTTGCGCAGCGACATGCCTGCGCGGTGCAGCGGTTTCGACCCTTTGCGCAGGTTACAGGGCGAACAGGCCGCCACCACGTTCTGCCAACTTGTTACCCCACCCGCCGCACGCGGCACCACGTGATCAAAGGTCAGATCGCCCTTGGATCCGCAGTACTGACAGCGGAATTCGTCCCTCAGAAACAAATTAAAGCGCGTGAAGGCCACGCGCTTTCTGGGTTTTACATAATCTTTCAGCACCACGACCGAAGGTATTCGGATTTCAGTGCTGGGGCTGCGAACGACCTCGTCATATTCGGCAACGATGTCCACCCGATCCAGCCAGGCCGCCTTGATCGCCTCCTGCCAGGGCCAGAGTGAAAGCGGATAATAGGAGAGAGGCCGGTAGTCAGCATTCAGCACCAACGCAGGGTGATGCTTCAACCCTCCGGGAGCACGTACAAATTCTGTCCTGAAATCGCCATCCATTGCGAATGCCTTCCTCACCCTGTCTGCCCGTATCTCCGGCACCAGAGCGGGGAACCCGCCCCAGCATGAATATTACTATATATCGTGGCTGAGACCTGACAAGGCCCATTTGACCACAAGATATCGATAAAGGCATAGAACGATTCCGTGACAGGGACGTGACAGTTATCCACAAGTGGCCTCGGGTTGGCGCACGGTGGTCCCGGGCTTGCGTCATGGCGGGCTTCGCTCTATGGCCTGCCGCATGGCCCGCTTGATCCGTTTCAACAAACCCTTCGATGTTCTGCCGCAGTTCACGGACCGGGGCAGCGCAGAGAGCCCACGGCGTACCCTATCGGAATTCATCGACATTCCGGGGGTTTATCCGGCGGGCCGTTTGGACCGGGACAGCGAAGGGCTGATGCTGCTGACCGACAATGGCAAGCTGCAGGCCTGGATCTCGGATCCCCGGCACAAGATGGAAAAGACCTATTGGGTCCAGGTCGAAGGCACCGCCGATGATCAGGCGCTGGAGGCACTTCGCAACGGGGTCACGCTAAAGGATGGCCCGACGCTGCCCGCCAGGGTGCGACGAATTGCCGAACCCGTGATGCTCTGGCCGCGCACACCCCCGATCCGAGTGCGCAAATCAGTGCCCGATTCCTGGCTGGAGCTGACAATTCGTGAAGGCCGCAACCGGCAGGTCCGCCGAATGACAGCGGCCGTGGGCTTCCCGACCCTGCGCCTGATCCGCTGGCGGATCGGGGATTGGACGCTGGAGGGACTGAAAACCGGCGAATGGGCGTCCCTGCCCGCGCCTGAACTGTCCAGCCTTCTGGTGGCCAAGACCAAGCCCAGGACCGTCCGTCCACCAATGCGCAAACCGCGAAAGAAGCCCGGCAAGAAAAGCCAGTGACCTTTCAGCCGACCGACAGGTCGCAGCGTTTGGAAATCCGATCCACCGGGCGGCCGTCTTTCAGCGGCACCGCTGGGGTGACCGAAAAATCGACAAACCCCATCTTCGTATAGTAACGCAGGCCCTGCGCATTGTCGGCGCGTATGGTCGCGTTGATCTGCGCAAAACCGGCCTGCCGGGCAAACACTTTGGTCGCGTCGAACAAGGCGCGCCCGACCCCGCGCACCGGATCGCTGCGCCGTGCAAAGGTTGCAATATCGGCGCACGTGTCAGGCAGCTTGTCATGGGTGCCAAGCCATTGGAACCCGGCCACCCGCGCTTCTTTATCCACCGCGACATGGCAGCAGATCTTGTCGGCCTCCGACAGGTAGCTCTGCCGGAACAGGGCTTCGCTGAACGGGGTTTCAAAGGCCGTGCTGCCGCCGATCAGGATGATTTCGTTCAGAAGCGCACAGGCCTCTGCCACATCCCAAAGCTGAAGGGGCCGCACGACCAGAGTCATCAGAGGCTCAGCTTGTCGCGCATGAAGGCCAGTGCAACGCTCAACCCGTCCGGCGCAATGCCGTGGCCGGTGCCCTTCTGGATGTGCGCGAACACGTCCTGGAACCCGGCCTTCTGCAAGGCCTCGGCCGCTTCGGGCAACGACTGGACCGGGACGACATCATCCGCGTCGCCGTGGACCAGCAGCACCGGCATCCGGCTGACCACCTCATCGGCCAGCGTTTCCGGCGACAGCAGACGGCCCGAGAATGCGACAATCCCGGCAACCGGGTCTTCGCGACGCGGTGCGACATGCAGGCTCATCATGGTGCCCTGGCTGAATCCGAACAGGACCACCTGCTCGGGCAGGACGTCCTCATCCACCATCAGCGCATCCAGAAAGGCGTTCAGATCCTCGATCGCGGCGACCATGCCACGCATGGATTCTTCCTCGGACGAGCCGTCGATCCAGGGAATCGGGAACCACTGGAACCCAAAGGGCACGCCGGCACATGTTTCGGGTGCGTCGGGCGCCACAAAAAGCGTATCCGGCAGATGCTCGGACAGCGGATCGGCCAAACCCAGCAAATCCGCGCCATTGGCACCATAGCCATGCAGAAACACCACGATTGAGCGGGTTTCCCCCGAAAGCGGGCCCTTGCGGCCGGCATTGAGAACGCGAGTCATCTGATCCCTTCCCTGTCCTTTGCCACCCGGTAATAGGACCACAGGATGCGCGCCGCAACCGACCGCCACGGGGACCAGTCCTCGGCCATTTGCCGCAGTTCGCGCTCGCTCGAGCGTTTCGGCAGGTCATAGAGAATGCGCGCCGCCTCTTGCAGCGCCAGATCCCCCGGCGCAAACACATCCGCGCGCCCAAGCGAGAACATGGCATATATTTCGGCCGTCCAGACGCCGATCCCCTGCACCTGCACGAGGGTCTGTATCACCTCTTCTGTCGGCGTGGTCCTGAGGCCGACATAGTCAATGCGTGCATCGGCCAAAGCCTTGGCATATCTGGCTTTCTGGCGACTGAGCCCCACGGCGCGCAGCTCTTCCTCGGTGGCCCATTTGATCTTGCGAGGGCCGGTCAGACGCGCCTCTTGCAGGCGTTTCCAGATGGCATTGGCCGAGGCGACAGAGACCTGTTGTGACACGATTGCGCTGAGCAGCTGGGCAAAGCCATCGGGCCGCAGCCGCAGCGGCAAGGGCCCCACCTGGGACAGCGCATGCCCCATCTCCGGATGCGCCTGTGCCAGCCAGGCCGCCCCTTCGGCCACGCATCCATCCCCGCGGATGACCCGCCCGATATCCGTTTCCGACGCCACGTCACTTTTCCTTTGACCCATGTGCCGCCAGCTTAGGCCCGTGTCCGCCATGCGCAAGCGGCTTGTCCCCGTTCACATTCAGGGTTAGGCATCCCTCATGAGCATTGCAGACAGTTATACCGACGACACCAAGGCCCGCCGCAACGTGTGGATCCTTGTCCTGGCGCAGGCCATTCTGGGCGCCCAGATGCCGATGATCTTTACCATCGGTGGGCTGGCGGGTCAGTCGCTGGCCTCGAACGCCTGTTTCGCAACCCTGCCGATCTCTCTGATCGTGGCCGGGTCCATGCTGTCCGCGACGCCGATTTCCGCGATCATGCAGAAATGGGGCCGCCGCGCCGGGTTCTTTGTGGGCGCCGCTGGCGGCACGCTGGGCGGGATCGTCGGGGCTTATGGGCTCTATACCGCCTCTTTCCCGATCTTCCTGCTGGGCAGCCTGCTGACCGGTGTCTACATGAGCGCGCATGGCTTCTACCGCTTCGCGGCAGCCGACACCGCGTCTGATGAGTTCCGCCCCAAGGCCATCAGCTATGTGATGGCGGGTGGCCTGGCCGCTGCCATCATCGGTCCGCAGATCGTCAAGCTGACCAGCCAGGCCTTCGTGATCCCCTTCCTGGGCACTTATCTGGCAGTGATTGCCGTCAACGTGCTGGGGTCCTTCCTGTTCCTGCTTCTGGACATTCCCAAGCCGCAGCCCCCTGCCGCGGACAGCCCCAAAGGCCGCAGCCGCATGGAACTGCTCAAGACCCCCCGGATTGCCGTGGCGGTGATCTGTGCGATGGTGTCCTACGCGCTGATGAACCTGGTGATGACGTCGACCCCGCTGGCAGTTGTCGGCTGCGGATTTGACGAAGGCAACGCCGCGGATGTGGTGACCTTCCACGTGCTGGCCATGTATATCCCCTCCTTCTTCACCGGTCACCTGATCGCCCGCTTCGGGGTGGAAAAGATCGTTGCCACCGGTCTGATCATACTGGCCGGTGCCGGGGCCGTCGCCCTGCAAGGTGTTGAGCTGGAGAACTTCTTTGTCGCGCTGGTGCTGCTGGGCGTGGGCTGGAACTTCGGGTTTATCGGCGCCACCACCATGCTGGCCGGCGCGCATGAACCGCATGAGCGTGGCCGGATGCAGGGTCTGAATGACCTGCTGGTGTTTGGGGGCGTGACCATGGCCTCGCTGGCCTCTGGGGGGCTGATGAACTGCTCGGGCGGCTCCGCGATCGAAGGCTGGAACGCGGTCAACATGGCAATGGCGCCGTTCCTGATGTTGGCGGGAGGCGCGCTGATCTGGCTGATGCTCCGGCCCAAGGACGCCTGATCTGCGCGGCCCTCGCTTGGGCCGTGCCCCCTAAGCCCGAGAAGTTACCAACGTCCCGACAATGCGCGCCAGGCCAGCCGGGCACGCGAGCCCAGCTCCCCCAATCCCAGGGACCCATCCAGCACACGGTTCGGATCCCGTTCGGCCTGTCGCAGGATTGCACTGGCCTGCCAGCCGGAGAGCATCGCCACCCCAGCCGGGGCCGAGATCCTATGCCGGCCGGAGCGCGCCCGGCTCAGCCGCTCCAGACCCAAACGCGCCAGTCCGGCGATGGCCTCGGGACTTTCATCCGGCAACGGCGCGCGTTTGTGAACCTTCAGATCCGGGACCGCCAGCAGGAAAGCCGCCACCCCGGCCCCAACGCCGAAATCCCGCGCCACCTGCTCATCCGCCGCGCCCAGCGAGGCCGCAGCCATCCACGTCAGCGCACCGGATGTGGCGTCCAGATAGCCCTCCAGCTCGGCCATATCGGCAAAGGGATCGCGGTAGATGTCCCAGCGCCGCGCCTCTGCCATGGCATCAATGCAGAGCGCCAGTTCCGGCTGCACCAGACGCGCCAGCGGTGTTGTCACGAAATGTCGGCGAACCACCTTGCGCTCGGCAATCTCTGCCCCGACATCGCGCCACCATTGGACCCGCATCTCGGCAATCATGCTTTCGGCACTGGCCCAGGGCGCCCGGGCCAGCTCGATATTGAACGCGTAAAGCGCAAACAACAGCGGACGCGCCGCCACCGGCGCCGCCATCACCGCCCGGAACCGCTCGGGATCGCCCTTGCGCACCAGATCGGCGCAGGCAATCAGATCCTCGTCAAACTGCATCGGCAACGTCCGAACGGGCTTCGCCGTCGCGGATCAGCTTCCACTTGATGGCATCCAGTAGCGCCTCGAACGAGGCGTCGATGATGTTGGGGCTGACCCCCACCGTCGACCAGCGGCGACCCGAGGAATCCTCGCTGTCGATGATCACCCGCGTCACCGCTTCGGTCCCGCCCTGGGTGATCCGCACCTTGAAGTCGACCAGCTTCATATCGTCCAGCTTCTCGGAGTAGCGGCCAAGATCCTTGCGCAGTGCCTTGGCCAGCGCGTTCACCGGCCCCCGGTCACTGCCGGTTTCATCCAGCGATTCACTGACCGACAGCTTCTTTTCGCCGTCCACCTTGACCACGACCACCGCCTCGGACAGGCTGACCATCCGGTCATACTTGTTCTTGCGCCGCTCCACCGTGACCTTGTAGCGCTTGACCTCGAAGAACTCCGGCAGCTGCCCCAGTTCGGCCCGCGCCAGCAGCTCAAAGGACGCCTGCGCCGTGTCATAGGAATAGCCCTCCGCTTCACGCCGCTTGATCCGCTCCAGGATCTCACCAAGCGCCGGATCCCCCTTGGCCACATCCAGCCCCGCATCGCTCAACCGCTTGCGCAGGTTGGATTGCCCCGCCTGGTTCGACATCGGGATGATGCGCGCATTGCCCACCAGACCCGGCTCGATATGCTCATAGGTTGTGGGATCCTTCAGGATCGCGCTGGCATGCAGCCCCGCCTTATGGGCAAAGGCCGACGCCCCGACATAGGCCGCCTGGCGCACCGGCACCCGGTTCAGAATGTCATCCAGCATCCGGCTGATCTGGGTCAGCCGGGCCAGCGCCGCGTGGCTCACACCGGTTTCGAACTGGCTGGCATAGGGCTCTTTCAGCAGCAGTGTCGGGATCAGGGCCGTCAGATTGGCATTGCCACAGCGCTCGCCCAGGCCGTTCAGCGTCCCCTGGATCTGCCGTGCACCTGCCTCAACGGCCGCCAGCGAACAGGCCACCGCGTTCTCGGTGTCATTATGGGTGTGAATGCCCAGCCGCTCACCGGGGATCCCCGCCGCGATCACCTGTGTGACGATCTCCTTTACCGCGCTGGGCAGGACGCCGCCGTTGGTGTCGCACAACACCACCCAGCGCGCGCCCGCGTCCAATGCCGTCCGACAGGCCGCCAGCGCGTATTCCGGGTTGTCGCGGTAGCCGTCAAAGAAATGCTCGGCATCAAACAGCGCCTCACGCCCCTGTGCCACGATATGCGCGACCGAGGCTCGGATGTTCTCCAGGTTCTCCTCCAGCGTGATCCCCAGCGCATGGGTCACGTGGTAATCATGGCTCTTGCCCACCAGGCAGACCGCGCGGGTACCCGCATTCATCACCGCCGCCAGCACATCATCATTCTCGGCCGACCGGCCCGCCCGCTTGGTCATGCCAAAGGCGGTCATCACCGCCCGCGTGGCGGGGGCCGCATCGAAAAAGGCACTGTCGGTCGGGTTGGCCCCAGGCCATCCCCCTTCGATGTAATCGACGCCCAGCTCATCCAGAGCGCGGGCAATCTCAACCTTTTCCGCGGTGGAAAACTGCACACCCTGTGTCTGCTGGCCATCGCGCAGCGTGGTGTCATAGAGGTAAAGACGGTCAGCCATGTGACACCCTTTCCATTTCATCTCGCGGAAAAAACTCTCGGGGGGAGATCGCTTGCGATCGGGGGGCAGACAGCCCCCCTTCCGGCTGGCCACCCATCACAGATCCTCCAGCTTGGCGATGTCGAACCCGGCTCCGGGCACCAGTTCGACACCGGTCTTGCTCATCCGCACTTCCAGCCCGGCCGCCACATAAGCCGCCTTCAACCGATCCACCTCCGAGAAATCCTTGTTCTCCATCGCCGCCTGACGCGCCTCGAACAGGCGTGCTTCCTGGGCGCTCAGGTCGACCGCCGGGGCCGCGGCCCATTCCCCCAGGGCGTCCGTCAGCAGCCCCATCTGCCGCGCCGAGGCCAGCAATGTGGCTGCATCACCGGCGGCGGCCAGCTTGTGCAACTCGGCCAGCGCGCCCGCGGTATTCAGATCATCTGCCAGCGCCTCCAGGACCGCGGCAGCAGCGCTGGCTGCGGGCTCGATGCCCGCGGTCAGCGCCCGCCACTTTCGCAGCGTCGCTTCGGCTTCCTTGGCTTTCTTGTCGGTCCAGTCCATCGGCTTGCGGTAATGGGTCGACAGGAACACAAAGCGGATCACCTCACCGGGATAGCCCTGATCCAGCAGCTCCCGCACGGTAAAGAAATTGCCCAGCGACTTGGACATCTTCTTGCCCTCGACCTGCAGCATCTCGTTGTGCAGCCAGACCTTTGCGAAACTGTCATCCCCATGGGCACAGCAGCTCTGGGCGATCTCATTTTCATGGTGCGGGAACATCAGGTCGTTGCCGCCACCGTGGATGTCAAAGGTCTCACCCAGCAGCGCCTTCGACATGGCCGAACATTCGATGTGCCAGCCCGGACGCCCCCGGCCCCAGGGGCTGTCCCAGCCCGGCAGCTCATCATCCGAGGGCTTCCACAACACAAAATCCATCGGGTTCTTCTTGTAGGGGGCGACCTCAACCCGTGCCCCGGCGATCATGTCGTCAACCGACCGTCCCGACAGGTTGCCATAGCCGTCTTTCCAGCTGTCGACGGCAAAAAGCACATGGCCTTCGGCAGCATAGGCATGGCCCTTTTCGATCAGCACCTCGATCATCGCGATCATCGCGCCGATGTATTCGGTCGCGCGTGGTTCATGGTCGGGACGCGCTGCCCCCAGCGCATCCATGTCGGCGTGATACCAGGCAATCGTCTCATCCGAGCGCTGTTGCACCAGCTCTTCCAACGTGCCCGCCGCGCCCGCTTCCTTGCGCGCCAACGCGGTGGCGTTGATCTTGTCGTCCACGTCGGTGAAATTGCGCACATAGGTGACGTGACCGGCCCCATAGGCATGGCGCAACAGCCGCTGCAGCACGTCGAACACGATCACCGGCCGCGCGTTACCCAGATGCGCCCGGTCATACACCGTCGGCCCGCACAGATAGAGCCGCACATTGCTCTGGTCGATCGGCGTGAAGACCTCTTTCTTACGGGTCCGGGTGTTCTGAAATTTGATCGTCGTCATGACTCGTCCTTTGACCGGGGCTGCGCGCAGCGCGGGCTTAGCAACTTGTCACGAAGATTGAAACGACAGAAACCGGCCCGCTGATGCAGATCAGCAGGTAATGCAGCAAATAATGATGCAGGTGCGGTGTTCCATGACGCATCGGTAGCACAGCCCGGGCCACAGGCCAAGCCTGTTTGAACCGGCGATCGCAGACCGCCCCGCGCCCCATCCAGGACATCTCATCCGGGGATCCGCCACGCCCGCGCCGCTGACGATCCAGGCAGCCGAATCCGACGTCCTTTCAGAAGAACATGCCTCACCCCCTGTCGCCAACCCGCGACACGCACGGCAAACCGACCTTAAGAGCAAGCCTCAACACTCTGAAAAGACGTGCATTAGTGACGATATGCGAATGCCTCACACGGCCCCCTGAAGGTGGTGAAATTTGCGTCGCAAATTTCACCCATGTCGCAAACAGAACAGATTGGCCTTTCCCGCTGCCTAGAATTGTTGGGAAAACAAGGAACCGACATGCAAGCAGAGTTGTGCATCATTGGCCTGGTCTACCGCACCATCGGTGCGGCGCGTGGCCGTGCCGCGCGGGGGCGCCCGCAGCTGGTCTGACACAGTCACCAGATCAAAACGCACTTCTTGGGAAACACACTGCATGAACGACCAGACCAACACCCCCGCCAAAGCGGCCCGTGGTGGCGGACGCGCCGCACGCCGCGCCGCCCGCGCATCGGCCCTGCCTGAGCACCTGCGCCCCATTCGTCCCGGCATGGAAGGCGGCACCTACAACCCGCTGACCCAGGCCGAAGTGGAAAAGATCCACGAAGCGGCCCTGCAGGCGCTGGAAACCATCGGCCTGGCCGACGCGCCGCAAAGCGGCATCGATTATCTGACCGCAGCGGGCTGTATCCTGGGCGATGACGGCCGCCTCCGTTTCCCCCGTGCCCTGGTCGAAGACACGCTGGCCAAAGCCAACCGCTCGGTCGTGCTCTACAGCCGCGACGGCAAGACCGATCTGGACCTGTCCGGACCCAAGGTCCACTACGGCACCGCGGGTGCTGCGGTGCACATCGTCGACGTGGAAGGCAACGAATACCGCGACTCCACCGTGCAGGATCTGCATGACGCCTCGCGCATCTGCGAACAGCTGGATAACATCCACTTCGTGCAGCGTCCGATGGTCTGCCGCGACATCGCCGACAACCGCGAAATGGACCTGAACACGATCTATGCGACCTGTTCCGGCACCTTCAAACATATCGGCACCTCCTTCACCGATCCGTCCTATGTGGCCCCGGCGATGGAGATGCTGCACATGATCGCGGGCGGCAAGGACAAATGGCTGGAGCGGCCTTTTGTCAGCAATTCCAACTGCTTCGTCGTGCCTCCGATGAAGTTTGCCACCGAATCCTGCGAAGTGATGGAAGAGTGCATCAAACACGGTATGCCGGTGCTGCTGCTGTCGGCCGGCATGGCAGGCGCCACCGCGCCGTCCACCGTTGCGGGCGCCATCGTGCAGGCCACCGCGGAATGCCTGGCCGGTCTGGTCTATGTCAATGCGGTCAAACCCGGCGCCCCGGCAGTCTTTGGCACCTGGCCCTTCGGTCTGGATCTGCGCACCGGCGCGATGTCGGTCGGCTCTGGCGAACAGGCCCTGCTGACCGCAGGCTGTGCCCAGATGCACCGCTTCTATGACCTGCCAGGCGGTGCAGCCGCGGGCGCATCGGATTCCAAGATGCCCGACATGCAGGCGGGCT
>JALEGX010000104.1 GCA_022763485.1 Paracoccaceae bacterium | reverse complement strand
TCGACACGGCGGACCTACGCGGTTTGCCGTATTACGATCACGAGACGCGCACCACACAATGGTATCGCCCGGAAGACCTGCCCAAGGATGACGCCCCTGCGGTGCTGTTTCTTGATGAGATCACCGCCGCCTCTCCGCTGTTGCAACCGACGGTCTATGGCTTGCTACAAGAGCGCCGCGTCGGCCTGCATGTGATCCCGGACAACACAATGATCATCGCCGCCGGAAACACGGTGGATGACGGCGCTGTCGCCTATGAGATGGGCACCGCCCTGTCCGACCGTCTGATCCACATGATCGTGCAGGCGGATGCTGCCGACTGGCTGTCTTCCTTTGCGATTGCGCGCGGGCTGCATCCGGCTGTCTCTGCCTTCATCAAATCCCGCCCCGACCTTCTGGAAACGCTCGCGCTGAGCATGCAGGCCGATCACATGATCGCCGCGACACCCCGCTCATGGGAGCGGGTGGGCCATATCCTGACCCATATCGAGGATCGGGAGACCCGGATGATCATGATCGCGGGCACCGTCGGATCAGCCATCGCCAGCGAATTTCTGCGCGCCGCCGAAGATATCGAGGCCACGGTGAATGTCGAAGCCCTGGCGAACGCCGCCCGCAAAGACCGGCCCGCGCTTTATCCTGAAACGCTGCACGGTCTGAACGCGCTGATCTTCGGCCTTTCCGGGTATGCCAATGAACAGACGCTGGATGCCGTGATCGAATGCACGTTGGACATTGCTCTGCTGCAACGCGCCAAGCCGCGGTCCGCGTCTTTGAAGGCCCTGCCCTTGCGGGAGCTTGCAACAGCCGGGTTTGAGATGATCATCGAAACGGCCCTGCAAAAAGGGCTCGCGGACCGCATCCTGGCCCATCCGGCTTACCAGGAACACCACGCGCGCCGCTCTGCCCAAGGGTTGACGTGATACCCGCGCAGATCCACTCCGAGCGCGCCACACTGGCGCTGCAGAAGCTGGTGGAAACGGACCCGGCTTTCGGCTCCTTGTCGCTCTGGTGTACGCACCGTGATGCAGAACCCGAACATGGGCAGGCGTTGCTGGAAACCGCAGCGGGCGAGCATACGCTCGTCGATATCCAGCTCGAAATCGCCCCGGCCTACACCGATGGCCGAACCATCTTTTATGGCAGCGCCTTTGCGCAATGGACACTGGATGAACAGGTCGGCGTGGCCGCCCATGAGATCATGCATGTCGCCCTGCAACATATCGCGCGTGCGCAGAAACTGCGCGAACGCTATGGTCCACGCTATTCGAACCACATCTTCAACATCGCTGCCGATGCGCTGATCAATGAAACACTGATCCAATCCGGCTATACGCTGCCCAGCGGGCGCGTCGAGCTGGCCAAAGTTCTTCGGATCATCGGGTCGACCGAACAGCCGCTTGAGGCGTTGGTGAAGCTGGATGTCGAGCAGCTGTTCCTCGCCCTGCTGGAGACCGTGGAACAGAAAGGGGTACAGATCCTTCGAAGCTTCCCGGATAAGGCAGATGTGCTGCAAGGGGATGTGTTGGGCACCGAAGACGCGCTGCTGTCCGCCGAATGGGCACAGCGTCTGGACCGTGCCCTGCAGGCCGGACAATCCGCCGGACGTGGCGTCGGTCAGCTGATGTCCAAGATCGGAGATCTTCCCAAGACAACCACCCCGTGGGAGGTGATCCTGCGCCGGATGGTGACCAAAGCCGTAACTTTTCGCCCTGAATACAGCTTCAGTACGCCGACCCGCCGCTGGCTGGCCCTGGACGCGCAGGCCCGTCACACGGGCGGCAAATCCCCGGGCTTTGAACCGGGCATCCGTCAGGCCGCGTTGAAACGCGGGCGGGTGGCCGCCTGTGTGGATGTGTCCGGGTCGATCAGCCAGCCCATGCTCGACCGGTTCGGGGGCGAAATCGATGCCATTTCACGCAAGACCGGCGCGCAGATCACGCTGATCGTCTTCGATCATGGTATCCAGATGGTCAAAGAGCTTGCCAGCGACGCACTGCGCACTGAGCTGCTTTCACTGAAGTTCAAGGGCGGTGGCGGGACGTCCTTTGTCGAACCGGTCGAAGAAGCACTGAAGCATGATCCCTCGATCATCGTCGTTCTGACGGACCTCTACGGCCCGTTCGGTCCCGCCCCCGCGCGCATCCCGGTGGTCTGGGCCAGTACCGGAGCCCTCCAGCACGCAGCCCCCTTCGGCAAGACGATCTATTTGAAGAGCTAAATTTCTCTCCACCCACAAACGCCGCCATTTCCGCGGATGATGCATTCAAGTGCACTCCGGCTGCGATGGGCCGGTTTGGATGCGCGTTGCGCAACGATGCCCGCAGGCGAGCAGAAGTAAGGGATGAGCGCTGTCCGACGCGTCTCAACTGGCACTGTTTGGATCTGAACGATCACCAGCCTTAGCAAGCGAACGATCGCGCCCGACATGACGACAAAGGTCCCACGCGTGGCACCCAAACCTATCCCTTTCGCAAGATCCCCCCTTGCCGCGACGGCTCAGTCCGCCCCGTGGGTTTTGGCGCAGCAATCGGTTGATAGACATGCTCATCTACTCGTCGGGCGAGCTCGCCTCACCAACTCCCAAAAAGCAGGCCGAAGGCGAACCAGCGGCCGAGTGGCGAGACGTGCAGGTGTTTCTGCTACCGGGCCGCCGAGGTTTCTTGATCGGATCATTTGCCAAACCATAAGATGGCGCGAAGTCTGCGATCGTCATGTAACCAACGGTGCGCCGTCGCTAGCGGATTGCCGGGTCGATCTGCCGCTTGCGGCGGGCTACGAAGTCATCCAATTCGTCTCGAACAGCGACATCCATGGCTGGCGCTTCGAAGTCAGCGAGCAAGGCGCGCGCTTTGGTGCGGCAGCGCGCCGCCATATCGTTGGAACCGGCCGCACTCCATTGTTCGAAGCTGGAAAAGTCCATTACTTCTGGCATGGCAAAGGCATCGCGGAAATGGGCGATCGTGAACTCATCCCCCAGGTAGTGCCCGCCCGGACCGATCCGGCGCACCGCTTTCAGCGCGTCCTTGAAGCGGTCAAAGGATATGCCACCGGCGTATCGTGCCATCATCAGGTTCTGTTCATCGTCGGCAATGAACTTGCCATAGCAGATGGCCAGCCCGCCTTCATCCCAGCCACCGGCGTGAAGCATCAGGTTGGCGCCGGCATTCATTGCCGTCATCAACGTGGTTGCGCCCTCATACCCGGATTGCGCGTCAAAGGATTTGGAGGACGCATGGTTGGCAGAGGTCCGCCAAGGAACCCGATAGCGCCGCGCAAGTTGCCCGATCACCGTGGTGATCAACGCAACTTCCGGTGTGCCCGCCATTGGCGCCCCCGATTGCATGGAGATTGAAACGGTGTATTGGCCGTAGATCATCGGGGTGCCGGGCCGGTAGAGCTGACCATAGGCTATTGCGGCCAGCGCTTCGGCATTGACCTGGGCAATCGTGGCAGCCACATCCGCGGGCGTATTGGCTGCGGCCAGAACAAAGGGCGAGCACAACACGCCCTGCCCCGCGTCCGCAAAGACGCGAAGCCCTTCCAGCATGGCTTCGTCCCAGACCAGGGGCGAGTTGCCGGAGGCGTGCATCAGAATTGAGACCGCGTCGTCCGCACCACCCGTTGCGATCCGCGCCATTTCAACGCTGTCCTGCGCTCTTTCGCGGGTTGTCCCGATCCCGAACAGCGGCAGATCCGTTTCGACCAGATGATGGCGGATCATGGCCAGATGCCTATGCGGAACGGCAATGTCCATCGGCTCGCAGGTGAACCCGCCCGCCATGTGAAAGCTGGAACAGGCCTGCGTCAAACGGGCGAAGTTGATGACATCCTGCTCGGTTGTCAACCGGCGGACCCCATCCAGATCACGGGTAAAGGGGGCGCCCTTCATAGGGCAGAACACGCTTGTCTTCCCACCCATCACAAAACCGGTTTCGTCACCGCGCCCCTTCATCCGGAACTCGGACGGCGCTTTGCTGACCAGCGCCATCAGCAGATCACGGTCAATGAAAACGCGCTCGCCCTCAACCGACGCGCCCGCGTCGCGCCAGTGTTTCAGCGCTGTGTCATCGCGAAAAACAATACCGACCTCTTCCAGAATTTCGAGAGAGGCAAGATGGATCTGTTCGATCGCGTCGGCCTCCAGAAATTCCTGCGGCTTCAGGCGGCGCAGAACCGGAGGCAGGCGACCGGCAACCGTGGCCTGCGCTTTACGGCGGGCTTCCCGTCCGGCGCGGCCGGCCCTCACACGCGACATGAGACGCCTCCGTCGACGATGATTTCGGTGCCGGTGACATAGCTGGCCAGATCGCTGGCCAGGTACACTGCGGCATTGGCAATGTCCCATGGGGTACCGACCCGACCCAAAGGAATGCGGGCCGCCCGCTGGCGATCCAGGTCTTCCCAGTTGATCTGATCGGGGTTTTCAGCGTTCTGGATGATGGAGTCACGGGCCATCGGCGTGTCGACAAAGCCCGGCAGGATGGCATTGGCCCGGATCCCATGCGGCGCCATTTCAGCCGCCAGATTGCGGGTATAGGACACGATCGCCCCCTTGGTGGTGTTATAGGCGATATAGGGCGCGCCCAGATACTGGCGGCCCGCAATTGACGACACATTGGTGATCACGCCACTGCCCCGCTCCACGAAATGCGGCAGAATGCTCTTGGTCGGCAGGAAAACCGCCTTCAGATTGACCTCGGCCAGCAGGTTCCAGTCTTCGACCGTGGTATCCTTTGCCCCACCTGTGCGCAAAATACCCACGTTGTTCTGCAAGATGTCGATCTGCCCGAAGGCCGCGATGCAGCGTTGGACGGCGGACTTGATTTGCGCCTCATCCGTGACATCCGCTTCGATGGCAAGCGCCTGTCCACCAGCCTCTCTGATCAGCTTGCAGGTTTCCTCGGCAGCCTGCAGGTCGCGATCCAGTGCACAGATCGCCGCCCCCGCTTCTGCCAGGCGAAGGGCCGTCGCCTTGCCATTGCCCATGCCATTGGCAAGAGAGCCCGCCCCCGTCACGAGGGCCGTTTTCCGAGTGAGATCAATCATTTTCAATCATCTTCCGCATGTAGAAATGCGTTCATCCCACCATCAACCGCCAGCAACTGCCCGTTGACGTAGGATGAGGCTTCCGAAAGCAGGAACACCGCCGGCCCTGCGATCTCTTCCGGCTGCGCCCAGCGACCAGCCGGTGTTCTGTTCTCGATCCGGCGCACAAATTTTTCGTCGCTGAGAATACGGGTGTTCATCTCCGTCAGGACATACCCCGGCGCAATCGCGTTGCAGCAAATGCCGTCCTTGCCGAAATCTGCCGCCAGCGACCGGGTCAGACCGGCAATGGCCGCCTTGGAAGAGGCGTAGTTGCCGATGCCCGGCCTTGGATTGGTGGCCGCGATCGAGGACATGGAGACGATCCGCCCTCGCTGTGGACCGGGGTTGGCCAGCATGGCTTTCCCGGCTTCGCGAGCAAGCACGAAGGGGGCAAAGACATGCAGATCGTAGATTGATTTGTAGTCATCAACGGTCTGATCCGTCACTTGCCCGTGGTTGGTGATCCCGGCATTGTTGACCAGCCCCCAGATCCCTTCACCTGCCGCGGCCGCCTCATGAACCCAATCGGCACAGGCGTCAAAGTCGGTCAGATCGAACGCGGCCGTTTGAACGTCATACCCGGCCTCCCGCAACTCTTGCGCCGTTTGGTTCAACACGGTTTCGTTCAGGTCCTGAAGCTGGAGCCGCGCACCGTTTTCCCCACAGGCGCGGGCGATGGCGGCGCCCAGCCCGCGTGCTGCACCGGTCACAAGTACCGTTTTTCCGCGCAACGAAAGATTGGCATAGCTCATGACGCAACCGCTTCCTTCTCTTGCTCCAAAGCGGCGTTTACCGCTGGCATCACAGTGTCACAGAAGGTTTCAAGCGACCGCAGAACATCCGCAAACGGGATCGAGGCGATCTGCATGAAAACACTGAGGTGGGTGATGCCAAATTCGCGCGCTTCCGAAACGATCCGGCGCGTGACCTCTTCGGCGTCACCAATGATGGCCCGCTCCAGGATCGTGTCGATGTCCGGCTCGCCATCAAAGGGCAGCACCTCAAGATCCGCGCCATTCATCACCGGATCGGCAAGGCGCATGTTCGTTGCCATCCGCGCATGGGCCAGAACCTGCTCGGCGGCCCGGCGTGCGTCCTCCTTGTCTTTGGCAACATAGACATACCGTTGGACGGCAAACGGGAAGCCATCCGTCGACAGCCCATTTTCCCCGCGCGTTTCCGCGTAGAGCCGACGCGCCGTCCCCACGATCGAGGCCGGACCAAAGGCCGGCGTCGTCAGAGGCTCTGCACCGTAATCAATCATCTTCTGCCGGATCTCCGGCGAATTGCCGACCGCAAACGTCCGGATCTTGTCCTGAACGGGGGCAATCGACAGCGCCGCATCTTCGATCTGGACGTGATCGCCTTTGAAGTTGATGACCCCCGTTGTGGTGCCCTGCTGGATGCAGTCCCAAATTTCCAGCCCGCGCATCAGCCGGTCATTGATTTCAAAGCCGAATTTCTTGAATTCACGCGGCTGATAGCCGGTCCCGAGCCCCAGAACCAACCGTCCCTCCGTCAGCTGATCGGTCAGACAGATGTCTTCGACCAGCCGCAACGGTTCATAAAACGGCATAACCACGACCGCCGGGCCAAGCTTGATATTCTTCGTCTGCCCCGCCATGTGCGACGCGGTCATCAAGGGCGACGGGGAAATACAGTAGTTCGACAGATGGTGTTCTGCAAACCATGCCACGTCAAAACCGGCATCATCGACCATACGAGTCATGGTGCGCATCTGGTTGAACACATCCTGATGGGTGGACCCGTCCACCGGCTTGGTCATGAGGTTGAAAATCGAGAATTCCACAGCAGGCTCCAATCAGATTTCTTGCAGGGATGGTGCAGGGAAATCTCTATCGCGCCAAACGGTGAAAACTTGGCCGCTGCCAAAGAATTTCTTATGAGACGGCAATTTCATCCTTCAACCAGGTGCGAAAGGCCTGAACCGCGGGCTGTTCAACACGATGCGCCGGGCACAGAAAGAAATAGGAAAACGGCCCCTTCACAGAGGCAAACGGCAGCCTGACCAGACGCCCCTCACGCAAATAGTGATCGGCCAGAACGTCCCGCACGACCGCCACACCGTGACCAGAGGCCAGAGTATTCAGCGCCGCACTTGAGTCACCGAAGTACAACCCATCCTCAAAGTCCCTGGCCTCACCACCGTTGGCTTCTATGACGCGCTGCCATTCCGTATGGGCGGTTTCATGTAGAAAGGGCCACCCGCGAAGCGCCTCGATGGTTTCACAGGCGCCCAGCTGCGCGGCAACCGCCGGGGATGCCGCAAGAATATGCTGCTCATCCATGAGCTTTTCCTCAAACAGCCCCTCGGCACCTCCTGCCCCCCAACGAATGGCAACATCGGCTTCTTCCTGACCAAAACCGGTTTTCGCGACTGTTGACAGGATAATGAGGTCTATATCGGGGTGTCGTGATTGGAACCTACCAATCCGCGCTGAGAACCAGGTGGACGCAAAGGACGGCAACAGGCTGACGGTCAGCGTGGCTCGGGTCCCCGCCCGCACCAGCCCTTCCACACTTTCGCTGAGCTGATTGAGCAGACCTCCGACAATGGCTGCAAAGCTCTCGCCGGCCTCAGTGAGGCGAATGCGATTATTGCTGCGCTGAAACAGCGCCACGCCCAGCCGTCCCTCCAGAATTTTGACCTGCTGGCTGATCGCGGGTTGCGTCAGGTTCAGCTCAGCTGCGGCCTGTGTGAAGCTCAGGGAACGCGCCGCCGCTTCGAAAGCGACGAGTGTTTGCAGCGGAGGAAGCGGTCGTCGCTGGCGGTTGCTGTCAAAACCCAAATGCTCCAGCTGCGAAATGTGCCGTTCGTTCAGACCAGCCAGTTTTGCCTTGAGAGACTTTGCCATCGGACGTCCTTGCATAAGAATCCCTTTGGCATAGGGTAAGCAATGGCGTCTTGCAAGCAATCCAACTCTGGGGTCAGATCTCAGGGAAAAGGGAGCGACCATGCTGGACCGAGAGCTGTTTATTTCCGCGATGCGAAACGTCGCGACGCCGGTGACAATCGTCACGACAAACGGACCAGCCGGCGCGCATGGTGCAACTGTCAGTGCAATGTGCTCACTCTCTGCCGATCCGGCTTCGCTGCTGATCTGCTTGAACCGGCAAAGCCGAATTCTGGGCCTGATCGAGGAAAATGGCGCGTTCTGCGTCAATGTGATTGCCGAAGGGCAAGATGACATTGCCATGGCCTTCGCCGGCGCGCCGCGCACAACACCGCGCAAGTTTGCAACGCCCGATTGGACCCACGACAATCCGAACACCTTGCCGGAACTGCGAAACGCGGCCGCAACCTTTCAATGCGCGTACAAGACAACGCAAAGCTTCGGCTCTCACCAGATCATCGTTGGCACGGTCTTGGCAACGACGGCTGCGGATCATGCCCCTCTGGTGTACCATCAGGGCAGCTTCTTTGCGCTGGCGACGAACCGCGCCAAGCCGCCCCGTTCTGAACCTGTCTGAAAATCGCGCGCTCACCCGCTTCGGATATAGGCGCGCGGACTTGCTTCAGCCAATTTGTCGGATCATTCGGCCCGCTGAACGTGATCTGCCAGAAGGGCGTTGAACTCTGCCGCCCTTTCGATGTTGACCAGATGCCCGGTACCGGGAAAGCAGTGCCAGCTGGCATCGGGCAGAAAATCCCGGAGAAAGGCGTTGGTTTCACCCACCAGATAGTAGTCATCATCCCCGGTCACCAGCAGAACCGGGCGGTCGAAGGCGGCGAGGCGTGCCTGATCGTCAAACAAGGATGTCCGGTTCCAGTGGACAGTCGACAGGACATGAATGGCGCCGTCAACGGATTGGCCCCGCAGGTTTTCGGCGTATTTGTTCCAGTTCTCCGGATCGGTCTTGCGAAAGCTCTGATAGGCCGGGTCGCCCTCCAGCACCTCCACAGCTCCCTCACCGCCGCGTGTTTCACGCAGCGCGATTTCATGACCAATCCAGGTTTCACGGTAATGGGCGCGCTCTGCATCATCGCGTGGACCAGAACTGTTGCCCACAAGGGTTACGCAGAGCACCCGCTCTGGATGGGTCAGCGCAAAATCAAGGCTGGTGAAGCTGCCCATCGAAGTCCCCACCAGATGCGCCCGCGCAAGCCCAAGATGATCCATCAGTGCCAGCACATCGCCTGTGGAAAAGGTCTGACCGTAACGCGACCGGTCACCGGGCACCTCCGAAGGAAAGAAGCCCCGCGCACTATAGGTGATGCAGCGATGGCGTTGCGACAGAACCGGCACCTGTCGATGCCAACTGCGATAGTCGCCCCCGAACTCATGCACGAACAGGATGGGTGCCCCGGCACCGATATCTTCATAGTAGAGGGTGACGCCATCGGCGGTGGAAAATTCTGGCATGGAGGTATCCTGTCGCGAAAATCAGCGGGTCAAGGCAGAGATAGCGTCGGCGTCATAGCCCAGCTCGGCCAGGATCTCGGCCGTGTGTTGGCCCAGATCCGGAGCCGGGCTTTCCTGCAGGTCGCGCGGGGCGATCGGATTGCGGGCAAACCGCATGTCGCGCCCGTTCGCCGTGACCGTGGAAAAAGCCGCGTATTCCTCTGCAATCGGATTCTCGGCGATGGTCTGCACGTTTTCGACCATCGAGCATGGGATGGCATTGTCGATCAGGACCTGGATCCAATGGGCGGCAGGATGCTGTTTCAGATGAGCGCCCAGCACGTCATCCAGCGCGTCGCGGTTGGCAAGCCTTGCCTCATCGCCCTGGAACCGGGGATCATCCAGAAGCGCGGTGTAACCGATCGCTTCGCAAAACCGCGGCCAGTCCTTGTCACTGCCCAGACCGATGACAATGTCCCGATCCGCCGTCGGATAGGGTTCAAACGGCGTCATCGACGGGTGGCGTGACCCGATGGGACCGGGCACGATCCCGGCATTCAGGTACCGCGCAAAAGCATTTTCCAAACAGACCCACTGGCACGCCAGCATTGACACATCCAGATGGCTGGTCTGATCCGCGCCCTGTGCGTCCCGTTCATAAAGCCGTTGCAGGATCCCGATGGTGGTGAAAAGCGCCGCCGCAATGTCCCCAACAGAGAAGCCCACGCGCGTCGGGTCGCCGTCCAGCTCGCCGTTGATGCTCATCATGCCGCTCATCGCCTGTACGACGATGTCATAGGCGGGACGATGGGACAGGCTGCCGGTCTGACCAAACCCGCTGATCGAGGCAGAGATCAACCGCGGATTGATACGCCGCAGATCCGCGTCCCCACATCCCAGCCGGTCCCGAACGCCGGGGCGCATGTTTTCGACAAAGACATCGGCCGTGGCCAACAGCTTGTGCAGCGCCGCCTTGCCCTCCTCGGTCTTCAGGTCCAGCCTGACCGACCGTTTGTTGCGGTTGAGCGAGGCGAAATAGAGGCTGATGTCATCCTCAAACGGCGGTGTGGTGCGGGCAAGGTCCCCATTCGGGTTTTCGACCTTGATCACATCGGCGCCCAGACTGGCCAGCAACCAGGTACAGAAGGGCCCGGACAGAACCGAGGTCATATCGACAACGCGGATGCCTTTCATGATGATGTCCTCGCCAGCATGGTTTTCAGAGTGGTCAGATGGCCGCGATCAGCCGCCTCTGCGATCGCGCACAGGTCGCCGCAGGCCCGGATCAGCGTATCGCGGTCAACCATCCGGTCGGCCAGACCCCAATCCGCTGCTTCTGCCGCGCCGATGGTGTCCCCTCCCAGCAGGATCGCCGCACTGCGCCCGGCACCGATCAACGCTTGAAGACGGTCAACATCATATTGTCCCGGCAGCACGTTGTTCTTGAGCACAGGATAAGCAAACCGCGCTTCGGGCACACAGACCCGGATATCACACCCCAGCGCCAGCGTCAGCCCGCCCCCCATGCAGGGGCCATTGATGGCTGCGATGGTCAGGATTGGCAGGGCGTGCAGCGCGCGGGCCATTTCGTCCCAGGGGTCCGGCCCTTCGGTGTCATCATAAAGCGTGGTCAGGTCCGCACCGGCACAAAACACCCGCGCGCCCGCACCTGTTATGATCACACTGTGCAGGCTGTCGTCCTGCACCGCGCTGCGGAACACATCCCGCAGGCTGCGCAGCATTTCCGTGGTCAGAGAGTTCGCCTTGGCCGGGCGGTTGATGGTCACGGTCAGACAGGCCCCGTCCCGTTGGCTCAGGATCAGATCATCGGCGTTCATGTGCGAAACTCCGGCACGGTTCGGTCCAGCATTCGGATCAGGGCAGGCCATTGCACGCCGCCATGCGGACCATTGTGAGGTGCCCCCCAATCGTGCAGCGCCGTCATGGCGTCATCCGTGATTTCAATGGGCTTGTTGGTCGATGATAGAATGTCGACCTGAATCTTGCACGCCATTTCAAGGTAGTAATGATAGATGAACGCCTCGGCCGCGGTGCGCCCGACCACCAGAAGTCCGTGGTTTTCCAGCAGCATGGCATAGTTGTCGCCCAGATCCCCCGCCAGCAACGCGCCCTCATCTGCGACTGCCGTGGAATCCTGGTAGGGGTGGCTGGACAGGGTACCCAGAACAAAGCCCGCGTGCTGCGACAGCGGCAGCAACCCGCCCGGCATGGCAGAGACCGCGACCCCGGCACGGGTATGGCTGTGGATCACGAAATTCACCTCGGGACGGGCGCTCAGGATACCGGAATGGATGATGTGTCCGGCCAGATTAACGATCTTGCCGCTGCCGGGCTGGTCATCCACCGCTGCGCCCTCAAAGGACATGCGGATCAGGTTCGATGCCGTGATCTCATCAAACATCAGGTCGTGAGAGTTCAGCAGATAGTGATCCGGATCCTCCGGCAGCCGGGCGGAAATATGGGTCGAGGTCAGATCGGTCCAGCCATAGTGATGTGCCAGGCGATACAGCGCTGCCAGCTCCTGTCGGACTGCGGTGCTCATGCGTTTTCCCCCAGCGCGTCACGATACAGGTTGTGGAAGTGGCGAAGACCCACTTCGCTCATCGCGCCGCAGCCGTCCCCGATGACGTAGGGCCCCGGCTCAAAGGCGCGGCTTTGCATGCCCTTCTGGATTTTCGACACCACGACTTCATCCTCGGCACCGGTGGTGGCCTTGTGTTTGTGCATCAGGGCGATCACGTCCTCATCCGCGATGTCACCACTGGAGAACCAGCGATAGCGATAAACCGTCTTGTTCCAGGCAATCGGCAGGAACTGCCGGATGGTGAAGAAGCCGCCCGGATAACAACACATGGAGACATTCGGGAAGATCCAGTAGGCGCCATAGTCACCCGCACGCGGGCTGGCGGTCAGATCATAGTCATATTGCTTTTCGTTCTTCGTCTGCGCCTTGCCATCATGCCAGATCGTCTTGCCTTTGGGGATGGTGGTGTAGCCGTCCATCTCCAGCACACCATGGGTCAGCGAGCTCGCGTGGACGGTTGGGCAGTGGTAGCACTCATTGTAGTTCTCCACCGACAGCTTCCAGTTGCTGTCATGTTCGATCTCGGTCTCGCAGACGAACTTCAGCTTGGTCGGATCAGGGTGAAAGCTCAGCATGTTCTGCCGATATTCTTCCAGCTCAGGCCCCATCGGCGCGGCCTCTTCATCCAGATTGACGAAGACAAAGCCGCAGAACTCCTCAACCCGGATCCTGCGCAGATTGATCTGGTCACAGCTCAGACCGTCGCTTTCCACCGATCCCGGTGCGCGCCGCAGCCTGCCGTTAATCTCATAAGTCCAGGCGTGATAGGGGCAGACCAAGACACGTTTACCCTTGCCGCTGCCTTCGACCAGCGGATGCCCGCGATGGCGGCAGATGTTGTAATACGCCTTGATGTCCCCCTCTGGGGTCCGGATGACAAAGATATCTTCGTCCACGATCGTATGGGTCTTGAAATCCCCGGGCTCGGCAATTTCGGACACATGGCAAACGCATTGCCAGCTGCGGAAGAATATCTTTTCCTTATCTATTTCAAAGAATTCAGGCTCCACATAGTAGCGTGCCTGCAAGGGTGAATTCAGCGACATGAGACCTCCGCCGCGGCCGCGGAACATCGTGTTGCGGCGCGTTACCTGGCTGTGTTTCGACCGATAACCTGCCTTGCTCTCACATCTTTTGACAGATAAAAGATTTCTACACCTAGGGTAACTTCAGGTTGACCTAATCATGGCAAATATCTCCGAGCAACCGCCCCTTGGCACGATACGGGTCTTTGCCGTTGCCGCCCAGCATGAGAACTTCAAACGCGCCGCCGCCGCGCTGGGGGTGACACCAACGGCCGTCAGCTCCCAGATCAAGGCGCTGGAACGGCACCTCGGTTGCGCCCTATTCTCGCGCAATGCGCAATCGGTCGAGCTGACCGAAGCGGGCCGCCAGTTTGCGGCCGCCTGCGAGGCCATCTTTGCCCGGTTGGACAAGGCGATTGAGGACGCGCGGCAGACCGCCAGCCGGGAATCGATCACCGTGGGCGTCGGGGCGCTGATCGGCTCGCAATGGCTGGCCCGGCGCCTCTTCAGTTTCTGGCAACGCTTTCCCGAAACCGGGCTGCACCTGCATTATTCCCCCGGCGGGGTCGAGTTTTCGGACGGCCAAACAGACATGATGCTGGCCTGGGGGGACGGGCGCTGGCCACATTTGGTGTCCGAACCGCTTCTGCGCTTCGAAACCTCGCCGATCCTCGGCCCGGCTCTGCTGGGTGGTGGTGACGTCCCTCAACAGCCAGAGGACCTGTTGCGCCTGCCGCTTCTGCACTGGAAAGACCAGTTCGACTGGCTGGAATGGTTCAGCGCGATGGGTGTTGAAACGGGTGGCCGCCTGCCCGGTGTGGTCATCGACGACTCCAGTGTGCTTTTGCGCGCGGTCCTCTCCGGTCAGGGCGTCGCACTGGGGCTGTTGCCGCTGATCCAGGCGGAATTGCAATCCGAACAGCTGATCCGGCCATTTCGCGATGCGTATACCCCTTCGCGCTCCTATCATCTGGTCTATCCCCCCGATGCGATGGACCAGCCCCAGCTCAAGGCCTTTCGCGATTGGATCGTGGAAGAGGCGGGAACTGAACAGGCAGCGCTTGGGTAATCCAACTGGGGCACGCCCCCGCGCACGGCCCCACCTGAATCCGGTCAGCCTACCCTTCGGTCGATCGCCTGCCTCCGGCCCGGTCGGGCAGGCCGTTTGGGAGTTTATCTTCCCGCCAGTCTCGCACTAATATGCAGAACAAAACGGGAGGCTCTGGCTTGTCAGGCTCGCAGGCATCTTCACCAATCGAACCGCAGGCGGCCCCGGCCACGGCCGCCGGTGATGATGCGCGTCTGGCCACCAGCATGCAGAATGCGCGCGTCATGGTACGTGCGGTTGCCAGGTCCATGTCCGACGAGGCGCGGCTGGAGCTGTCACATCAGTTTGGCCGTTCAATGGTGCTCAGCTGGTGGCAGACCTCCTGCGCACGCCACGGGGCGGATGTCCCGCTCCGGCAGCCGTATCGCAGTTTGCCAAAATACACCTTGGATACCTCGCTGACCGGTATCGCGGACTCCATTGGCAAGTTGGCGGCCCAACTGGAACCCGAAATCGCCGCGTATCAGATCGGCCTGACCTATACCTATATCCTGCCGGCAAGCTATCGCTCTGCCCACGGGATCTACTACACGCCGCCAGTGCTGACAGAGCGCCTGATCGACATGGCGACCCAAACGGGCGTTCATTGGTCCAACTGTCGCGTCCTGGATCCCGCTTGCGGCGGCGGCGCCTTCCTTGCGCCGATCGCAAAACACATCATTGCGCAATTGCCCGGATGCAGCCCCCGCATCCTGCTGGAAAACATCGCAAATCGGCTGCGCGGGTATGAGATTGACCCCTTCGGCGCCTGGCTGGCGCAAATCGCGGTGGATACGGTCCTGCTGCCCTTTTCGGCCATCACCGGGAAACCGGCCCCGAACCTTGTAACCGTGTGTGATAGCTTGCAGAAGCCAACGCCGCGCAATCGGTTTGACCTTGTCATCGGCAACCCCCCTTACGCGCGGACACGCCTGTCCCAAGACCTTCGCGAAAAATTCAAGCGCAGCCTGTTCGGCCATGCCAATCTGTATGGTGTTTTCACCGATGTCGCGTTGCGCCACGCCCGCGCGGATGGCGTGATTGCATTCGTGACGCCGACCAGTTTCCTTGCAGGCGAGTATTTCAAGAACCTGCGCGCGCTGCTTGGCAGCGAGGCCCCACCGCGACACCTGGACTTTGTCGCAGCGCGCCGACATGTGTTTGATGACGTTTTGCAGGAAACACTGTTGGCGACCTACCGACGGGGCGGTGATCGTGCGCCGGTCCACGTGCATGAAATCCACGTCACCAGCCCCCGAGAACTGAAGATCAACACCTTGGACAGGTTGGACCTGCCCGCCAATCCCTCGCTCCCCTGGATCTTGCCCCGCAACATCGAGCAGGTCACAACCGTGCAGGCCCTGCAGCGCTGCACCCATCACCTGGTCGATTGGGGGTACAAGGTCAGCACCGGGCCGCTGGTCTGGAACCGCTTCAAGGACCAGCTCCATCCCCGCAAGGCCAAGGGACGACTGCCCCTGATCTGGGCCGAGTCCGTTCTGCCGGACGGCCGGTTCGAGTGGCGCGCCCGCAAGCGCAACCATGAGCCGTGGTTCGAGATCCGCAGCAAAGACGACTGGCTGATTTCGCACCGCTCCTGCGTTTTGCTGCAACGCACCACGGCAAAGGAACAGCACCGCCGCCTGATCGCGGCCGCCCTGCCCGATCGCTTCATCGAGCAGCACGGCGGCGTCGTGGTGGAAAACCACCTCAATATGCTCAAGCCACTGGATGACACCCCCCAAGTCCCTCCCGAAGTGCTTGCCGCGTTTCTGAACAGTCGCGCGGCCGACCAGGCCTTTCGGTGTGTCAGTGGCAGCGTCGCCGTTTCGGCCTATGAGCTCGAAGCCCTGCCCTTGCCCGCACCGGATGCATTGGGCCGCTTGCGAACTCTGATTTCCGACGGCGCGGCACGGCAGGACATCGAGGACGAGTGCCATCGACTGTATCAGGGATAGATCCGTGACAACCGAACTCCCACCCTATGTGACCCGCGACGTGATCGAAGAGCGCCTGTCGCGCATCTTCCCAGAGGGCACACCGAACCGCACCTATTGCATCCGTCAGCTGTCCGCGAGCACCGTCTTTACCATGTTGTATATCGGTGCCGTGGAAGGGAGCGATCGTTTCCTTGGTCCGATTCACGTCTATCGCATGTCGGAAGAGCAGGCCTGTCAGAGCGACACAGCCGCCCGCCTGGCCTATGCAGACGGCGTGCTCAAGCGGAACTATGTCGTGCCGGGGGAGCGGTGGTACGCGGATAACACGCGTGAACCGATCCGGGATGAAACCTTGCGGGAAGGTCTGGTCAACATCGGGGCCGTTTATGCCAGAAACGACCTGCCGACGACATCAAGCAAGCCCCGCTATGCGCTGATCCCGGATTTCGCCGGATTGTTCGATCCCGGTCTGGAGGGCGCCGATCTGGATACCGCCATTGCGGAGTTTCAGAAAAATCACCTGTCCAAGAGCGCCCTTGCGCGTGTTTCCCTGATGCAGGCCGGGACGGCCGCCAGCAAGACCGCCGTCAGCGTGCGGTTCCCCAACGGTGAGACACGAAACCTTGCGCCCGGACCAAGCTCTGTGATCTCAAAGGCGGTGGTCGAGGACTTCGCCCCTGCCTTTCTGCAAGTCCCGGCGGTGTTGTGGCTCAGCGAAAGCGGCAACAAGGTTGTCGCCAGGGACGACGGCATCGCCGCCTCCATCGGTCTGAATATTGAAGCGGACAGAGATCTGCCTGATCTCATCCTGGCGGATCTGGGTCCCACTGACCCGTTGATCGTCTTTGTCGAAGTGGTCGCAACCGATGGCCCAATCTCGCATCGCAGGCAGGCAGCGCTTTATGCGCTCACGGATGCCGCTGGCTTCACACGGTCCCAAATCACATTCGTGACCGCCTATCTGGACCGGAGCAGCCCCGGCTTTCGCAAGACCATGTCGGAACTGGCCTGGGGATCTTTTGCCTGGTTCACTTCAGAGCCCGACACCATTGTCCATCTGACCGCAGCGGTTCCCGGCGCGCGCCGTCTGACCGATTTTCTCTGACAGTGCTCCGCCCCTGAGCGCGGGCCGGTTGCACGTGCCAAATCTCAATCCCCGGACAGGTTCTTCAGGATGGGGCAGTCCGGTCGGCTGTCCCCGGCGCAGCTGTCGACCAGCTCACTCAATGTGGCGCGCACCGCCTCCAGATCCTGGATCTTGGCCTCGATCCGCTCCAGATGCTGCTGGGCAACCTGTTTCACATCGGCACTGGCGCGGGCTTCATCCTCATAAAGCGCCATCAGTGTGCGGCAGTCCTCTATACTGAAGCCCAAGGCGCGCAGCCGCCCCAGAAAGGCCAGCTTGTGCAGGTCCGCCTCACAAAAGCTGCGATAGCCGTTGGCGGTCCGATCTGGCTGGATCAGGCCGATTTCCTCGTAATACCGGATGGTTTTGGCAGGCAGCCCCGATCGGCTGGCAACGTCCCCGATGTTCATGTGACCTCCTACTCTGCTGCGGCAAGCGCCGGCTGGGTTGCCTGTTCAGATGCGCGCCCGACAGGTCGGAACCGGCGCAGACGCAGCGCATTGCTCAGCACGAAAACGCTGGACAACGCCATGGCCCCTGCCCCCAGCATCGGTGACAACATCGGCCCCCCAAAGGGATAAAGAACACCGGCCGCGACCGGCACCAGCATCACGTTGTAGCCGAAAGCCCAGAACAGGTTCTGCCGAATATTGCGCAGGGTTTGGCGGCTCAGGTCAACCGCGTTGACCACACCTTGCAGATCACCGGAGATCAACACCACGTCGGCGGCTTCGATTGCGACATCGGTCCCTGTGCCGATGGCCAGCCCGACATCCGCCGCCGCCAGAGCCGGCGCATCGTTGATCCCGTCACCAACAAAGGCCAACGGTCCGTAGGACGTGCGCAGCTGTTCCAGCGTGGTGACCTTATCCGCCGGCAGCAGTTCCGCATGGACCTCATCAATGCCCAGCTGCGCGGCGATTGCCTTTGCCGTGCGGGTGTTGTCACCGGTCAGCATGGCCACCGCAATTCCCATATGCTGCAAGGCTTTGATGGCGGGTGCCGCACCAGGTTTGATCGGATCCGACACACCGATCACCGCTGCCAGCTTGCCATCCAGCGCCACATAGAACGGCGTCGCCCCCAGTCCGGCCAGCGCGTCAGCCCGGCCCGCCAGCGGCGTGATGTCGATACCATCGCGGGCCATCAGGCGATCTGCGCCGATCAGGACTTGCACACCGTCAACCAGCGCCGAAATGCCGTAGCCCGGAATGGCCTTTACCTGCTCTGCCTGGGGCAGATCCGCCCCGGCGGCATCGACAATCGCCCTGGCGATCGGATGTTCGGACCCCGTTTCTGCGGCAGCAGCCAGACGCAGGACAGCGGCCCGGTCAAAACCGGCGGCGACTTCCAAAGCGGTCAGTTCGGGCTTGCCCTGGGTCAGCGTGCCGGTCTTGTCAAAGGCCAGCACCCTGACGTCCTGCAAGCCTTGCAGCGCATCCCCTTTGCGGAACAGAACGCCCAGTTCGGCGCCCCGCCCGGTGCCCACCATGATGGATGTGGGCGTGGCCAGACCCATCGCACAGGGGCAGGCAATGATCAGCACCGACACCCCCGCGACCAGCGCCAGCGGCAGCGCCGGTGCAGGTCCGAACATCGCCCAGACCAAAACCGTCAGCGCCGCGATGCCGATGACCGCGGGCACGAACCACATGGTGATCCGGTCGACCAGCGTCTGAACCGGCAGCTTCGCGCCTTGCGCCTGCTCGATCAGAGTAATGATCTGGGCCAGCGCCGTGTCCTTGCCGATCCGTGACACACGGATTTCAAGGCTTCCGTTTCCGTTCACTGTTCCACCGGTGACACTGCTGCCCGTGTCCTTGCTGGTGGGCACCGGCTCGCCGGTGATCATGCTTTCATCCACAAAGGAGCTGCCGCGTTCGACCGTGGCGTCCACTGCGATCCGTTCGCCCGGGCGCACCCGCACAAGGTCGCCGACGCGGATCTCATCAATGGCAAGCGCAATGGCCTCGCCGTTGCGCAGCACCATCGCTTCACGCGATTGCAGCCCCACCAGCTTGCGGATGGCAGCGCCCGTGCGCCCTTTGGCACGCGCTTCCATCCAGCGTCCGGCCAGGATCAGCACCACGATCACCGCCGCGGCCTCGTAGTACACATTCGCTGTTCCAAACGGCAGCACACCCGGGCCAAAAGTGGACAGGACCGAAAAGCCGTAAGCAGCCGAGGTGCCCATCGCGACAAGGGCGTTCATATCAGGTGCCCCGCGGAACAGAGAGCGGAACCCACGGGTGTAGAACATGCGTCCGGGCCCCAGCAGCACCGCTGTCGTCAGCAGGAACTGGAACAGATACAGCGGTTGCATACCGAATGTGCGCATCAGCCAGTGGTGCAAGGGCGGGAACACATGTCCGCCCATCTCGACCACGAATACAGGCAGCGTCAGCGCCGCGGCCCAGATGACCTGGCGCAGCAAGCGCGCGCTTTCTGCGGCCTGCCTGTCCTCACGCGTGTCCGTGGCCGAAGTATCCGCTTGCGCCACCCCTGCCTGATATCCTGCGCCTTCCACGATCCGAACCAGCTCGGCAGCGCTGGTGAAACCTGCAACATGCGTCAGACGCGCCGTTTCATCCGCCAGATTGACCGACACCGAGGTTACGCCCGGTTCTGCGCTCAGGGCGCGTTCGATGCGCCCGACACAGGACGCGCAGTTCATCCCGGTGATCTGAAGCACGACCTCCTCGGTCGCGGCGGGGTATCCGGCGGTGTTCAGAGCGGCGACAAGCTCCGGCATCAGATGCTCGGCCCCCTCAACCTGCGCGGTTGCCGTGGCCAGGTTCACCCGTGCCTCTGCAACCCCGTCGACAGCAGCAAGCGCGCGCTCTGCACGCCCTGCGCAGCCCGCACAATTCAGTCCGGTGATTTGTAGTGAAATGGGCAGCGGCGAGGACATGGGCACACTTTCTGAGTCGTTCTTCCGCCCTCTCATACGGGGCTTCCAGTGACGGGAAGGTCAAGGGGTGAAACGCGCCCCAGACCCGCAAATCCGTTGACCTCGGAATAATCGAAGCAAACGCTCGGAATTTTCAGATATTCCTTTTGCCCGGATGCCGCATATAACCTGATCGCAGTCGCATTCGAGCGGAAGTGCAACACGCGCTCGGAGATAGGCTGAGCGCCATAAGAACAGGCTTTGGGGAGGCCAGAAAAGAAGAGACCGGGAACCGTTTTCCGAAGCGCCGCCGCGTTCAGACCAGCGGTGGATCGCAAACGGTCCAGCGTGTCGCCAAGCTTGCGTCACATTCCCGGCTTCGCTAACCAAGAATATGTGGATCCCGCCAAAAGGCCGCACCTTGCCCGGACCCCAGAAACGGAACGGCAGGCGGATTGCCAGAAAACACGAAACGACGCAAAGGATTGATCAGATGATGCGCACGAAAGCAGCAGTTGCGGTAGCCCCGGGCAAACCGCTTGAGATCATGGAAGTGAACCTGGAAGGCCCGAAAGCGGGCGAGGTTCTGGTGGAGATCAAGGCCACGGGCCTGTGCCACACCGATGAATTCACCCGTTCGGGCGACGACCCCGAAGGCATTTTCCCCGCAATCCTGGGCCACGAAGGCGCAGGCGTGGTGATCGAAGTCGGCGAAGGCGTCACCAGCCTGAAGCCCGGCGACCACGTGATCCCGCTCTACACCCCTGAATGCCGCGAATGCGACTACTGTCTGAACCCCAAGACCAACCTGTGTCAGGCGATCCGCTCGACCCAGGGTCAGGGCCTGCTGCCGGATGGCACCACCCGGTTCAGCATGCTGGATGGCACCCCGATCTACCACTACATGGGCTGCTCGACCTTCGCCAACCACACCGTTGTGCCGGAAATCGCGCTGGCGAAAATCCGTGAAGACGCGCCGTTCGACAAGGTCTGCTACATCGGCTGCGGCGTCACCACCGGCATCGGCGCCGTGATCAACACCGCGAAGGTGGAAATCGGCAGCCGCGCGGTCGTGTTCGGCCTGGGCGGCATCGGCCTGAACGTGATCCAGGGCCTGCGCCTGGCCGGTGCGGACCAGATCGTCGGCGTTGACCTGAACCCCGGCAAGGTCGAAATGGCCAAGCACTTCGGCATGACCGATTTCGTCAACCCCGCCGAGGTCGAAGGCGATCTGGTCGCCCATCTGGTCGAGCTGACCGGCGGCGGCGCGGATTACACGTTCGACGCAACCGGTAATGTGAACGTCATGCGCACCGCGCTGGAATGCGCGCACAAAGGCTGGGGTGAATCGATCATCATCGGCGTGGCCCCTGCGGGGGCCGAAATCTCGACCCGTCCGTTCCAGCTGGTCACCGGCCGCTCCTGGCGCGGCACGGCCTTCGGTGGCGCATCTGGCCGCACCGATGTGCCGAAGATCGTGGACTGGTACATGGACGGCAAGATCGAGATCGATCCGATGATCACGCACAAGCTGACCCTGGATCAGATCAACGAAGGCTTCGACCTGATGCACGAAGGCAAATCCATCCGCGCCGTCGTGGAATTCTGATCCGGACGCGACAGCGCCCGAACCAAAGCTATCGCAGGCGACAGACCCTTCTGTCGCCTGCATTTTTCCGGAATGATCGCTCGCCCAATACGGGCGGAACGCGAATGATTTCCCGGTTTCGTATACAATATTCAATTTCTTTGATTTATCTCCGGACGCTGCCTATAGTTCCCGATGCAGGCAGCGGAAGGGAAAGCCATGAAATTCAAAGCTGTAGATATCGGCAAGACCGCATCAGCGGCCACGATCATCTTCAACGCCCTCCGCAAGGCGATCATCGAAGGCGAATTGTCCGATGGGGATCCGTTGCGTCAGGATGAAATCGCCCGCAGCTTCAACACCTCCCGCATCCCCGTGCGCGAAGCCATCACCATGCTGGAACAGCAGGGGCTGGTCAAAAGCGTGCGCTACAAGGGGGCCGTCGTGGCCACCCTATCGATGGAGGAAGCGGCAGAGATCTTTGATTTCCGGTGCCTGTTGGAATGCGAAGTGATCCGCGCCGCCGTGCCGAACATGACCCCCGAGATCATCGAAGCCGCGCGCGGATATCTGGAAGCCTTTGCAAAGGCCAAGGACCCGATGGAATACGGGGACCTGAACCGGATGTTTCACAAGACGCTCTACAGCGCTTCGGGGTTGGACTACCACACCCAGGTCATCGAGAACTCGATGGACCGGATCGACCGCTACCTGCGGGCGCAACTGGTGCTGAGCGATGGCATCGGCAACAGCAGCAAGGAACATCTTGAGATCCTGGAAGCCTGCGAAGCCGGGGATGCCGACAGGGCGGCCGAGCTGACCCGCGCTCATATCGCGGATGCGCGCAGCTCGCTTCAGGAACATCTGGAATACCAGGAGCAGCCGGACACCAACGCCTCGGCTTGACCATATCCCCCCCAGGGGGATAATTGCGCCATGTCCGACTCACATCAGCATAGCTCGCACCCGAAGATTGCCGCCCGTTTGAAACGCGCAAACGGACATCTAGCCCGCGTGATCGAAATGATCGAAACCGGGCGCCCCTGCACCGAAATCGCACAGCAGATGTACGCGGTCGAAAAAGCGATCACCAATGCCAAGCGGGCACTGATCCACGATCACATCGATCACTGTCTTGAAGCAGACGCCGATGGGCACATCGGCAACACGCAAGACTTCAAAGACATTACGCGGTATCTCTGACCATGTTGGGCGTTCTCAAAAACCGAACCTACAGGCACCTGTTCGGCGCGCAGATGATCGCGCTGCTAGGCACCGGGCTGGCTACTGTTGCGCTGGGCCTTCTGGCCTATGACATTGCCGGTGATCAGGCCAGTATCGTGCTGGGCCTGGCGTTGACGATCAAGATGATCAGCTATGTGACCCTGGCCCCGATCGCCGCCGCGCTGGCGGAACGGCTGCCGCGCCGGGCCTGGCTGGTCGGGTTGGACCTGATCCGGGCCGGGGTTGCCTTCTGCCTGCCCTTCGTGACCGAGATCTGGCAAATCTACGTGCTGGTCTTTCTGCTGCAATCGGCCTCGGCCGGGTTCACGCCAGCCTTTCAGGCCACGATCCCGGACATCCTGACGGAGGAAGAGGATTACACCAACGCGTTGTCGCTGTCGCGTCTGACCTATGATCTGGAAAGCCTGATCACACCAATGCTGGCGGCCGCGTTGCTGACGATGGTCACGTTCAACACGTTGTTTTTTGGCACGTTCGTTGGGTTCTTTGCCTCGGCACTCCTGGTGGTTTCCGTCATTCTGCCCAATCCGAAACCCACCAAACCACGGGGGTTCTGGGATCGCACAACGCGGGGGTTGAAACTGTTCCTGGCGGTCCCGACCCTGCGCGGGCTCATGGCACTGAACCTGTTGGTCGCCTCGACCAGCGCGATGGTCTTTGTCAACTCGGTCGTGATCGTCCGCGGAATCCTGGACCTGGGAGAGCGCGGCCTACCTCTGGTTCTGGCCGCCTTTGGCACCGGATCCATGCTGACCGCACTGCTTCTGCCGCGCATCCTGAAACATCTGCCGGATCGCCCGGTCATGCTGTGCGGGGCTACGGTGTCTGCGCTTTCCCTGCTGTCCCTGACGATCTTTTCCCAGCTTGGCCTGCTGTCCCTGGGGACGCTCATGCTGTCCTGGTTCGGCATCGGCCTTGGATATTCGGGGGTGCTGACACCGACTGGGCGCCTGTTGCGCTCCGCCGCCGCGCCAGAGGATCGCCCTGCCCTGTTCGCCGCGCAATTCACGCTGTCGCATGCCTGCTGGCTGGTCACCTACCCTCTGTCCGGTTGGCTGTTGGCCAGCCACGGGCTGGACGCGGCCGGCATCGGACTGTTTGTGTTGGGCTGTGTGGGCTTCGTTGCGGCGCTCTATCTGTGGCGCAACGACTCGTCAGACGGCCCAGTCAACCAGACCTGAGCCCCAGCTCCTTTGCAGCAGACGCATCGCGGCTATGCTCCCTTACCCCTAGCCAGGGCAGAAGCTCTGTCCTATCTGGGGAGCAGGGAGGGAATGACGCTATCAAAGGACTATTCCCATGGCACAGACAAGCTTGCATATTTCCGAACGTCCCGGGGTTTTCGCCCTGCCCAAGCGCATTCTGCATGCAATCGGCGCGTTTCTGGTTGCTGTCGCAGAAAACAACGACCGCGTTCGCCAGGTCGAATTCCTGCGCAACCTTTCCGATCAGGAACTTGCAGCACGCGGCATCAAACGCGAAGACATCGTTCGGCACGTTTTTGCATCGCACGTCTTCTGAGGTCCCGACCTCGGATTTCGTCAAACTGCGGGTGGGGTCAGCCTCCGGCGACCCCGCGCTCGGCATGAGGTGAAATGCCGAAATGCTTTCGGTACACCCGGCTGAAATGGCTTTGCGAGGAAAAGCCGTTGGCCAGGCCGATTTCGATGATCTTCATGTTCGTCTGCTGCAACAGCATACGCGCATTCTCCAGACGCAGCTTGGTGTAGAACACCTTGGGCGTTGCGCTGAGGTACTTGGAAAACAACCGCTCGAGCTGCCGTGTCGACAGGCCAACCTGTTCGGCGATCTCACCCGGTGTCCAGGGGTTTTCCAGCTCGGACTGCATCAATTGCAGCGCCGCCGTCAGCTTTTCATGCCGTACTCCGGTGCGGCAATGTTCAGAAATCGTCTGGTCATGGCTGCTGGTCCGCGGTGTCGAACACACCAGCCGATCCGCAACTGCCGTCGCCGTTTCAGACCCATGATCCTGCGCGATCAGATGCAGCAACAGGTCCAGCGTGGACACCCCGCCTGCACAGGTCACGCGGCGCGTGTCACAGACATAGATGGACCGCAGGACATCGACCTCCGGATGGGTTTCCATCATCACCTTGCGCAGCGACCAGTGGGTCGACACCTGCCGCCGTGACAACAGGCCAGCCTGCGCCAGCGCATGTACACCCCCGGCGATCCCACCCAGCGTTGCACCCTTTCGGTCCGCACTGCGCAGCCAGGCCAGCAGCGGCAGGGTGCAATCGGCTTCAAACCCCTCGCCCCCGCACACCAGAACGCTGTCAGACCGATCGACCTTTGGCAGCGCTCCGTCCACCGCCAGCGACAACCCGTTCGGCGCGCGCACCGGGGCGCCGTCCACGCTGACAACGGTCCAAGTGTAAAGGGCCCGCCTTTGATGGCGGTTGGCCGCCTCCAATGCCGCAATTGCACTTGTGACATCGAAGGGCGAATAAGAGGGCAGGATAACCAAGACAAACCGCTTGGTCGCTGCCAAAGCTACGGGCCGAGCGGCCTCTTGCGCAATGCGCATTGGCTTGGTCATGATCCTGCCCTCCCCTTCGATCAGGCGCGCATGTTGGCGCCGTTGGCGTCATAGGCTGGCGCGCCCAGCACTTCGGCGTCGTAGAACTGGCCCAAGATTTCCACCTGCAGCGTCGTGCCCGGAGCGGCATGTTCCGCCGCGACGTAGCCCATCGCCATGGACTTGCCGACACGGTGGCCGTACCCGCCCGAGCTGACGTAGCCGACGGCTTCGCCATCTTTCAGGATCGCTTCGTCGTTGGATACGTCGATGCCTTCGACATCGATGGTCATGGTGACCAGCTTCTGCTTCACGCCTTCTTCGCGGAACTTCAGCGTGGCGTCCTTGCCGACAAAGTCCTTCTTCCAGTTGATGAAGGCATCCATGCCGCTCTCGACCGCGTTGAAGTCGGGACGGAAATCCGTGGTCCAGACCCCCCAGCCTTTTTCTAGGCGCAGCGACATCAGCGCCCGCGCGCCATACCAGCGATAGCCCAGATCGGCGCCGGCCTCTTCGATCGACTGCGCCAGACGCAGCAGATACTGCGGCTTACAGTAGATTTCAAAACCCAGCTCACCCGAGAAGGAAATCCGGTTCAGGATCACCGGCACGCCGCCCACAAAGGTCTGGCGCAGGTCGCGGAACTTGAACGCATCTGGGCTGACATCATCCCGGGTGATCCGGGCCAACAGCTCACGCGATTTCGGACCGGACAGCGCCACGCCATGCCATTCGTCGGATGCATTGTGATAGGTCACATCAGCCGGCAGATCCTTTTCGAACCAACGACGGTGCGCCTCCTGCATCGCGCCCGACCCGAACAGGATGAAGTGCTCTTCGGACAGACATGCAACGGTCAAATCGCCATACAGGCGGCCGTTTTCGGTCAGCATCGGGGTCAGGGTCAGACGGCCCGGCTTGGGGACATAGCCCGCCAGCGTGCGGTTCAGATACGCGCGCGCACCTGCGCCCTTGAACTCATGTTTGGCAAAGTTCGCAATTTCGATCCCGCCCACCGCGTCGCGCACGGCTTCAACTTCGCGTTTGACATAGTCGAAGGACCGGTTGCGCTCGAAGGTGGGTTCTTCGTGGGCGTCTTCTGCGCCATCGGCAAACCACAGGGCATTTTCCAGACCAAAGCCCTGATCCATCACCGCACCTTTGGCAACCAGACGATCATAAAGCGCGGTGGTCTTTTGCAGACGGCCCTTGGGCAGGGTTTCGTTCGGGAAGGTCATCACAAAACGGCGCTCATAGTTTTCGGCCGACTTGATGGTGCCCCAATCCGGGGTTGCGAATTCGCCAAAGCGTGCAACGTCCATGGCCCAGACGTCGATCGAAGGCTCGCCGTCGATCATCCACTCGGCCATGGTCAGGCCCACGCCGCCGCCCTGACAGAAGCCTGCCATAACCCCAACCGCGCACCAGTAGTTCTTCATGCCCGGAACCGGACCGATCATCGGGTTGCCATCGGGACCGAAGGTGAACGGGCCGTTGATCATGTCCTTGATGCCAGCGTTGCCGATGGACGGGATCCGTTCAAACGACATCTCCAGACGGTCGGCGATCCGGTCCAGGTCGGGCTGCAGCAGCTCGTGACCGAAGTCCCACGGGGTGCCTTCCACTTTCCACGGGGTCGACTTGGGCTCATAGGTGCCCAGCAACATGCCCCGACGTTCCTGACGGAAGTAGATATTCGCCTCATAGTCGATGCCCGCGGGCAGACGACCGGCTTCGCCCATGCTGTCCATACGCTCGGCAATCTCTGGGATCGCTTCGGTGATCAGATAGTGGTGCTCCATCGGCTGAACCGGCAGGTGGATGCCGGACATATGGCCAACTTCACGCGCCCACAGACCGCCACAGTTCACCACGTGCTCTGCGTTGATCATGCCTTTGGGCGTGGTCAGATCCCAGCTACCGTCGGGGCGCTGGCTCATCGCGGTCACGCCGCAATGGGTGAAATACTGCGCGCCGTGGTGACGGGCCGATTTGGCAAAGGCATAGGTGGCGCCCGACGGATCGACATCACCGTCCTGATCATCCCACAGCGCTGCGTGGTAATGCTTGGGGTCGATCAGCGGGTGCCGCTCGGCCACTTCCTTGGGGCTGATGAATTCCTGATGCAGCCCCATGTAGCGGGCTTTCGACCGTTCGCGCTTCAGATAGTCATACCATTCCGGGGTCGAAGCCAGATAGAAACCGCCGGTGATGTGCATACCGACAGAATGGCCCGAGGTCTCTTCGATCTCTTTGTAGAGGTCGATGGTATAGGACTGCAGGCGCGAGATGTTCGGGTCCGAGCTGATCGTGTGGATCTGGCCGGCCGCGTGCCAGGACGAGCCGGAGGTCAGCTCGTCCCGCTCCAGCAGGACGGCGTCTTTCCAGCCGAATTTCGCCAGGTGGAAAAGGATCGAACAGCCGACAACGCCGCCGCCGATCACCACCACCTTGGCGTGGGATGGCAGCGTCTTGCCGCCGGTGCTTTCTTCTTTTTGAATCTCGGGCATGAGTTTTCCTCAGTCAGGGTATTCAGGGCAGCAAGACCAGCTTGCCGACGAATGTCTTTTGCAGGAACACGTCCTGCGCTTTGCGGATTTCGCTGAGCGGGAAGGTCTGGGCGACAAGGGGTTTGATTTCGCCTGCCTCGATATAGCGGATCAGGTTTGGCATGGTTTCTGCCGCCTGTGCGGTGCCTCCAACAAAGGTCAGGTCCTTGAGGTAGAGATCACGCACATCCAGCGACACCAGCGGCCCCCCAATCGCGCCGGAGGTGGCATACCGGCCTCCCCGTTTCAGACAGGCGATCAGTCCGGGAAAGCCGTCTCCTGCAACCAGATCGACAACCAGCGTGACACTTTGCTCCCCCAGAACAGCAACCGGATCCTCGTTCCGGTCCAGCAACCGGTCGGCCCCAAGCGCCTGCATCTGCTCATGTTTGCTGGCCGATGCCATGGCAATCACGGTTGCCCCGCGCCGCTTGCACAGCTGCACGGCGGCCGACCCGACGCCCCCAGAGGCCCCGGTGATCAGGACGATGTCACCGGCCTTGCAATTGGCGCGCGAGATCAGGTTTTCCGCGGTGGAATAGGCACAGGGAAAAGACGCAAGCTCAACATCCGTCAGGGTGCTTTGAACCCTGTGCGCATGAACGCTGCGGGCCGTTGCAAACTGGGCGAACCCGCCGTCACATTCCGACCCCCAGGTGATGAAATCCCACTCGTCGGCTGCATCCGCTGCGGGTTGCAGACTGGCGACCAAAACCCGTTCACCGATCCGTGCCGGATCCACATCTGCACCAACGGCGACAATTTCGCCACAGGCATCAGCCCCCTGAATCCGCGGAAAGACCAGCGGGCGACCGGTCCAGCTTGCGTCTTCGGCGTCCGCGGCCAGGTTGTCTGCGGCGGCTTCGGTATCACCCTCGACCGCCTTGGAATACCATCCGATCCGCGTATTCACATCCGTGTTGTTGATTCCCGCGGCCCCTACCCGGATCAGCACCTCATCGGCAGCCGGTTTTGGCACCGGCACGTCGCCACGAAACTCCAGCGTTTCCGGGCCACCGTGGCCCGTCAGATAAACGGCAGACATCATATCGGGAAATGTCATGGGGACTCCTCAGTTCAGGGGCAGCCGGCGAAAACGGCCGGGCATTGCGGGGTCATGGAAATGGTCAAGCGGTCCGTTTTCGACCAGATGGTTGTGCCAGTGGTTCAGCGCGTCGCGATCCAGCGTGACGCCCAGACCCGGACCTTCGGGAACGGCGATCACATCGTTTTTCTGGCGGAACGGGCCGCCTTCGATCACGTCCCCCACCTGCCAGCGGAACAGCGATTGCGACGGTTCGGAAATCCACGGCATCGCCGCAGACACGTGCAGATAGCCAGCGGTCGCGATGCCGGCGTCCCCGGAATAGCACCAGAAACCGACGCCCATCGCCTCACACGCGCCGATGAAACGCACCGCACGGGCGATGCCGCCCAGCACGGCAAAGTTGGTCACGATGTAATCCGGTGCGCCCAGCGCCACCGCCTTGCGGATATCCGGCACATGGGTAGAGATCGGGATGGTGAAGTGACGGCGTAGCTCTGCCATCTCCTCGAACGTCGCAACCGGGTCTTCGTAGTTGCGGATGTTGTAGGGTTCGATTTCGCGGAACAGGCGCATCGCCGTGGGCAGCGAGTACTGCATGTTGCTGTCCAGACGGATCATCGCCTTGCGGCCCAGCGTTTCGCGCAGGGCCTTCACCGTGTCGATCTCCAGCTCCGGATCGCCCAGGATCAGCTTGCCCTCGAACATGGTGCTGCCGTGCTCTTCGGCCATGCGGGCGCAATACTCGGCAACGGCCTGCGGGTCCATTTCCCCGCCCGCGCGATAGCCGAAGTATTCGGTAAAGGGGATTTCCTTGCGCACCGCACCGCCCAGCAGCCGGTAAAGCGGTTCACCAGCAACCTTGCCGCGGATGTCCCACAACGCGATCTCAATTGCGCCAAACGCCTTCACGACCGAGCTGTCATCGGTGTTCTGCACGATCTGCCAGGGCGGCACGCACAGGCTTTCGCACCCCGCCACATCCAGCGGGTCCGCACCGATCAGGCGCTCGCCCATGGCGCGGATGCTGTCCACCACATCAATGGACGGGGCTTCGCCCAGCCCGACAATGCCCTGATCGGTTTCCACCTCGATGATGGTCTTGGACGTGCCCGGATAATGCCCGCCGGTCCACCACATCGGCTTTTCCAGCGGGATATTGATCGGGGTGGCCCGCAGGCCGGTGATCTTAGTACCAGGCATCGGGCAGCTCCTCCTTGCGCTTGGCGACATAGGCCTGCAGCTCTTCCAGCTTGGCCTCTTCCATCGCCGGGGGCTGATAGTCCGCCAGCATCTGTTTCCACCGTTCGCAGGCGCGGGTGCGCATGTCTTTCGATCCGCCTTCTTCCCAGTTCTCGACATTCTCGCTGTCAGAGAGCTTCGGTTCGTAGAACGCGGTCTGATAGTGGCGCATGGTATGCGCGGACCCTAGGAAGTGCCCACCGGGTTCGACCTCGGCATAGGCGTCGCGGGCGAAACTGTCTTCGGAGGTGTCCAGCCCCTGCCCCAGCACCTTCTGATACGAACCCAGCCGGTCCGCATCCATCACCAACTTTTCGTAGCCAGTGGACAGGCCCCCTTCCAGCCAGCCGGCTGCGTGCAGAACATAGTTTGCACCTGCCAGCATGGTGGAATGCATGCTGTCGGCGCTTTCATAGGCCGCCTGCCCGTCTTCGATCTTGGAGGCGGTCAGCGACCCGCCACAGCGCAGCGGCAGCCCGGCACGGCGGGCCAGCTGACCGATGGCATAGTTCGACACCACCGGTTCGGGCATCCCGAAGGTCGGCGCCCCGGTCTTCAGCGACATGGACGACAGGAAGTTCCCCATCACGAAGGGCGCCCCCGGACGCAACAGCTGGACATAGGCACAGACCATCATCGCCTCTGCCATCGCCTGCGCCACGCTGGCGGCGGTCGAAACCGGCCCCATCGCACCCGACAGGATGAACGGCACGGTGATCAGCCCCTGTCCGCGGGTCGAATAGACGCGCGCAGCCTCTGTCACGACACGGTCGACCAGCAACGGCGAATTTGAATTCACGTTGCCCATGATGACGCAGTTCTGGTCCACGAAATCGCGACCAAAGACGATGTCCATCATGTCCATACTGTCCTGGGCGCGGCTCATTTCCGTGATCGCCCCAAGATGCGGTTTGTCGCTCAGTGTGATGTGGGCCATCAACATGTCGAAATGGCGTTTGGACACCGGCACATCCGTCGGTTCACAGGTCACAAAGCCGCCGTGATGCAGGTTCGGATGCATGTAGGTCAGCTTCACCAGCTCTTCGAAGGAGGCCATGTCGCCGTACCGGCGGCCACGCTCCAGATCGCGCACGAAGGGCGACCCATAGACCGGGGCGAAGACCTGATTGTCGCCCCCGATGGTCACCGACCGTTCGGGATTGCGGGCCACCTGGGTGAACTGTTTGGGCGCTTTGGCACAGAGTGCGCGGATCCATTGCGCGTCGGCGCGGACGATGTCCCCCTCGATACGCGCGCCTTCATGGCGCCACAGGTCCAGAGCCTCAGGGTCATCGCGGAAGGCAACGCCGACCTCTTCGAACAGCCAGTCCACCTGCGCTTCCAGTTTGACGAGCTGATCTTCGTCCAGAATGTCAAAGAACGGCAGAACACGCTTGATGAAGGGCGAAGCGGGGGCGCCGGCGGGGGCAGCTTGTCTGTCGCGCGAAGCGCGGGCACGTCGGGCCATTGTTGTCTCTCCAATGAAGTGATGAGGCAGGATACGGTGGCACACCGCAGTTGTGACGGTTGAAAATCCTGATGCTTTGGATAAATCTGAGTTATGCAAGAACTCTGGAAACTCGTTTCATCACCCCGCCACCTGATCGTTTTCGAAGCGGCAGCGCGCCTTGGGTCTTTCACCCGCGCCGCGGCCGAGCTGAACGTACAGCAGCCTGCGGTCAGCGCCTCCATCCGGCAGCTGGAGGATTCGCTGGGCGTGACCCTGTTCCAGCGAAGCCACCGCAAAGTTGAACTGACCAAGGTGGGAGAGCGTTTTTTTGCTGATATTTCAGAGGCATTGGACAAAATTCTGTCCTCTGCCCGCGCGGTTCATCAACGTGGTCTGAACGATCATGTGACGCTCTCGGTGTCGACCGCGTTTGCCTACTATTGGATCATGCCCAGACTGGATCAGCTGCACCAGAAGCATCCGGACATCGACCTGCGGTTGCAGGTCAGCGATCGAGAACCGGATATCGACGCCGAAGGCATCAGCCTTGCCATAAGGCGGGGGGACGGCAAATGGCCCGGTGTCCATGCGATTCTTCTGGCGCCCGAAGCGATTTATCCGATTGCCAGCCCGGAGGTGCTGAAACAGGCCAGACTGTCGGACCGGCGGGACCTGCTGACACAGCGATTGATTCACCTGGAGGAACCCGTGCGCGAACGCCCCACCTGGGCCGAATGGTTCGCCCACAACCGGATTGAAGACACCCCACCCAAAGGTGGGCTCAGGCTGAACGACTATGCTCTGGTCCTGCAGGCCGCGATGGCGGGCGAAGGGATCGCTTTTGGCTGGCGGCATGTGACACGGGACCTGATCGCCAAGGGGCTTCTGGCCGCGCGCACCGACTGGACCTGGGAAACCGGCAAGGGATTCTACCTGGTCTGGTCACAGAATACCCCGCTGATCCCACAGGCCGAACGGGTGCGCGAATGGATGGTAAGGCTGCGCGAAACCTGAGCGACGCGAGCCAGTCAAAAATTCTTTGCTGGAACGGGCGGAATGACTTTCTGCAACGCGCTTTTGCGGTTTAGACATGCTGTCAAAAGCAAAGTCGGGGGAGCGGCATGGCAGAGCAGGAATTCGACCTGATCATCGCAGGGGCCGGAGCCATCGGGGTCTGCACGGCCCTTTGGGCGCAGAAGGCAGGGTTGAAAGTGTTGCTGACCGATCCGGCCGCTCCGGGCAGCGGCACGGTTTCGGGATCGGCCGGAACCATTGCCACCTATGCCTGCCTTCCGGTCAACAGCCCCTCCGTGATCTCGGGGCTTCCGAAGCTGCTGACCAGCCCCGACAGCCCGCTCAGCCTGAACCCGATGCACGCGGTGACCCACCCACGGTGGATGCTGTCTTTCCTACGCAATTGCGCGCCTTCCCGGGTGGATCGGATTACCCGTGATTTGGGCGCGCTGCTCAGGCATGCCGATGACGGGCTGTCGCCCCTGATCGAAGAAGCCGGCGCACAGGATCTGATGGTCGCCAATGATGCGCTTTACGTCTGGTCGACGCAGAGCGCCTTTGAAGCCGCCAAACCCAGCAATGAGAAACGCCGCGCACAGGGCGTTGATTTCGAAGAGCTGTCCCCGGAACAGATCCGCGACCTGGAACCGAACCTGAAGCTGCGCCCCTATCGCGGGCTCCGCTTCAACGGCGCCCGGCATACCCTGAACCCGCAGGCTCTGATGGAGCGTTTTCACAAGCGGTTTCTGGAGCTTGGCGGCCAGTGGGAGCAGCAAGCGATCGACCGGTGTTCCCCGAAAGCTGATGGGGTGGAGGTCCACCTGGCCGATGGTCAGACCCGCAAGGCCCGCAAATTCGTGGTCGCAGCCGGTGCCCGTTCTACCCGGATCAAAGGCACCGGGGCCGAGCGCCTGCCGCTTGGGGTCGAACGCGGGTATCACGTGATGTACCCGCAGCAAGCCGATCTGATTTCCCGTCCCATCGGCTGGGCCGAGGCCGGGTTCTATGCCACACCGATGGCCGAGGGGCTGCGGATTGCAGGAACTGTAGAAATCGCCGATCTGGACGCGCCGCTCAATCCGAAGCGCATCGCCTATCTCAGCCGGAAAGCAACCGAAATGCTTGGCTCTCTGGGCCAACCCACCGCGCCCTGGCTTGGATATCGTCCAACGTTCCCCGACGCGATGCCGGTGATAGGTCCCTCCCCCGCGTCCGAAAACATACTATTGGCCTTTGGGCATCAACATATCGGATTGACCTTGGGCGGGATCACCGGAAAGGTCATCAGCGCGCTTGCCACCGATGCGCCCGCTCCGCTTGACCTGTCCCCCTTCACCCCGAAACGGTTCTGATCCATGTCCCTCTGCCCCGATATCTGTGGTTGGAGCGCCCTTGCCGGAACGCCCCCCGCCTACCCGTCCCTGACCACCGACCAAACGGCCGACTATGCGATCATCGGCACCGGGTTCACCGGACTGTCGGCGGCCCGTCGGCTGGCCGAACATTTCCCCGACGCCCGCATCGCCCTGATCGACGGCAAGAAAGTCGCAGGCGGGGCGTCGGCGCGCAACTCCGGCTTTGCCGTTGCCAATGAAAGCCCGGGCCACGCGCAGCTGGACACGCCCACGGGCCTGGCCAGCTATATGACCATGAACCGGATTGACCATGCCGGGGTGGACCTGCTGCGCAAACTGGTGTCGGCTCATGACATCGACTGCCAGTGGGAGAACACCGGTTCGATCCATGCCGCCCGCGATCCGGCCCATTTTGACAAGCTCAGGCATCACGCCGAGAGCTTTGCCAAGCTTGGCGTCGATGCGCGTCTGATCGACGGGGCAGAGCTGGCGACCCGACTGGGGACCCCATTCTATGGGCTTGGGGTTGAATCCCGCGGTGGCGCACTGCTGCAACCTGCAATGCTGGCGCAGGGGCTGGCGCGGATCCTGCCCGAGGGTGTCAGCATCTTTGAAAACTCCCCCGTGTCCGGGCTGTTTCGGGGGCGCGATGGCTGGGATCTGCACTGCGCCAACGCGACCCTGCGCGCAAAGACCGTGATCGTCGCTGTGAACGCCTTCTTCCCGCGACTGGGGCTGAAAACAAACCGGGTTTTCCCGCTGGCCCTGACCGCAAGCCTGACCCGACCGCTGAGCGAGACCGAGGAACAGGAAATCGGCAGACCTGACAGCTGGGGCATCCTGTCGCCACGCAGCCTGGGCGCGACCATGCGCCTGACCCGGGATCGTCGTCTGCTGATCCGCAACACCGCCGAATTTCTGCCGCACGGCATTGCCGAGGCCGACCTTCCTGCGCGGCGGGCCATCCATATGGACGGGCTGCGTAAACGCTTTCCCTTCCTGCCCGACGATGCCATCGACTACACGTGGTCCGGCAATATCTGCATCAGCCGTAACGCCAAGCCGGTTTTCGAAGAGAGCGAACCCGGCCTGTTCCTGTGCGGCGGCTACAATGCCTCCGGCGTGTCGCGCGGAACGATCCTGGGTCAGCTGATCGCGGATCTGGTCGCGGATCAGCCGTCCGACCTGCTGAGCGACGCCCTGGCACTGGTCAAGCCAACGCGCCTGCCGCCCCGGCCCTTCCTGGACGTGGGCGTCAACCTGCGGCTGCGCATGGAAAGACGCGCAGCCCGGAAAGAGCAATAACGACAGCCCGGTTCCGGGCCAGCCGATCAGGTTGCGACTTCCAGTCGTGCGCCGGGGAAACGGGCCAGAACATCCGCTGCATTTTCAGCGGGGACCAGACACAGGGCCGTCGAAAGCCCATCAGCGACAGCGGCGCTGACGGCGGACACGGACACCAGCCGTTCGTCCACCTGGACGCCGGTCGGAGACAGGATGTGACCACCTTGCTGCAGCAGGGTCCCATGGGTAGCCGAGGTCGCAAGAGCGCGATCGCTAAGCGAAACCCTGTGGCGGATCCGGCCATTCGGATCCGCCACACCTGCGCGCCAAGCCGCTCCATCCCCACGGTGGCCCAGCGCCATGATTTCCCCAATATCGACCAGCACATCGCGCAGCCCGTGGGACCGCAGCAACGCGGCAATCCGGTCGGTCACGGCCCCTTGTGCAATCCCGTTCAGGGTGATCGCCATACCCGGCTTTTCAAACCGGACCTCGGCGGTATCAACGCTGACCTGCTCCCAACCGATTTTCGCTTTCGCCTCCGCAATGTCCCGCGTCCCATGCGCATTTGCCAAGGCCCACCACAGCGGCTGGATCGTCGGATCGAACGCCCCGCCGCTGGCCTGATGCAGGCTGTTGCAGAGGCTGAGAACCTGCAAAAGCTCCGGTTCCGGCGCCTTCAGCCACCCCTGTTCATTGAGCCGCGACACCGATGACTTGGGACGGTACAGGCTGAAAATCATCTCCAGCCGCGCCAGCTCTGCCTCAACCAGGGCAAAGATTTGATTGGCCTCTGCCGGGCTGACCCCAACCAGCCGCATCGAGGCATCCGCCCCCAGCGCATTGCCGCGCCACTGGGCGTCGGGCACCCCCGCGCTGGCCGGAAGCGCAACAGCGGCGGCCGAAACGGTCAGAAAGCGGCGACGGGAAAGAACGGTCATGCCGGTGTCTCCAATTTGAGGTCCAGATCGACGGGGCCAAGCACCGCGTCATCAGGGATCTGCGTCAGCGGCAGGGTCGATCCGCCATATGTTGAAATAAATGCTTCTGCTGCGGCGGTTGTGCCAAAGGGCACAATCTCGGGCGCGCCCATGCCGCCCGCCACATTTGACCCGACCACGAAAACCGCGCCATCCGCGGCGATCCAGTTTGAGATACCCGGGGTCTGCCAATTCTGCGCTTTGCTCATGTCGCTGACATAGACCGCAGTGATTTCAGCATCCCGTTCCGGGCTTTTCAGATAGGCCACCAGGTCCCGCACCTGCGCAAAGAAGATCGGATAGGCGTGGCCTTCCAGATGGATCTGCCCCTTGGGGCCACCATGTTCGGCAATGTTCATCTGGCAGAAATAGCTGAGCGCCTGTTCCGTCAGATCCGCCGGGGCCGGTGGAGCTTTGGCTTCCTCTTCTTTGCAGGCGGCCAGCGCAACAAGGGCGGCAAGTACGATCAGCCTCATGGTTCAACCCTCCGAAAGGCCAGACGGGCAAAGGCAAAGGCCAGAACCGGCCAGAGCAGCAGGGACGCAGGCGCCGCCCAGGATGGCAGGGCCTGCGCGGCCCCGGTCATGCCGGAGGCCATGGCCACACCTTCAGTTGCAGCGATGTTCCAGACGCGAAATGCGTCGGCCGGGTTGGCGACCATAGCCCAGGGAAAGATGGTCTTGGTGAAATACCCGCCCTGATCCATGACGACTGCGCCCAGAAGGCCCAGGTCATAAAGGACGACAAACACCAGCCAAAGCCCGGCCGACATCCCCGCCGCGGCCGTGGCTCCGCTCGCCAGCGACGACAGGAAATATCCAAGCGCCAGGAACACGGCGCCCAGTAGGATGGAGGTCAGGATGAGCCGCAGCAACGCCAGCAGGCTGTCCGCCCCGGCGCCGCCGAACCACGCGGCAACTGCGCCGGCGGTGCCGAAACCGATAACCATGGCAAAACCCAGGGCGGCAAGATGCGCGGTGAATTTGCCCAGCAGGATTTCCCCCCGCCCGGCGGGATAGGACAGCAGCAAAGCAAGGCTGCCGCGGTCCATGTCGCCCGCAACCGCGTCGAAAGAAATCATCAGCGCCAGCAAAGGTGCCAAGTAGACGGACAGGGTGGTCATAGACGCGACCGAAACGGTCAGCATGTCCACACCCAGCGTACCGGTCGGGGCGCTGCCAGCAAAAGTCAGCGCCAGCGCAAAGAGCACCATGATCAGGGTCGCCATGAACAGCCAGCGGTTCCGCTTCAGGATCGCCAACTCGGCGCGGGTGACGGCCAGAAATCGGGTCATTGCAGGTCCTCCTTCGCGTAGTGCCGGTACAGGTCTTCCAGGCGGGGCGGCGTCATCTCCAGATCCGCCACCGCGTCGCCCAGCGCCGCGATCCGGCGAAGCTGTTCCATCTTCTCGGACGGATCACACAGGATTTCGACCGACGCACCGTTGACGCGCTGTCCACCGATCCGCTGTGCGATGGCATCGGCGTTCTGCGCCGCGCGGATCCGCAGCTTGATCGGCAGGCCGGCGCTGGCACCAAGCTTGGCCAGCGTGTCATCGGCCACTTTCACGCCTTTGCGCATGATGGCAATGCGATCCGTGCGGGCCTCCACCTCGGTCAGCGCGTGCGAGGCGATCAGCACCGCGGTGCCCTGCCCGGCCAGTTCATCAATGATGGCGTAAAGATCCTGACGCGAGATCGGGTCCAGCCCGCTGGTCGGTTCATCCAGCAGCGCGACGCTGGGCTTGCCCAGCAGGACCTGTGCCAGTCCCAGGCGCTGCCGCATCCCCTTGGAATAGGTGCCGATGCGGCGGTCCATCGCCTCGCTCAACCCGACCCGCTCCAACAGCGCAGACAGATCCGCCTTTGTGCCGGAGAGGCGTGCGAAAAGGGCCAGTTGCTCGCGCCCGGTCAACGCGGGGTGAAAGGATACCGCTTCGGGCAGATAGGCCGTGGCCGTCCGGGCCCGTTGGGTGCCCGGTGCCGCGCCCCCGACCGAGATTTGCCCACCTTGGATCGGCGTCAGGCCCAGGATGGATTTGATCAGGGTCGATTTGCCCGCCCCATTGTGCCCCAGCAGCGCCACGCGCTCACCGGGGGACACGGTCAGATTGATCTGGTTCAGAACACGGGTCTTGCCCCGGTCCTTGCTTACGTCTTGGATTTCCAGGGCCTTATCCGTCATGAGGCACCTTTTGCATAGCGGTTGGAAGTTCGGGCTTGATCAGCGCATTGCTGTCGATCACGCCACCCGGCAACAACGCCGGGAAGGCCGATTGCGACCAGCGCACCAGTTGTACGGCGGGCGAGCCCAGCAGCAGCTTGGCCGACGGCTGGGTCCACAGCACGTGGTCCATGCTGTCATTCGGGCGGTACGGAGCATCGGCGATGCCGTTGCCATCCACATCAAAGGCGGCAAAGTCGGACCAGTAGTTGCCGCGCCCGTCTTCGGACCATTCGACCCATTTGGTCGAAACGTATTTCACTTGGGTCCGGTTGCCCAGAAAGGCGTTTTCAACGATCCGGTTGTTCTGCGACCCGGCGGTGAAATGGATGCCGATGTCGCAGCCTTCAAACCAGTTGCCGCTGAAGTCGTTCTTGTGTGAGTTGTAGAGGAAAGTACATTTCTCTGCCCCGCCCTTCACCACATTGCCGGTGATCTGGGACTTGTTGGCATAGTTCAGCATGACGCCATGTTCGCGATCGCCGATGGACACGTTGTCCGTGACCTTCACCCGGGTAGAGAACATGACCGCATAGCCAAGGTCATTGCCGATCGACACATTCCCAGAAACCTCGGAATTGTCAGCGTACATGTAGTGCACGGCAAAGCGAAGATCGCGGAAGGTGTTGTTGGTAAAGCGATTTTTCTTGGACGAATTGACAAAGATACCGTCGCGGCCAAAGCGGATGTCATTTCCGTCCACCGTGGCGCCGGGCGCGTTCCAGACATAGATGCCATTGCCGCGGATGTTCATGTGACGGTCCAGCCGCCCCTCGATCCGATTACCCTGCACAAAACTGTCGCGCGCACCGTGAATGTCGATGCCATAGAGGTTGCCCAACAGCGTGTTGTTCAGGACCTGCGGCGCCTTGGCGGTCTTGGTCAGCTTGATGCCGCTGTCGATGGTGTCATGCGAAGAGCCGGAGCCGATAACGGTCAGGTTGCGCACGACCACACCGGGGCCAGTGACCGTGATCACGCTGCCCTCTCCCTGGCCATCGAGTGTTGCATGGCCCTGCCCATCGATCTCGACAGGCCGGTCCAGCACAAGGTTTTCGGCATAGGTGCCGGGGGCCAGCCGGAGGATGTCACCATCCTCCGCCTGGGCCAGTGTTTGGGTGATGGCCCCTGCCCGGTTGGGCACGTCCCATTCCGCCGCCCAAGCGGGCGCCGCAAGCAGGAGCGATATGGACAGGAGCCAGCGCATGATCTTAGGCTCCGCGCGGTTCAACCAGCATCCGGCCGCGCATTTCCATGTGCAGCGCATGGCAGAACCACTGGCAGTAGAACCAATGCACGCCGGGACGTTCCGCGATGAAGGTGACCGAGGCGGTGGCCTGCGGGCCAACTTCCATTGCGACGCCGAAGTTCGCCATGCAGAAGCCGTGGGTCACGTCATCCACGTCATCCAGGTTGGTGACGATCACGGTGACTTCATCGCCCTGTTTGACGGTGAACTGCTCAATCGCGAAGTTCGGTGCCTGGCTGGACATGTAGACGCGCACCTTGTCGCCGTCGCGGATCACGGTGTCCTGATAGTCATCCAGATCCACGCCGTCCGCTTCGGCCTGTTTGCGCGCTTCGGCCCACATCGGGTCGTTACGGTTCCAGACGTTCAGCGGATTCACCTTGGAGCGGTGAACGATGATCGAGTCGTGCGGTTCGGCAAAGGTCGGGCCATCGTGGACCACCTTCATCTTGTCGCCCGAGATGTCGATCAGCTGCTCGTTCTCCGGCTTCAGCGGACCCACGTTCAGGAAGCGGTCTTTCGAGAACTTGTTCATCGAAATCAGCCACTTGCCGTCGGCCTCTGCGGTTTCACCCATGGAGGTCGAGTTGTGGCCCGGCTGGTACTGCACGTCCACTTTGTCAACGATCGGGTCAACATCGGCACCCGCGAAGGACTCGATCGCCTTGGCGATGTTCCACTTCACGACCTGGCTGTCCAGGAACAGGGTCGTGTAGGCGTTGCCCTTGTTGTCGAAGGCGGTGTGGAGCGGGCCAAGACCCAGCTGCGGCTCTGCCACGATGGCCGAGCGCGGATCGGCACCACCGAACACATCAGGCAGCTTGGTCACGTCGATCACCGAAACGGTCGGCGACAGCTTGCCGTTGATCATGATGTGCTTCTTGTCCGGAGCCGCGTTCACGCCGTGGGGCGAGTTCGGGATCGGGATGTACTTGGTGACGTTCAGGCCGGACCCCTTGCGGCCATCCACGACCTTGACGCCCTTCAGCTCCTGATAGTTGCCTGCGGCCACGGCGGCCTCGATGGCTTTCAGGTCGAAGACCACAACGTGGTCCTGCTCGCTCTCGGTCATCTCGGTCAGGTTCATACCCATTTCCGAGTTGTAGGAGGTCGAGAAGGCATAGTTGCCCTGATAGTCGCAGTCGGTGTTGTCCAGGTTGCCCGAGACGATGACCTGCCATGCGACTTCCATGCTGTCACCGTCGATGGCGGTGAAGATGTTCACATATTCTTCGGGCTTGTCCAGGATCGAGCCGTCGTTGACCAGCGGTGCTTCGTGCTCGCCGTTGGCAAAGACATAACCGGTGCGCGGGTATTTCTGCGGACGCAGGCCGTGGATGTCGTGTGCGTTCGGGATCTCGATGATCTTGTCGCACTTCATCACGTCACAGCGCACGCGGGCCACGCGGGTGTTGGCCTTGTCGTTCATGAACAGGAAGCGGCCGTCATAGGTGCCGTCGGTGAATGACATATGCGGGTGGTGAAGGTCGCCGTTGTCATAGGTGACCTTGCCGTTGGCCGCCAGGAATTCCTTGGTTTCCGGCAGCAGGCCTTCGGTCAGGATCTTCAGCGACTCATTTGTCTGACCCCAGCCGGTGGCCGAGCAGCGGTTGAACACCGGCACCCGCATCAGTTCGCGCATGGAGGGCACGCCCAGAATGCGCAGCTCACCGGTCTGACCCGAGGACCAGAAGCCGTAATACTCGTCCAGCTCACCCGGCTCCAGATGGACATTGGCGGCCGCGCTGGCTTCCTTCGCGGTCATCAGCGTCGATCCCAGCCCGGCAGCGGCAGCCACTGCCCCGGTTGCGGTCGCGCCCAACAGGCCACGACGTGTGACGTTCAGTTTGGTATCGTGTTCCGACATGGTTTTCCTCCTTCAGGAAGCTTTCGGTTTGGCGTTCGGATGGTTCGCCGGGGGTTCCCCGAGAGGTGTTTTCAGGTCGGCAGAACCCACCTTCGCACGGCGTTTCAATTGCTTGATCACGACCGGGCATTTGCTCTCGGATTGGTAGAGGACCTGACAATGCAGGCAGTCCACGCACTCGTTCGGGTTGATTTCACCGGTGGGGTGAATGGCCTGAACGGGGCATTCGTTGGCGCAGGTCTGACAGGGCGTGCCACATTCCTTGTAGCGACGCAGCCAGTCGAACATGCGGATCCGCGCGGGGATCGCCAGCGCCCCACCCAGCGGGCAGAGATAGCGGCAGTAGAAGCGTTCGATGAACAGGCCCGCCAGCAGCAGCGCCACTGCGAAAAGGACAAAGGGCCATTCCCGCGCGAATTTCAGGATGATCGCCGTTTTGAACGGTTCGACCTCGGCATAGGTTTCGGCCAGCGGAATCGACACCATCGACAGGCCAAACAGACCCAGGAAGATCATGTATTTCAGCGGCCACAGGCGTTCATGCAGCCCCCAGGGCAACGTCCACTGCGGCACCTTTAGCGCGCGCGCGGCTTTGTTCAGCAGTTCCTGCAGGGCGCCGAACGGGCACAGCCAGCCACAATAGGCCCCACGTCCCCAGAACAGCAGCGCGGCGGCGATGGCGAACCACTGGATGAAGACCAGCGGATCCAGCAGGAAGGCGTCCCAGGTGAAGCCGCTGCGCAAGCTGCCGGCCAGCGCCATCAGGTTCACGACGGACAGCTGCGCATTTGCGTACCAGCCCAGGAAGACCAGCGTCACCGACAGATACCCGATGCGGAACCAGTAGAAGGCACGCGCATTCATCGTGGCGTGGAACTGGAAGAAGAAGACACCCGTCAGCACCAGCAGCATGGCCCCCAGCACAGCGATCTCGACCTGTTTGTCGTTCCAGATCCGCTTCCACAGGGCCGATTTGGCTGCGGCTTCGGCGGTTGCGTCCTCGACCACCACGGGGACCTCGACCGGCAACAGGAAGCGCGGCGGCAGCTTGTAGCCAAGGTCATAGGTCAGGAAGGTCTTTTCGATGGCGCCCACGGCGCGCTGCGCCAGCAGCTGGATGCGGAAGGGTTCCGCCGGATCAAACTCGGCATCTGCCGGGATCTTGAACAGGTCCAGCTCGACAAAGCTGGGGCTGTCGTCGGTTGCCAGCGCGCCCAGACGGCGCTGTTGCCGGTCAAAGAAACGGACATTGTTGTCGCCCTGGATCAGCTGGATCCGGTCAAAGATACCGCCCCGCACATAGCCCGAGCCCTTGTAGCTGTAGGCCCCACGTCCCAGCATCAGCAGCGCGTGTTCACCGGGTTCCAGCCAGTCGACCAGGTTCTTGTATTCGGCCTCACCCAGCAGGGATTTGCCGATCGACGGGACCGAGACCAGCGCCACATGCATGTCGATATAGGTGTCGCCGGGTTCGCCCGCTTCGGGGCGTTTCGCGGCGCGTTCATCGCCGGTGTCTTCAAAGGCCTTGTTGATCTGGCCGATGTCCAGCGTCATGCGGCGCACGGAGCCGTCGCCCGACAAGGTCGCCCAATCCTCGACCGCGTCCTGCGTCATGTCGATTTCGCGCTTGGGCCCGGTCTGTACCTGGGACAGACCACCCAGCCCCAGCGCCCGCGAGACCTTGATCCCCGCGCGCACAAGGCTGTCGTCGATCACCATGATGGTCACCGTCGCGCCCGAGATGATGTCAAGCTCATGCGCGTCCCCACCCGAAGCCGCTTCGGCCTTCAGGTCCAGACCGGCATAGCCTTCGGTCAGCGCCACCATCTTGGAGTTCGGAATGCCGATCAGCACGATCGGTTCAGAGTGTTTGACCAGCTTGACCCCGGTCAGAACCGCATCCGCATCAATGGCTGCAACCACGTGGATCGGCTTGCCGGAATAGCCGGTCGTGCCAACAAAATCGGAGGTCAGAAAAGCCCAGGCGACGGTCTGGTCGCCGCGCAGCACAGGGGCAACCTTGACGTCATCGCGCACCGGACCAAAGGCGTCCGCGCCTTCAGCCAGATCAGCAGGGGCAATATCGGGCAGGAAAGAAGCGAGGCTATCAGCCTTCGCAGGTGTCACGGCCAGGCTCGCAAAAAGCAGGGCAAGGATGGCCAGACCGGATCGGATTGCGCGTGTCAGCTCCACGGCGCACCTCCTGTCTTGAGGGTTGAGGCCATGGACGCGCGGACAACGCGTTCAGTTCTATCTTGGGGCGCAAGCGGGGGGCCACGGGTTTCGGGCCAAAGTTGCGCGGGGTTCACCGAAACAGATGTCTGCAAAACCGGTTGAACGGGTTTGACCCGCAGGTCGCGGACCTCGATCACGGGTACCGCATCAGGGGCGGCCACGTCGCAAGTTGTGCACAAAACGCAGTCAGCGCATTCCGGGCACGGGGCTCCGGTGGGGGATGGCTGGTCGGCGTTGCCGGACAGGTCCACCTGAACCATGATCGCACCCGCTTCCGAGCAGATCTCGATCCATTCCCCTTCGGAGGCAGAAGAAAAAGAGGGGGCCAGCAATTGCAGAACAAGTGCCAGCGCCCCCAGTAATCCGGTCAGGACCCGCGACACTGCCAGTTGCGCCAGGACCGCGCGGAACGCAGCCTTTTGCCTGGAAGATGTCTGAAAGGAACGCACAAACATGAGTCGGGACCGGTTGGTAGATATTCGTCGCCAAATTAGGAAATTCCGGGTTGGCGGTTCTTGACATTTGTTAGGGAGGAGCCTGATTTTCGCGATCCTCCGTCGAATTCAACCCGTTGAATTCATTGAGCTGCCAAAGGCATCCGGGCCATCTGGCACCGCTGCCAGAGCGCAGATAGCGCGCCAACCAAGCGATCAATGTCAGCTTCGCTGTGCACCGGGGACGGGGTAATCCGCAGGCGCTCCGTCCCTTTCGGGACCGTGGGATAGTTGATCGGCTGGATGTAGATGCCGAACTCTTCCAGCAGCGTGTCAGAGATGAACTTGCACTTCACCGGGTCGCCCACCATCACCGGGATGATATGGCTGGGGTTGGGCAGATGGGGGATCCCTTCGGCATCCAGACGCGCCCGCACCTGGGCCACCCGCTCTTTCTGCAGATCACGCTCGGCGGACGAGGATTTCAGGTGGCGGACCGAGGCCGCAGCCCCGGCGGCGATGGCTGGTGGCAGAGCGGTGGTGAAGATGAAGCCGCTGGCAAAGCTGCGAACGAAATCGCACAGCGCCGCGGAGGCCGCGATATAGCCGCCGACCACGCCATAGGCTTTGCCCAGGGTGCCTTCGATGACGGTCAGACGGTCCATCAGCCCTTCGCGTTCGGCGATGCCGCCCCCGCGCGGGCCATAAAGGCCAACCGCGTGTACCTCATCCAGATAGGTCATCGCGCCGAATTGGTCGGCCAGATCACAGATCTCCTTGATCGGGGCGATGTCGCCATCCATCGAGTAGACGGATTCAAAGGCGATCAGCTTGGGCGCATCCGGATCTGCGGCCGCCAGTTTTGCAGCCAGATCCTCCAGATCATTGTGCTTCCAGATCACCTTCTGCGCCTTGGAGTGGCGGATGCCTTCGATCATGGAGGCGTGGTTCAGAGCGTCGGAAAACACGATGCACCCCGGGATCTGGCTGGCGAGTGTCCCCAGCGCCGCCCAGTTTGACACGTAGCCCGAGGTGAAGAGCAGCGCCGCTTCCTTGCCGTGCAGATCCGCCAGCTCCGTTTCCAGCAGCACGTGGTCATGGGTGGTGCCCGAGATGTTGCGCGTGCCGCCAGCCCCGGCGCCGCAGCGGTCCAGCGCCCCATGCATTGCGGTCAGCACGTCAGGGTGCTGACCCATGCCCAGATAGTCGTTCGAGCACCAGATCTGCACGTCGCGCTTTGTCTGGCCATCGGTCTGCTTTGCGTTGGGGTAGGCCCCGCGCTTGCGTTGCAGATCAATGAATACACGGTAGTTGCCTTCTTCACGCAGCGTGTTCAGGCGGGATTCAAAATAGCTGTCGAATTGCATCGCGACACCTCCAAGGGGACGGAATTGCAACAACGCTAATGACGTGACGCATGGGGTGACATGACTATTGTCAAGAGACATGACATGTTTGTCTTGCCCCTTGGCAAGGCCCGAGAAATGCGCGAAACCGCGCCTCGGACCTGTCACGGGAGCGTCACGTTCAACCGGCAGAACAGGGCCTGCTGATCCAAAGCAACCGAGCCGAAAAACTGCAAGTCGGGCTGAACGCACAACGATGGCGCAGGCGAATACGGGGGAAAACGCTTGGCTTACGAGCTTCAGAAATCGATTGCACGCAACTCGCTGCTGATCCGGTCGTTGCCGGAAAAGCATGTGGAACATCTGTTGTCCAATGCGATCTGGCGACACTATGAGCGCGGTGAAACCCTGTTCCTGCAGGATGAAGAAGCCACCGCGATCCACATCGTTCTGGAGGGTTGGGTGAAGCTGTTTCGCATGTCCCCCACCGGATCGGAAGCGGTGGTGAGCGTCTTTACCCGCGGCGAAAGCTTCGGCGAAGCCGTCGCCCTTCGCGGTATGCCCTATCCGGTTTCAGCCGAAGCCGTGACGCCCTGTGAGGTGATGCATATTCCTGCGTCGGTCTTTACCTCGTTGATGCGACAGGATCCCGATATCTGCATCTCGGTTCTTGCCTCGACATTTACCCATCTGCACTCTCTGGTCGAACAGCTGGAACAGTTGAAGGCGCAGACCGGAGCCCAGCGCGTTGCCGAGTTCCTGCTGAACCTGACGGATTGTGAAACCGGGGAATGCGATGTGACCCTGCCCTATGACAAGGTCCTGATCGCCGGACGCCTGGGTATGAAACCCGAAAGCCTGAGCCGCGCCTTTGCCCGGCTGAAAACCGTGGGCGTGAAGGTCAAGAAGAACCACGCCGAAATCGAAGACATCGAAGTCCTGCGGCACTACGCAGAAGCCGATCCCGCAGACAGCTGGAGCAAACCATGACAGAACGCCTTGAACAGGTCCTCGCGTCGATCGACGCCGCAAATCAACATGATCCGCGGATCGAAGACGGACAGCCCGAGGCGCTGCTTTATGGCAAGCGCATGACCGAAGAGCTGCACCGGCTGTTTCCCGACGCGTCCGAGCCGCTGCAACTGGCCGCGCGCGGTCAGCATGTGGAACGCTGGAGCCTGGCCCGCGCCGAATATCCGGAAGGCCGAACCGGCTATCTGACCTGGCGCAAGGATCTGGCTGACCATCATGCCAAGGTGGTCTGCCGCTTCATGCAGGAGGCGGGCTATTCCGAAGCAGAGATGGAAGCCGCCGGGCGGATGCTGCGCAAGCAGGGCATCAAGCGTGACGCCGAAGTGCAGGCGCTGGAAGACGTGATCTGTTTCGTGTTCCTGAAGTGGTATTTTGCACCCTTCGCCGCCAAACATGCCGAAGACAAGATCCAGCGGATCGTTGAGAAAACAGCCCGCAAGATGTCCGCCGATGCGCGCGCCCGTGTCTTGCAGGAATTTGATCTGCCCGATCCCTTGGCCAGCGCCTTTCAGAACTGATCGTCACCGGGATCCCGGAAACGCGGACGGCCTGTTTCAGATCAGGAACAGGCCGAACAGCGTGAGGGCAAAGAGCACCAGCACAAAGGTGAACCCCCTGAGCCAGTCAGGGGCGTGCGCAAGCTCCAGATATTGCGCCAGAATGATCCGCGCCTTGAGCAGCGCCAGCAGCAGCATGACACCCCCGGTGACTTTGGCGGGCAGCATCAGAAGCGTCAGCACCGCTGCGCCAAGGCTGAGCGCGATCAGCGTCGCCCAGGCCAGCGTCAGGCGGCGTGTGGGGCGGGCTGAGGTGTTTTCGGGGTTCAGGCTCTGATCCATATCGCTCACGCCAGCAAATAGACGACCGGGAACAGCAGCACCCAGACCAGATCGACCATATGCCAGAACTGCGCCCCGGCTTCGATATTGCGCGGCTGGTCGCGCCAGGCCACCAGCAACAGAAGAAACACGCCAGCCAGCACATGCGCCGCGTGAAACCCGGTCAGCAGATAATAGAACATGAAGAACGGGTGGGTTTCATAGGAGATCCCCACCTCTGCCTTGCCCGCGTATTCCGCACCCTTGATGATCAGGAATACCACGCCCAGAGCTGCGGCGGCGACAAGGGCCAATCGCGCCTTCAACCGCGCGCCGGTGCGACGCCACGCCAGCGCACAGGCCGCCAGAAAGCCGCTGGACACCAGCACCACCGTATTCAGCGCCGCGCCGGTCCGGTAAAGATGGCTCTGCGCTTCGGCAAACCCGATCGGGTCGGTCAGGCGCACGGCCATGAAGGCCAGCAGCCCTCCACCAAAAACCAGCAGCTCTGACACGATGAGCACCCACATCATCAGCTCACCGGGCAGGTCATCTATTGCCGATGCGTCAGACATCTCCGCCTGTCAGCCTCCGACCAGTTGCCGATAGATCTGTGGCAGCGCCATTGTCAGGCGCGACGGTTCGGGAATGACGGCAAAGCCCCCCTGCCCGAACATCCGGGCAAACCAGCTTTTGGCCTGCCGGTCGATAGTGACACCAAAGACCGACTGCCCCTGCCTGCGGGCTTCGCGCACCGCCATTGCAGTGTCTTCGATCCCGTGCCGTCCCTCATAGTGGTCCAGATCATTGGGCTTGCCATCAGTGATCACCAGCAGCAGCCGACGCTTGCGGGTCTGCAAGGCAAGATCCGCCGAGGTGTGCCGGATGGCCGCGCCCAACCGGGTATAGAACCCCGGCCGCAGAGAGGCGATACGCTGTTCCACAAGCCCGCCCATCGGTTCATCAAAGCCCTTGCATTTCTGCACGTAGACGCGGCTGCGCTTCAGCGAGCTGAAGGCGTGGATGGCAAAGTCGTCACCACAGGCGTTCAAGCCCCAGGCCAGCGCGGCCAGGGCCTCGCGCTCGATATCGATGACCGCACGGCCCGAAACCGCGCTTTCGGTGGAACGGCTGACATCCAGCAGGATTGAAACCGCCAGATCCCGCGCTTCGGGGCGCGATTGCAGCCAGACACGTTCGTTGCCCTCGCCACTGGCGGCGCGATCCACCTGCGCCCGAACGGCCGCTTCGATGTCCAGCGCATCGCCGTCCAGATGGCCCCGCGTCATGATCCGACCCGGCCGCAGCGCTTCGAACTGACGTTTGACAGCGCGAATTCGGCGCGCAGTCGCGGGATCCTTGCCGAAGTCTTCGGCATCGTCGCGAATTTCCGCCTGCGAGGTCAGAACGCTGACGTGATCAGGCAGATATTGCCCGCTGCGCACGTCCCATTCGGGATACATCACCTTGCCCGACAACCGCTCACGATCCACGTCTTCGGGCGCCAGATCCAGATGCAGCTTCAGCCGCGTCGGTGGGGCCTTCGAAATCTGTCCCAGACCGATTTCATCCTGATCATCGGCCGCCTTCTTGGCGTTGTCGGGATCGTCATCATCGACCCGGCGGTTCAGGTTCAGGAATTCGGCCCAGCTCAGGATCGCTTCGAACTTGTGCAGGATGAAGCTGTCATTCCGTTCGGCCTGATCCGACTTGCGGCGGCGCGCGCGGTGGGTCTTCTCGCTGCTTTCCTCTGGTGGCCCTTCGGTGTCCCGGCTCTCAACTTCCATATGTTCAGAGAAGGACACCGGACGCAGCATCGGCCAGAGCGGCACCGGGCGGAACGGCTGATACCCATGCGGGGCCTGAATGTCGCCAAAGTCACCGGCCAGTGCAGCGGACCAGAGCTTGTCCCCGTCCTTGCTGAGCGCTTCGCCCAAAAGGTGACGGATAATGTTCTCAATGGCGGCCTCGACCGGCGGCAAATTTGGGACTTGGCGTTGATACAGAATGCCCTCTGCCAGCGCGGCATAAAGATCGCGCAGGCCCGGCGCGTCGTCCAGCGCGGCATCCACCATCGCTTCGGCGGCCATCAAGGCGCGCAGATCCGCGCGCAGTGGGTCGTCTTCGTCGATGCGGGTTCCGGCAAAGGCCGCAGCGGCGGCCAGCCAGACATAAAGCGCCCCATTGGCCTCGCGGCTGGGAAAAACCGCAAGCCGGTCAGGCAGGCGCAGCACCTCGCCGTCGAAACTGGCGCGCGGCAGCTGTTCGGCCTCAGCCCCCAGTCGTCGGACCCAGCTCAGGCGGTGGCGTGAAACTTCGGGGGAAACGGGGCGCAGTTCCACAGTTGGACTGCCCCCGAGACCCCGGAATAGGACTGCCAGCCGTCCCCCGACCTCAGAGAGGTCGACAGCGGCTCCCTCATGCGCTTCCGGCGCATCGAGACGGCTGGCAAAGTTGTGCCACAGTTTCCCGACAGTTTCTTCGGGTTCCCATGGCTCAAAGTCGATCTTGACCATCAGCCGGCCTCACCCAAAGACGGCTGCGACAAGATCGAGGAGCCCGCGCTTTATCTCTTCATCATCTGTAAGAGGCTCGATCATCGCCGCACGGATGGCGCGATCGGTATTCATTCCCTGTGCAATCAAGGTTGCGGCATAGACCACCAGACGGGTGGAAACGCCTTCTTCCAGATCCTGCCCTTTCAGGCCGCGCAGCTTGCCGGCCAGGCGCACCAGCGCCTTGCAGCGGTCAGCGTCAAGTCCGCTTTCCTTTGCAACGACCTGTGCTTCAAGTTCGGGATCCGGGAAATCGAATTCGACCGAGATGAACCGCTGACGTGTCGACGGTTTCAGGGTCTTCAGGATGTTCTGGTATCCGGGGTTGTAGGAGGCAACCAGCATGAAGCCGGGTGCGGCTTCCAGCTCTTCGCCGGTCCGGTCGATCGGCAGGATGCGCCGGTCGTCGGTCAGCGGGTGCAGCACCACGGTCACGTCCTTGCGTGCCTCGACCACCTCATCAAGGTAGCAGATCGCACCTTCGCGCACGGCGCGGGTCAGCGGACCATCGACCCAGACGGTTTCCCCGCCCTTCAGCAGGTAGCGTCCGATCAGGTCGGCCGCAGCCAGGTCATCGTGGCAGGCCACAGTGTAAAGGGGGCGTCCCAGTTTGGCGGCCATGTGGGCCACAAAGCGGGTTTTGCCGCAGCCCGTCGGACCTTTGAGCAGGACCGGCAGACCGTTTTCATGCGCGGCGGCGAAGACTTCGCGTTCGTCACCTTGCGGGAGGTAGAAGGGGGCGTCAGCCGCCCCCGTTCCGAGGTTCATATTTCCGTCCATGTCCATTACTCAGCAGGAGTTTCAGCAGCACCGCGTTCGATCAGTTCCTTACGCGGGACCCAGATGGCGTAGATGAACACCAGCGCACCGATCACGACCACCAGACCAGAGCCGAAGCGCATCCAGTAGAAGATCTCCAGCTGGTCCTGAACGTCCATGTAGTAGTCGCCCAGAACACGCTGCAGGTGGGTCTGGATGGTGCCGGCAAAGGTCAGCACGAAGGTCATGAAGACCATACCCGAGGTCATCAGCCAGAACGAACCCATGTTCAGCACCTGGTTGTAGGGATCGCGCCCTTTCAGGATCGGCATGGCGTAGCTGAAGATCGCCAGGTTCAGGGCCACATAGGCGCCGAAGAAGGCAAGGTGACCGTGTGCGGCGGTGATCTGCGTGCCGTGGGTGTAGTAGTTCACACCGTGCAGCGTGTGCAGGAAGCCCCAGACACCCGCGCCGAAGAAGGCCAGAGTGGCACAGCCCAGCGACCACAGCAGTGCAGCCTTGTTCGGGTGATCACGACGGCCTTTCCAGACCATGACGAAGGCAAAGGCCATCATCGCGAAGAAGGGAATGACTTCCAGCGAGCTGAAGATCGAGCCGATCCACTGCCAGTATGCGGGCGTACCGATCCAGTAGTAGTGGTGTCCGGTGCCCAGGATACCCGAGAACAGGGCGGCAGCGACGATGACATAGAGCCATTTTTCCACGATCTCGCGGTCGACACCGGTCAGTTTCAGCATCAGGTAGGCCAGGATCGACGCCATGATCAGTTCCCAGACGCCTTCCACCCACAGGTGAACGATGTACCACCAGAACATTTTGTCCAGGGCCAGGTTTTCAGGGTTGTAGAAGCTGAACAGGAACAGCAGCGCCAGACCCCAGAGACCCAGAAGCAGGATGTTGGTGATCGCGGTCTTCTTGCCTTTCAACACCGTCATGGTGACGTTGTAGAGGAACAGCAGAGCTGCAACCACGATACCCGCCTTGACCCACTTGGGTTGTTCGATGAACTCGCGGCCTTCCTTACCCAGCAGCCAGTTGCCTTCGAACAGGTTGAACACATAGGTGACAACCACGCCCAAGGTGCCGATGACCAGAATGGCCAGCTGCAGATAGGCGATCTTTTCCGAGTGGATTTCGCGTTCCGCCTCTTCCGGGATCAGGAAGTATGCGGCACCGAAGAAGCCGGTGATCAGCCACACGATCAACGAGTTGGTGTGAAGCATCCGAACGGTGTTGAACGGCAGGGTCTCCGACAGCGTGTTCGGGGATACATAGATCCAGCCGGCGAGCAGACCGCCCAGCACCTGGATCGCGAACAGGCCCATGGCTACGGCAAAATAGACAAGAGCGATTTTTTGAGATTGATATTTCATGGTCTCAAGTCTCCTTAGCCCGCATCATTCGGCGGCCAGTTCTGGTCGTCGATCGTGTTCGTCCAGAGCAGGAAGTCGCTGAGGTTGCGGATTTCTTCGTCGCTCAGATTGAAGTTGGGCATCTGGCGGCGGCCTTCGATCCCGGTCGGCTGGCTTTCCATCCAGGCTTTCAGGGTTTCGAACGCTTCTTCAGGGTCCTCTTGCACACCCCAGCGGTCCATGACGTTGGCCAGCTCGGGGGCGAAATAGGCACCCTCTCCCATCAGGGAGTGACAGTTGATGCAGGTCTTGTCTTCCCAGACTTTCTTACCTGCGGCGACGCTGTGGGTCAGCGTTTCTACGTTGGTTGAGGTTGTGACGACATACCGAACCGAATGGAACGATAGCGCCAGGAAGATGAGGATAAAGAACAGTGACCCGCCATAGAAAATGTTGCGGGCCATGCTTTTTGTCATGACTTCGCGCATTGCGCTCTCCTTTGCGCTGCGTTTACGGTCATTCTGTTATCGGCGGAGATCCGCTTGCGTTCCTTAACAAAAGTCAAGCTTATCCATCAGGAATGCAAATCACTGAAATACAAAGTTTTTATCCGCGAATAACAAAGCCGCCGGTGGGGACTTTCCACCGGCGGCCAGACGGGGCTCACCCCGATATGCATGGTTAACGGGCGCTCAGGAATCGACCCGCGGCTGCGTCAGCGCGGGCCACATGGCCAGCAGGTAAAGCGCAAAGGCCAGCACCCATAGCGCCCCGGTGCCCAGCATGCTTGGCAGGAAGAATTCGCTGCCCAATTCGCTGCCCAGCCACCGTAGAACCGCCGCTGCCGCCAGAACGAAATACCCCACCGCCACCGGTCCAGGCGCCACAAGCGGACGTCCGGAATGCCCCAGTCCCGCGCGGCTCATCACCGCCAGGGTCATGCCACCGACACAGCCGATTCCCAGAACATGCAACGCGGCGATTTCATCGCCCAATCCGAACCCGGCCAGCCCCCAGAGCAGCAGGCCGACCGCCAGCATCCCCAGCCCCAGATGCAGCGCAAAGAGAATCGGCTGTCGCAGGCACCAGCGCGCGCGCCAATTGGTGAGGCGGGCACATTGCAGAACCCCCAGAACCACGGCAACCGCAGCGCTTACCTGAACGGGCAGCGGCACCAGCACCAGAACCGGCAGGGCAAGTGCCGAAACCAGCGTCGCCTTTTCAATCACCTGACTGGACCGGGGCCAGGCGCTTTCCGCCACCCCCGCCCGCTTCATTGCGTTGCGGGTGAAGGCCGGCGTGATGCGCCCGCCGAGAATGGCGATCAGGCCACACAGAACCAGAAGCCCGGCCCGCAAACCATTGGCCGCAGTATCTTCGGTGACGCCCGTCCATTCCAGATGCACCATTCCGTTGGCGACCCAGAGCAGCACCAGAAAGACAAGGAACATCATGTTCTGCGGTTTGGGGCGTTTCAACAGCTGGCTGAGGATCTTTGCCGCCAGAAACGGCACGAAAGCCATGTCTAAGACGGCAACCCAGATCGGCGGAATGGCCGCCGAATACCAGACCGCAAGCCGCCCCAACAGCCAGAGCCCGGCCGCCAGCGCAATGAACCCCTGGCGGGCCCCCGGCGTGTTCGTCCAGTTCGGCACCGCCGTCAGGAAGAACCCACCAACCGCCGCGGTCGCATAGCCAAAGATCATCTCATGCGCATGCCAAAGGTGCGGCGATACCGACGACGACGGGCTCTCCGTCATCCCGCTCAGCCACAGGCTCCAGACCACACCGGTGAAAACCCCATATAGTCCCGCGGCCAGAAAGAAGATCCTGAAACCTTCGCTGAAGACCCTGTTCACGGTACGCATCATTCTCGTTCTCCTTAACCCGAAAGACGCTGGTTTGGCTGGATTGCAGATAGCTGATCTGGCTGACGTCCCATCTGATTTCAGGTCTATCCCGAGGATGATTCGAAGCACTTAACAAAAATCAAAATGCAGAAAATAATGCATCGATAACCCCAATTTTCCGGAGCTCCCGAACAGTGGTCCGGATCGGCAATTCAGGGTTAACTGTTCACGAAAACGCGAAAACCGTTGACTTTTGTCAAGGAGCAGAAGGCCCCTCCTCCGCATTCTCCGACCTGCCTCACCACGCAACTGGAGAGTGATCATGTCACTTGGAATCACCTACAAGAAAACCACTCGTGCTCTCGGCGTCGGCTTTGCCATGATGCTCGGCAGCGTTGCCATGCCCGCATTCGCAGAAGGCCCGACCCTGAGCGAGGAAGCTTTCGAAGCTTCGAAACAACTGTACTTTGAACGGTGTGCCGGTTGTCACGGCGTGCTGCGTAAGGGCGCCACCGGCAAAAGCCTGGAGCCTGTCGTCAAGAAGAAGAACGCAGACGGCACCGAAACCATCAGCGGTACGCTGAAGCTGGGCCAGGAACGCCTGGAGAAAATCATTTCCTGGGGTACCGAAGGCGGTATGAACAACTTCTCGGACATCATGACCGAGCAGGAAATCAAGGATATGGCGACCTACATCCAGATGGATCCGCCGAAGCCGCCAGAAATGTCGCTGGAGCAGATGCGTCAGACCCGCAAGGTCTATGTCGAGCCCAAAGACTACCCGACCGAGCCGCTGCACGGCCGCAACTGGGAAAACTTCTTCGTCGTCATCGAGCGTGACGTAGGTAAAGTGGCCGTGATCGACGGCGACACCAAGGAAGTTCTGGCACACATCCCGACCGGCTATGCTGTGCACGTTCTGAAAGCGTCCGAGCACCACAAACTGGAAGAGCCGGAAAACCCGGGCCGCTTCTGGTACACCATGGGCCGCGACGGCAAGATGACCAAAATCGACCTGTGGCAGAACCCGGAAAACATGCTCGTGGCAGAAGTCTCGATCGGGTATGACGCCCGCGACGTGGCAGTGTCCGGCGACGGTAAATACGTCATCGGCGGCGCCTACTGGCCTCCGCACTTCGCCATCGTTGATGCCGAAACCATGGAGCCGAAAAAGGTCGTGTCGACCCGCGGCGTGAACGTGGACGGTGACTATGTCGAAGAGGCCCGCGTGGCAGCCATCTACACCACCCCGAACGAGCCGACCTGGATCGTCGCGGTGAAAGAGCTGGGTCAGCTGTGGCAGGTGGATTACACCGACCTCGACAACCTGCGCATCGACAAGATCAACTCGGCCAAGTTCCTGCACGACGGCTTCTTTGATCCGACCGGTCGCTACTTCCAGATCGCTGCAAACGCATCGAACAAAATGGTTGTGGTCGACACCAAGACCCACAAGCTGGAAGCGATGATCGACACCGCGCCGCTGCCGCACCCCGGACCGGGCGCCAACTGGGTCGATCCGAACTGCGGTCCTGTGGCCGGTACAACCCACCTGGGCGAAGGCACCGTGACGGTTTGGGGCAACGACCCCGAAGGGCACCCGGATCAGGCATGGAAAACCTGCTATGAAGTCGAAACCGACGGTGCAGGCCTGTTCATCCGGACCCACCCGAACTCGGACTACATCTGGGCTGACCAGACCAAACACCCCGAGCTGGAAGTCCAACAGTCGGTGCAGGTCATCTCGAAAGAGACTGGTGAGATCGTGAAGACGATCCAGATCACCGAAGATGAAGGCAACGTTGCCGTTCACTTCGAGTTCAACCAGGACGGCACCGAGGTCTGGGTCTCCAAATGGAACCGTGCATCCTCGAAAGAGCCGAACGGTGAAATGGTGATCTTCGACGCCAAGACGCTGGAAGAAATCGGCCGCGTCAAAGGGCTCTACGCTCCGACCGGCAAGTTCAACGTCTACAACCGTTCGAACCACGTCACCTAAACCGAAGCAAAACTCCTCCAGGGGGCGGGCCAGGCGCCCGCCCCTTTTCGCATCAGCGACATCGGGATTGTGACGACCGGGCGCCCCAAGGCCACCCAGGAACACCCGGATCGCCCCCGCTCCTTGCAATCCAATTAACCAGTGGCACCGCAGGTGCCGCTCAGAGAGCCAAGATGGAGCCTGGATATGACCCAGACCACCGGTGCTGAACCGAAAAAGCCGATCTGGCGACGGTACTTCCTATGGGGAATGCCTGTCGCCGGAATCGCCGGCGCCTTTGCCGCCGGCATCATCTTCTGGGGCGGTTTCAACACCGCCATGGAAGCCACCAACACCAAGGACTTCTGCATCTCGTGTCACGAGATGAATGACTTCGTCTACAAGGAATACCAGGGCACCATTCACGACGTGAACCGCTCGGGCGTGGGCGCGGTCTGTTCGGACTGTCACGTGCCGAAGGACTGGACCCACAAGATGATCCGCAAGATCAAAGCGTCGAGAGAGCTCTACGGCAAGGTGATGGGCACCATCAACACCGAAGAGAAGTTCGAAGCCAAGCGACTACATTTGGCCCAGAACGAATGGAAGCGGATGAAGCAGACCGACTCGCGCGAGTGCCGGAACTGCCACGACTTCGAGTCGATGATGCCGGAGTTCCAGAAACCCCGCGCACGTCAGCAGCACTTGAACGCGATGACCACGGGCCAGACCTGTATCGACTGCCACAAGGGCATCGCCCATACCAGCCCGCGCGATCGTGCATCGGATGAGTATCTGGAAATGATCGAGGCCCCCAATCCGGCCTTCATCCGCGAGATCCCGCAGGAATACCTGGCCAGCCTCGCCCGCGTTGAAGCCAAGGAAGCGGCAGAGGCCGAAGCGGCTTCGGCTGCGAAGAAGGCCGAACAGGACGCCGTCCAGGCCCGTATCGCAGCCGCTGTTGAAGCGGCCCGCGAAGAAGAACGCGCGCTTGCCGCGGGACAGGCAGCAGCCGCGCCCGCAGGTGGCAACGTTGCGCCGAATGTGGATTGGGACGCGGTTGCTGCAAGCGACATGACCCTCTTCTATCCGGGTCAGGCCTCGTTCGAGTGGGTCCAGAACGGCAAACAGCACGGCGGTGCCCGCCCCCTGACCAAGGGTGGCGATCAGTGCACCACTTGCCACGCCAAAGAGCTTGAAGCCATCGGCAACAAAGTTGTCGCAGGCGGTGGTGGCAAAAACGATGAGATCGAGCCGACCCCGATTCCGGGCAAGCGCGGCATCATCAACGCCACCGTTCAGGCAGCACATGATGGCGAAACCCTCTATGTGCGGATGCAATGGCCGGATGCGGGTCACTTCCCTGCGCCCTTCGTCGAAGGTGGCAAGATGGACCCCGACAACCAGGTCAAGGTTGCCATGATGATCACCGGCACGGGTATCGAAATGGGCGATCAGGTAGGCTG